>DASYSC010000068.1:0-4119 GCA_036003765.1 Candidatus Limnocylindria bacterium
CGACCCGAAGACCCGGAGATTTCGGACGCCGTGACGCCGAGCGGCGTCCAGCAATCGTTCACGCGACCGGCGTAGCAGAGCAAGCCGGCCACCGCGGACGGAGGCGCGGCCGGGTCGCGCGGCGATCTCGAGGACGAGTGAATTACCCGATGCCGCCAGGATCCGCTCAAGTGTGGCGAGCGAGGGCGTTGCTGTGCCGGCTTCGTAGCGAGCGATCGCAGGCTGCGACGTCCTCGCTCGCGCAGCAAGCGCGGACTGGGATAGTCCCGCCCGAGCACGCGCACCACGAATGGTTTCCGCGACCCGCATGAGCGGCATTATACCTGAATAGGTATTGTCAAAATGCCCATCGCATCGACGGCTGGGTGTGCGGTCGGAGCGCGGTCGCCCCTACTCCCTCGGTGCGGGGCCAGTCCTCGCGGCGGGATAATCCCCGGGTCGCGCTTCATCGCGCGGGAGGGGGACCGTGAAACGCTCGCTATTCGTATCCGCCATCGTCTTTCTCGTCGTTCAGGCCGCGTGTCAGGCCGCGGCCCCACAGGGCTCCGCGTCGAAGGTCGGCGGCCAGTGGGTCGTTTCGGTGACCGAAGAGCCCGACACGCTCGACCCGCACAAATCCACGACCGCGCTCTCCGACACGATCCTGCGCTACGTCGGTGATCCGCTGATCGCGAAGGATCAATCGGGCAAGTACGTCCCCGGGCTCGCGAAGAGCTGGGCCATCTCGCCGGACGGTCTTACGTGGACATTCCAGCTCCGCGACGGCGTGAAATTCCACGACGGCACGCCGTTCGACGCGGCCGCGATGAAGGCCACGTTCGACCGGGCTCTCGACCCCGCGACCAAGTCCCCGATCGCCGGTGGGCTCCTCGGACCGGTGAAGTCGGTGGCCACGACGGACAAGTCGACCCTCGTCCTCACGCTGAACCAGCCCTTCTCGCCGCTGCTCGACAACTTGAGCGACGCCGGCCGGATGCTTCCTCTGAGCCCCAAGGCGATGAACGATGCCGACTTCGGACGGAAGCCGATCTCGACCGGGCCGTGGAAGGTCGCCGAGTGGCGGAGCGGTGACCGGATCGTGCTCGCACGCAACCCCGACTACGCCTGGGCGGCGGACTTCCTCCATAAGGGCGCCGCGTTCATCGACACGATCGTCTTCCGCATCATCCCCGAGTCCGCGACCCAGGTCTCGGCCTTCGAGAGCGGCGAGGTCGACCAGCTCGGGGTGCCGCCCGCGCAAGTGCAGCGCTACCTCGACGAGAAGCGCTTCGACGTGAAGAAGGCCTACCGCAACGGAGTCGGCCTCTTCCTTGAATTCAATGTCACGAAGGCGCCCTTCGACGACCTCGCCCTGCGACGCGCGCTCAACTACGCGGTCGACAAGGACGCCGTCGTCAAGACGGCGCTCAAGGGTTTCGGCGAGGCCGCGTACGGCCCGCTTCCGCCCTCGATCCGCGGCTACTTCCCGGGGATCGTTCAGTACGCGCCGCACTTCGACAAGGCCAAGGCCGCCGAGGCACTCGACCAGGCGGGCTGGAAGCTCGAGGGCGGGGTCCGCATGAAGAGCGGGCAGCCCCTCACCTTCACGCTCTACAACGCCGCGATCGACACGTGGAAGGACAGTGCGCAGCTGGTGCAGGCGCAGCTCAAGGACCTCGGGATCGACATGAAGATCCAGACGTTCGAGTTCGGGACGCTGCTCGCGAAGGCCAAGCAAGGCGAGCAGCAGGCGCACTTCCTGGGCTATACGTACACGAACCCGGACATCGTCTACATCTGGTTCCACTCGTCGAACATCGGGACGGGTCTCAACGTCTCGCATTACAAGGACGCGGCGCTGGACAAGATGATCGAGGACGCCCGGCTCGAGGTCGACGACGCGAAGCGTTTGAAGCTGTACGAGAACATCCAGAAGTACATCGTGGACAAGGCGCTCTGGGTGCCGATCTGGACGAATTACATCTACACCGCGTACCAGCCGCGCGGGAAGGACGTGAAGCTCGACTCGGAGGGGCGGACGATCCTGTTCGACGCGTACGTGCAGTAGCGCGCCTCTAGCGTTCGCGGCATGATCGCATACATCGCACGGCGCCTCGTGCTCGGGGTGCCCGTGCTGTTCGGCGTCTCACTCCTTGTCTTCGCGATGGTGCACCTGGTCCCAGGCGATCCGGTGTCCATCATGCTCGGCGAGAGCCCGGCGGCAACGGACGCGGAGGCCCTGCGGCACCAGCTGGGACTGGACGAGCCGCTCCCGCAGCAGTACGCGGAGTTCGTGGCGCGTGCCGTGCGCGGCGATCTCGGCACATCCATCCGCAGCCGCCGTGCGGTGACGGAGGAGATCGCGGACCGGGCGCCGTCGACGATCCAGCTCACGCTGGCCTCGGTCGCGCTCGCGATCCTCCTCGGCCTCGCCTCGGGCGTCCTCGCCGCGGCGGGTCCGGGTCCGGTCCGCGGCGCCGCTCAGGTCGCCTCGCTCATCGGCCTCTCCCTTCCGACGTTCTGGCTTGGCTTGCTCCTGATCCTGGTCGTCGCGACGTGGCTCCGGCTCCTTCCGGTGACGAGCTCGGGCCCGGCGGGGCTCGTGCTGCCCGCGATCACGCTCGCCGCGCCCGCGGCCGCGGTCATCGCGCGCATGACGCGCTCGACAATGCTCGAGGCGCTCACGACGGACTTCGTCCGCACCGCGCGCGCGAAGGGGTTACACGAGCGCGTGGTGCTCTGGCGCCACGTCCTCCGCAACAGCCTCATCCCGGTCATCGCGATCGTCGGCCTCCAGTTCGGGGGGCTCCTTGCCGGCTCGGTCATCGTCGAGAGCGTCTTCGCGCGGCCGGGCATCGGCCGGCTCGCGGTGCAGGCCATCCTGCAACGGGACTTCCCGCTCGTTCAGGGGATCGTCCTCGTGGTCGCGACGAGCTACGTCCTGGTCAACATCGCCATCGATCTCCTGTATGCGTGGGCCGACCCGCGCATCCACTACCGATGAACGTTCTGCTCGATGCGCGCGTGCGTCGGCCGCATGTCGTCGTCGCGATCGCGGTGCTCGTCGCGTTCGTGCTTGTCGCCCTGCTCGCGGACCGCATCGCGCCGCATGACCCGCTGCGGGTCTACCCGGGGGCGGCTCTCGAGCCGCCGTCGGCGCGGGTCCTCCTGGGCACCGACGCGATAGGCCGCGACCTCGCGAGCCGCATCCTCTTCGGCGCGCGGGTCTCGCTCCTTACCGGGATCGTCGCGGTCAGCATCGCGCTGTCGGTCGGGACGACGCTCGGGCTCATCGCCGGATACGCGCGCGGCTGGGCGGAGGTCACGATCATGCGCGGCGCGGAGATCCTCCTCGCGTTCCCGGGCATCCTTCTCGCCATCGCGATCGTCGCGATCCTCGGCCCGGGACTCACGAACGTGATGATCGCCGTCGGGATCGCGGCGATCCCGGTCTATGTGCGCACGGTGCAGGCCACGACGCTCGCGACCACGCACCTCGAGTACGTCACCGCGGCGCGCGCCCTCGGCGTGGGTGCCGTGCGGATTCTCGCGCGACACATCCTTCCGAACATCGCGGCGCCGATCATCGTCCTCGCGAGCGTGGGGATGGGCGCGTCGATCCTCGCCGCCGCCGGCCTCTCCTATGTCGGCCTTGGGGCGCAGCCGCCCACGCCGGAGTGGGGCGAGATGCTCGCCGAGGCACGCAGCTACATGCGCGAGGCGCCGTGGCTGCCGACCTTCCCCGGGCTCGCGATCATGCTGGTCGTTCTGGCTTTCAACATCACCGGCGACGCCGTTCGGGAGCTGCTCGACCCCCGGCTCCGCCGGCTCTGAGTTCGAGGACAGCTCATGTAACACAACCGACTACGCTGTGTTACTGTTCGTGTGATGGCCCGAGCTCCCAAAGCGTATCTGCCGACCCGGATAAGCGCTGACGCCCTGCGGCGCCTGGATCGCCATGCCAAGCGACTCGGCAAGCCGCGGTCGAACCTCGTACAGAGATATGTCGAGGAGGGGCTCCGTATGGATGCACACCCGGGGATCGTCTTTGTCGAGGGCCCGGCTGGTCGTCGTGCGGCTCTCCGGCGCGGACAGGATATCTGGGAGGTCGTCAACACACTGCACGCCAACGACGGCGAT
>DASYSC010000069.1:0-1671 GCA_036003765.1 Candidatus Limnocylindria bacterium
GTGCTAGCGGCCCGCCGCGCGCGTAAGGGTATCTGCGGAATCGGCAGCCTGATCCATCCCGGCCACGCCAGCCCCATCACGATTGACGCCGGCCCGAGCACCAGCCCCCATTCGCGACCGATGAAGCGTTGGATCCAGCCGCCTCCGAGACCGACCACAAGCCCGAGCAGCGCGTGCGTCACGATCATGCCCAGGACGAACATCGACCCCAACAGCAGTGCCCGTTGCGGTGCCTGTGCCTTGGTCACGTAGGCGAGCGAAACGGGGATCGCGGCGAGCGCGACCGGATTGAAGCTGAAGAAGAAACCGATCGCGAGGCCGATGGCAAGCGACGCCAGGCTCGCTTGCTCGAGCGTGTTGCGTACGACCTCGATGTCCATCGAGTACCCGGCGCCTAGCGCGCGCCCGTGCTTTGCTTGCCGTACTCGTCGTGGCGACGCCACCAGATACCGCTCTCGTTACGTCCGCGTGGCGCGCGGTCGAGCCACTGGTACATGCCCCAGAGGCCGTCCAGCCCGCGTGCGTACGCCGAGTAGGTGTGGTAGACGACGCCGTCCTCGAGCACGAACGTGCTCATGCCCGGCCTCTCGCGCGTGTACGTGGCCACGTCGGTTCCGGTCATGGCCGCGTTATCGGCGACGGGATCCCCCGTCATGCGGGTCGCCATTCCCTGGTCCTCGCGTACCTCCCACGCTGGCTCGCGGCGGAAGTTGTATTCGATGCCTCCGCGGCGTTGTTGCTCTTCGGTGAACGAGACGTTGAAGTCCGAGTTGAAGTCGGCGCCAAACGACGATGCCCAGGGAAACGTCCATCCCATCCGCCGCTTGTACGCCTGTAGCTTCGCGAGCGGCGCCCGCGACACGGCCGAAAGCGTAACGTCGTGATTAGCCAGGTGGACGACGAAGCCGTTGAAACCGTCCGCGATCGTCGAGCAGGTCGCACATCCCGCCGTGTAGTCGGGCCCGAACATAAAGTGGTAGACGAGAAGCTGCGAGCGTCCTCTGAAGAGATCGAGGAGGGACGCTGACCCCTCGTCCGTCTCGAAGCGGTACTTCTTGTCGATCCGAACCCAGGGAAGCTCCTGCCGCCGCCGCGCCAGCTCATCGCTGCGCCGCGTCAGCTCCTTCTCGGCCTCGAGCAAGTCGAGCCGGGCCGCAAGCCACTCTTCACGTGTTCCAGTTATGTGATCGGTCATCGTTTTCTCTCGTGCGTTCATCGTTTTTCTCCTTTCGGACGTCGCACGGCGCGGACCTTTCCGCTCGGTCCGCCGCCGCAATAAAAAAGGTTTGCCCCGTCGGACTCGAGCCCGCTGACTGCGGTGCCGCGCGGCATCTCCAGTCGCTCCAGCACGGCGCCGCTCTCCGGGTTGATCCGGCGGATATCGCTCTCGTCGCCTTCCCAGGTGCCGTGCCACAGCTCGCCGTCGACCCAGGTCACGCCGGTGACGAAGCGGTTGGACTCGATCGTGCGCAGAATGGCGCCGGTCTCGGGATCGATCTGGTGGATCTTGCGATCGCGGTACTGCCCCACCCAAAGGCTGCCCTCGGCCCAGGCGAGGCCCGAGTCGCGGCCGTGACCGGGCGCCGGGATCGACGCCACGACGTCGCCGGTGGCGGGATCGATCTTGTCGATGCGCGCTTCGGCGATTTGGTAGAGGTACGTGCCGTCGAA
>DASYSC010000070.1:0-4075 GCA_036003765.1 Candidatus Limnocylindria bacterium
TGAGATCGAGGGCGATGGGCTCGGTGACGGTGATGGGCTGGCCGACGGCGCCGCGAGCGGCTGCGACGAGATCACCGCCGCGCCGAGAAGGAGCAGTGCGACGAGCGCGATCGCGGCGAACACGGTGAAGACCGTCGACCAACGCTCGGCGGGGCGCCGCTCGCCTGGCGCATGCGACGGCGCCGCCAGGTTCGTCTTAGATGGTGGTGTGAGCTGCTCGGTCTTGTCGGCGTCTGTCGGGCTTGGCCGGTCGTCCACGTTCGGCGAGTCCGCACGCGCCGTGCCGAACGGCCCGTTGCTCGGCCGCCCGCCGAGGTCGTTTAGACCCGCGCCAGCAGGCTCGCGAGCTGACCTTGGAGCAGAACGAGGGCAACGATCACGGTGATCGCGAGGAGCGCGACGCCCATGGCGAACTCGAAATCCGCACTTCCACGATCGCCCGGAGACCCACCCATGTCTTGAGAACGCGGGATACCGAGCGGCGAATCTCCCCAAACGGGGGACTAACGATCAGACGAAACGCTCCGCCCGCCACTCGATGCCGAGCTCGCTCGGGGGGCCCATGTATCCGAGCAGCGCCGACGACGCGACGACGGCCGGGCTCGCGAGGTAACCGAGGCCGCCGACTCCCATGCGATTCGCCCAGTTGCGGTTGAAGGAGGTGATGGCGCTCTCGCCTTTCTTGAGCGCATCCGGTCCCTGGCCGAAGCACGGCCCGCACCACGACTCGCGGATCTCGGCGCCGGCCGTGCGAAAGACGCTCGCGATCGATTCGCCGCCCAGGCGCGGGTCGGCCTTCTCGATGTCTCGTTTGACGCCGCCCGAGCCGGGGAAGACCACGAACTCCTTTGTCGCGCGCGATGCTCCTTTAGCGCGGGCGGCGCGCAGCACCAGCGCCGCCTCCAGCAGATCGCCGTATCCACCGTTGGTGCACGAGCCGATGAACGCCTTGTCGAACGTCACGCGTTCCCGCGCGACCTCCGCCGCGGGAAACGCGTTCGCCGGGCTGAACGGCTTCGCGATGAGCGGCACGACGTCGGTGAGGTCGAGCTCTTCGTCGATCTCGAAACGCGCGTCCTCGCCGGGTCCGAAGCGCGGGTAGGGGAGATCGGTCAGGCGCTTCTCGCCGAACCACGCGTAGGTGACGTCGTCGGGCGCGAAAATGCCGTTCAGCGCCTCGCCCTCGGCCATCATGTTCGCGATCGTGTTGCGGTAGCTCATCGGGAGCTGCATCTGGGCGTCGACGAACTCGACGCTCATGCCCTGCGCTTGCTTTTGACCCCAACGCGCGAGGAGCGCGAGCACTACGTCTTTGCCGCTCACCCAGGGCTGGAGCTTTCCTGTGAACACGACGCGCCGCTGCCTCGCGACCGTGAAATACACGTAGCCGGTCGCCCACCCGAATCCGAGCGTTGTCGATCCCACTCCGTACCCGAGCGCGCCGTAGGCCCCGTAGGCCCGACTGTGCGAATCCGCCCCAGGGATGAGCGCGCCCGGCGCGACGAGCCCCTGCTCCGGGAAATAGAAATGGAAGATCCCATCACCCGGTGTCGCGTAGTACGGCGACGCTATGCCATGGCGCTCGGCGAATTGCCGGCCGATCTCCGTCTGCTTGTCATCGGCCTCGCGGCGGTTGAACACGAAGTGGTCGTTGGCGATCGCGATCTGGCGCGGTCGGATCACATCCCCGCCGGTGATCTCATTGAAGGTGTGGATCGAAAAGGGCGCCGTGCCGTCCGACGCCGGGAGCAGGTCGGCGTACATGCGCAGCGTCGCGCCGGGCCGCACCTCCGCGCCTTTGTCGACGCGGTGCGCCCAGAGAATCTGTTCGGTCGAGGTGAGCCGTCGCGCAGTCTCCGCGTCGGGCCAGCGGACCTCGGGCGCGCGCCGTACCGAGTCGCGGAACTCGCGGCGGCCGATCTTGATGATCCCGCCGGAGCGGCGGATCTCCTCTTCCTGCGGTGAGAGCGCAGCCGGCTCGTAGCTCTTGCCGCGCGTCTCGTTCATGAGCCTGCGCGTCGCGGGATCGAACGAGAAGGCGTCGCCTTCCTGCGCGTCCTCGACCGCCTCGCGGCTCTGGACTACGTGCAGGCCGAGGTTGAGCGCGTTGCGGCGGAAGATGTCGCCCATCGCGGCGCCGCAGACGATCACCATCTCGAGGCCTGCCTCGTCGGCGATGCCCTTGAGGCCGGCGGGGCTCATCTCGCGCGAGCTCCCGATCGCGAAGCGGTCGCCCGCAACGATGAAGGTCTCGCCGCGATGCACACGCTTGCGGAAGTCCGGCATGAGATGACGGAACGACCCGGCCTTCCACCGCTGATCGAGGGTTTCGAGGCTCTCCGAGACGCAGTCGTCGGCCGGCGTGATCTGGTCGGTGTCGATCGCGTCGAGCTTCTTCCCGGGGACCTTGGGGTCCCAGAAGATCAGCGCCCTCCCGCGGATGAGTTGAGGGCGGGCCGATCCGGCGGACGTCCTGTCGGCCGTCACGAGACTATCGAGGGCCACCCCGGGGAGGAGCTCAGCAGCGCGAATGGTCGTCACATGACCATTGTCCTCGCTACGCGAGCGTCACACGGATGTCCCGAGAGGCCTTGATCGTGCGTGCGAGCCGCTGGTCGCCGGTCAGAACGGCCGCGTCGAGCTGCTCGGCCAAGGCGACATAGGCCGCGTCATAGGCGCTCAGGTTATGGCGAAGATCGAGTACCCGAGGCAGGAGCGTGTCGTGACCATGTCGCTCGACCGGTAGGGCGAGATAGGCAGACAGCGCCTCCGCGATCCGTTGCTCGTCCGCGGCTCCCCGGATCGCGGCCCGGCGCAGGGCCGAGGCGAACTCAAGATCGCAGAGCGCGGGCACGTGAAGCTCGTCACCTCGGACGATGGCCTCCGATAGAGGGGCGCCCGTCGGACGTACCAGGAGATATGCGACGACCGCCGACGCGTCAACCACGATGCGGCGACTACCTATCGCCGCGGAGAGCCCTGACCCCGCTCCCGCAACAGCCGGTCCCAGCGATCCTCCCGCGCTCGCCGATCGGCGCGGATCAACGCGGCCGGCGACATCGGAAGCTTGACTGGCCGGTGTTGGGCGATACGTGCCAGCAACTCCTCAACAGGAGGGTGCGCCACTTCTTTCTCGAGCAGCTGTTGTATGTAATCGGTCAGTGTTTGACGACGGGCTTTCGCCCGGCGCACCAGCTCGCGGTGCAGCCGATCGGGGACGTCCCGGACCTGGATCATTCTCGCCACATGGCCATCGTCGCACATGCGCAGCGCATGCGCAATCCGCGTGACCCTCGACGCGCCACGATCGCCTCGGTTGTGACACCATGCGCCGATGTGCTGCGTGCTCGTGCTCCTCGCGTTCCTGGGCCCGCGTCTCGTCATCTTCCTGTTATGGCTATTCACGAACTACCTGAGCCGCGCGTTCGACACGTTCATCTGGCCGCTCCTCGGGTTCCTCTTCTTGCCCTGGACGACGATCGCTTTCGCGGTCGCGCAGAACGAGCTCGGCGGCCTGAACGGGCTGGGGCTCATCGTCGTGGCCCTTGGATTCCTCGCCGACATCGGCGTCATCGGCGGCGGTGCGCGGCGGCGGCTCTAGAGCCGCAAGATCCAGTTCTGCCCGACGAGATTCTTCCCGAACGAATGGTGCCGGTCGCTCTCGATGAGCTCGAACCCCGCGCGCTCGTAGATGTGCCGCGCGGCGACGAGCACGTCGTTCGTCCACAGGGTCAGCTCGCGGTAGCCGGCGGCGCGAGCGAAGCGGATGCACTCATCCACCAGCCGGCGGCCGATCCCGAGGCCGCGCGCGCGTGGCTCGACGAGCAGGAGCCGTAGCTTCGCGACGGTCTTGGACTTTCGTACGCAGAACACGCAGCCCACGCGCTCGCCGTCCAGCTCCGCGACCCAGCAGCGCTCGCGATTCGGATCGAGGTGCTCGATGAACTTGGCGACGATACCGGCGACGAGGGCCTCGAAGGTCTCGTCCCAGCCGTACTCCTGCCAGTAGAGGGTGCCGTGCCGCTCGACGACCCAGCCCATATCGCCGGGGCGGTGCGATCGGAGCCTGATCTTC
>DASYSC010000071.1:0-3845 GCA_036003765.1 Candidatus Limnocylindria bacterium
CGTCGGGATCATGACCGACACGGGCTCGTTCCAGTTCCCGAGCACCGACGCCCGCGCGCTCGAGCGCGCGGCCCGCCTGCGCGAGGCGGGCGCCGATCTTCAGGCGATCACGTACAACATCTACCGCAACAAACGCTTCGAGGCGATCAAGCTCTGGGGCGTCGCGTTCGCGCGTCTCATGCGCGAAAGCGACGGCCAACTCGTGTGGACTGAGATTCGCACCAAGGACATGATGGAGACGGGCGCTCGCGACGAGGACGTCTCCGGCCTTGTCGAGCAAATTGCTCGGTCCAGTGGGATGCGCGTGGCGCTTCTATTCAATGAGCAGCCTCCGACGGTGAAGGTTTCCTGCCGCACCTCGCAATGGGAGCCATCGGTAGACGCATCGCAGCTCATGCGGCGGTACGGAGGCGGCGGGCACGTTCGCGCGGCCGGCGCTCTCATCCCGGGCGATCTCGCTGATGTGCGTGAGCGCGTCCTGACAAGAACTCGCAAGGCACTCGAGGCCGCGCGGGCGCGAGCGGCCGTCAGCGCCTGATACATCAGCCACCCTCGGGCGTGCTCGCGATCGACAAGCCCGAGGGCTGGACCTCGCACGACGTGGTCGCGGTCGCGCGAGGCGTTCTGCGCACGCGCACCGGGCACGGTGGAACGCTCGATCCGCTCGCGTCGGGTCTCCTGCCGATACTCGCTGGAGGTGCGACGAAATTCGCCGACCGGATACACGAGGCCGCGAAGGTCTACGACGCGCTCGTGCGTTTTGGAAGCGAGACAGCGACCGATGACCGCGAGGGCGCTGTCACTCGCGAGGCGAACGTTCCTGAGCTCGGTGGGCGAACGCTCGAGAACGCGCTCGAGAGGTTACGTGGCGTCATCGATCAAGTTCCCCCGCGCTTCGCCGCGGTCAAGGTGAGCGGTCGCCCGGCATACGCACGAGCGCGAGCCGGCGAGGCTCTCGATCTCGCGGCCCGCCATGTGCAGGTCCACCGGCTCGACGTGGTCAGCAGCGCATCGCCCGACCTGCGCCTCCTCGTGGTCTGCTCCTCGGGAACGTACGTCCGCGCGATCGCCCGAGACCTCGGGCGACTTCTCGGATCCGCGGCGCATCTCGGCGCGCTGCGCCGCCTCGCGGTCGGGGCGCTCGAGGTCCGCGACGCGATCACACCCGACGCCCTCCGTACGCGCGGGCCGGACGCTGCCCTGACGCTGCTGCGGCCCGCGGACGATCGTCTCCTCGTGCTCGACACGCGATTTCTCGAGCAGGCCGCTGCTACGATCGTCGGTGCGGGGGAGTCTGCCTGATGCTCGCGAAGGGTCTCGAACGCTCCATCAAGTGGGCCTTATCGGTCTGGCGCGATCTCTCTCTCGACGCGAAGGCCATGGCGATAGTCGGCATCGGGAACTGGCTGCTGCTCTTCGCGAACCACACGACCGTCGCCGCCACGCACGACGTCCCGCTCTGGCAGCTCTTCCCGGCGGGCGCCGACGCGGCCTTCCTCATCACCTGCGGCGTGCTCGCAGTCACGTACCCGCTTCGCGATCGCCGCTCCGGACGGAACTTCACCGTGCGCGCGCGCGTCGCGCACCTGGTCGCCATCGTCGCTGTGTTCGTTATCGTGCCCACGATCGCGTCGATCGTCCTGCGCGAGACCGGGAAGCCGTACACGTACGTCCATGACGGCGCGCTGATGGTCGAAGAGGCCGCGCGCAAGCTGCTGAACGGCATGAACCCGTACGCCACGGACTACCTCGACACTCCGATGTTCTTCTGGCCGATGATCAACAACCCGGCCCTCTATCACCTCACGTACTTCCCGTTCATGTTCCTCGTGAGCACCCCGTTCGTCTGGGCCTTCGATCACCTCGGCATCTTCTGGGACCAGCGTTACCTCTACCTGCCGGCCTACGTCGCCACGCTGGCGATCGTTCCGCTCCTCGTGCCGGGCACCGCACAACGCCTCGCCGTCACGACCGCGATCGCGCTCAACCCGCAGCTCTTCCCCTTTGTCGTGGAGGGCCGCAACGACTTCTTTGTGCTGCTTTTCCTGTTCGCCGGTGTCGTCCTGCTGATGCGTGAGCGGCGCCCCGCTGCATCGCTCGCGTTCGCGGCGGCCGGAGCCGCCAAGCTGCACGCGCTGATCTTCTTGCCCTTCGTCGCGGTGTATCTCGTTGCCACTCGCAAGCCGCGGACGGTGCGCGAGGCCATCGCGGCGCTGACCCCGACGTGGCCCGCGGGGATCTTTCTCCTGGCGACGTTCCTTCCGTTCCTCGTGAACGACTTCGGCGCGTTCTACGACGACGTCGTGCGATACAACGCGGGTGGGGCGGCGTGGACCTATCCGATCTCGGGGATGGGCTTCTCGGCGCTGCTGCTCTCGCTTGGCGTGATCCCGTACCGCCAGGCGGACTTCCCATTCGCCGCTATCGAGATCGCCGTCGCCGCGCCGATCGCGGCCTGGTGGCTCCTTCGTCTCTGGCAGCGCCCGACCATCGCGGCGCTGCTCGCGGGATACGCGTTGACGCTGCTCGCGTTCCTCTTCTTCGGACGGTACTTCCAGGGGAACTACCTCGGGTTCATCGCTGCGGTGTTCACGCCGGTCCCGTTCCTCGCGACTTCTACCGCTCGACAGCGCAGGCGGTCGCGCCGGCCCACTCGCCTCGCGGGGCCCCTGGTAACAGGACCGATCCCGGTAGCTGGTTACGCACCCCACTCGTCTCGCGGGCCGTCACACCCGCCTGCGCTTGTAGCCCCATCCTCGCCGGCCCGGGTCCCGCTCGACGCCGACGCTGAACCCTCGCCTGTGGGAGCTGGGTCCGCGGACTAGTCTCGGCACATCGACGCGCTGAGAGACTTCTCCAACTGGCCGCGCGGGCCGATACACCTCGCTATCGGTGTCTTCGACGGTGTTCATCTGGGACATCGCGCGCTCGTCGGAGAGCTCGGCCGCGGCGCGCGAGAGCAGCAGGCTGCCGGGGTCGCGGCGACCTTCGACCCGCTGCCCATCCAGGCGCTCGCTCCCGGAGCGCCGGCGTCAGCCCTCTCCGATGTGCGAGACCGGGTGAGGCGGCTCCACCAAGCAGCTGCCGACGCGGTCGTCGTCTTTCACTTCGACGACGCGTTCGCGAAGCTCTCTGCCGACGAGTTCATCGACCGCGTGCGCGGGGCGGGCGATGTTCGGCGCATCGTCGTCGGGCCGGACTTCCATTTTGGCCATCGCGCCGAAGGAGACGTCGACACGCTGCGGGCGCGCGCGGCGCGCGACGGCTTCGCGGTCCAGGTCGTGCGCCCCGTCGAGATCGACGGCGAGATCGTGAGCTCAACGCGCATCCGAAATCTTCTCCTGGCGGGCGAGGTCGAAGGAGCGGCGCGGCTTCTCGGTCGTCCGTATGGCGTCCGCGGTCGCGTGGTGCACGGCGCCAAACGCGGGCGCGCGCTCGGATTTCCGACGATCAACCTCGCGCTGCCGCGCGAGCGGCTCCTCCCGCGTGACGGCATCTACGCCATGTGGGCCGAAATGGGGGAGGGGAGATTCAAGGCGGCCGCGTCGCTCGGGGTACGTCCGACCTTTGGCGGCGGCGAGCGCGTCCTCGAAGCGTACCTTCTCGACTTCTCCGGCGAGCTCTACGGCGAGGATGTCGAGGTCGCGTTCGTCAAGCGATTGCGCGACGAGATCGCCTTCGCGAGTCCGGCGGAGCTCGCGGCACAGATCGCGCGCGACGTGGAGGAAACCAAACGAGCCCTCTCGCGCGACTCGGAGTGACCGGGGTCTACGCCCAGTGCGCCATCGACCGCTCCGCATGGCCGCCATCCGGTGGGCAGCCGCCGCCCACAAAAATCCGTACAG
>DASYSC010000072.1:0-2088 GCA_036003765.1 Candidatus Limnocylindria bacterium
TCACGCGCCCGTTCACCGTCACCGCATCCCCGACGCTGACCGAGCTCGGCGCGGCGCTCGTGAAGACGAAGATACCCTCGGAGGTTGCCGGGTCGGCGTCGGGGTTCGGGTCCTGCATGTAGAAGCCGTTCGACCGCTTGGCGGTGACCACGCCGGGGATGTTGGAGACGTTCTGGCCCACAAGCGGGGAGCCGTGTCCGGCTCCCTGGATCTCGTGGATGCGCACCAAAGGCCCGACGGTCGTGAACGTGAACGAGTAGTCGGCGGCCATGTTGTCGGGCGGATCGATCGAATCCTGGTCGGTCACCATCGCTGCGAAGACGGTCACCGTGCAGGAGTCGAGACTGGCGAAGTCGACGGTCGGGTCGAGCGTGAACGTCGTCGGTCCGCCGCTCTGCGCCGCGGTGTGCCCGCCGCTCGCGGCGCAGGCAATCGCGAACCAGCTTCCGGTAGCATTCACCGGCTCCGAGAAGGTGATGGTCACGTTCGCGTTGGTCGGGACGCCGGACCCGCCGTTCGCCGGCGCCGTCAAGCTCACCTCCGGTGCCTGGTCGCTGCAATTGCCGATGGGCGACGAGGCGTTGCGGGGAGCAGGCGCTCCAGCTCTGAAGTCGGCCGAGTTGTCGTCCGTATCAACACAGCCGTTTCCGGCCCGCAGGTCTGCCGTCGTGTTGGAGAGGTCCGGCGCGAACACGCCTTCGTAGCAGCTCGCGCTCAAGCCGTACCCGACGAGGTCGAGGATCATCGGCCCTGATATGCAGCTCCCGCTGAGCGCGGTCGTGCTATTCACGAGGGCGACCTTCGCTGCGGTCGCGCTCATGGCGATCGACCCCGTGACGTCGGCCGCGGGGAGAGGGACGCCGCACGGGATCCCGCCGCAACTGCTGCCGGCGGACTCGCGGACGAGGAGGTAGCCCCCCGCTGGAACCGTGACGCTCGGCAAGTTCGTCACCTGCCAGGCGAAGCCGGTCGCGCTCGCGTACTGGACCGACCAGCCCGCGACGCTGACACCGGTCGTCCCGCGGTTGAACAGCTCGATGAAGTCGTTCTGGAACGGCGCCCCGGTGTTGCCCCCGCCGCCATAGACCTGGCTGATCACGAGGTCCGGCGAGATCGCGGCCGCTCGCTGCGAGAACGGCACCAGCGTCGCCACCATCGCGATGAGCACACCGAGCGCGAGGGACCGGCGGCGGATCACCCTTCCACCCCACACGCGATCTGACCCAGACAGAGCGCGGGCGCAGAGTACTCCAAGTGACGAGCATCTGGCTCGACGAGATCGCGCCCGACGTTTATCCAAACCTCGAGGCGGACACCTCGGCCGACGTCGCGATCGTCGGCGCGGGCATCGCGGGGATCGCGACCGCGTACCACCTCACTCGCGCTGGAGCGAAAGCGGTCGTGCTCGAGGCTCGCACGGTCGCCGAAGCCGCGAGCGGCCGAAACGCGGGCTTTCTCTTGGCCGGCGTCGCTGAGAACTTCGCCGCCGCGACAGAGCGGTACGGCGAAGGGCGCGCGCTTCGCGTGTGGCGCTTCACCAGACACAACCAGCAGCTCGTGCGCGAGGTCGTCGCCCGAGAACACATCGAGTGCGACCTGGCCTGGAACGGGTCGGTGCAGATCGCCGGCGACGACGAGGAATGGGTGGAGGCCTGCGCGAGCGCGGAACGGCTAAGGCGCGAAGGCGTCCGGGTTCGGCTCGTTCCCGAGGAGCGCGCGGCGATCTACGACGAGGACGGCGAGCTCCACCCGGTGAAGTACGTGCGCGGCCTCGCGCGTTCCGCCACCGGCGCTGGCGCACGCATCCATGAGCACACCCGCGTCACCGCCGTGAGCTCGGACGGCGTGCGCACCGATCGCGGACGCGTACGTGCCGGAGCGGTCGTCCTCTGCGTAAATGCGTACTCGCAGCACCTCGTGCCGCTCCGCGTTCGTCCCGTTCGCGGGCAGATGCTGGCGACGGCCCCGGTCGCACGCCGCGTGTTCGACCGCCCGGCCTACGCGCACCGCGGCTTCCGGTACTGGCGGCAGCGCGCCGACGGGCGGCTTCTCATCGGCGGCTGGCGCGACACCGCGGTCGACGAAGAG
>DASYSC010000073.1:0-40342 GCA_036003765.1 Candidatus Limnocylindria bacterium
CGAGGTGAAGATCACCGAGGACGGCGAAGTAATCGCGCACGGACCAAACATCTTCAAGGGCTACTGGGAGAACGAGGAGGCCACGCGCGCCGCGATCGACAAGGACGGCTGGTTCCACACGGGCGACCTTGGAAAGTTCGATGCGGATGGCTTCCTCTGGCTCCACGGACGGAAGAAGGACATGATCGCGCTCCCCGACGGCCTCAAGGTCTACCCCGAGGACATCGAGAACGTCCTCGCGGCCGACCCGCGCATCCAGGAGCTCGCCACGCCGCAGCGGCCGGTGCTCGCCACGGTCGTCGGCCTCGAGCGCCCCGGCGAAACGCTGCAGGTCCACGCAGTCTTCCTCGAGCCCAAGGACCGCGCCACCGTCGAGGCGATCGTCCGCGACGCGAACGCGAAGCTCTCGAGCAGCCAGCAGGTCCGCGGCTGGACGATCTGGCCGGATCCGGAGTTCCCGACGACGCCGACGCAAAAGGTGAAGAAGCGTGAGATCGTCGAGCGTCTCCTCGCCATCGGACGCGGCGAGCCCGAGCCGGTCGCCGCGACGGGATCGGCGCGCGAGCTCAGCGAGGTCGAGCGGATCGTCATGCAGGTCGCGAATGTTCCCGCAGAACGCGTCCACGCCGACGCGCAGCTCTCCCAGGACATTGGGCTCGACTCGCTCGGGCGTGTCGATCTGCTTGGCGTCATCGAAGAGGAGCTCGGGACATACATCGACGATGGCGCGGTCCAGCCCAACGCGACCGTCGGGGACCTCGAGCGCATGGTGGCCGCGGCGCGCGACACCCGGAAGGAGACCGGGATCTTCGGCTGGCCGCTTCATCCGCTGGTGCGGAGCTTCGGGATCCTTCTTCAGGAGACCCTGCTCTATCCGCTGGTCCACCTCTTCTATCACGTGAAGGTGACCGGGATCGAGAAGCTGCGCGGGCTCAATGGTCCGGTGCTCTTCACGCCGAATCACTGCCTGCACTGGGACAACGGGATCATCATCATGGCGATCCCCCTCGCTTGGCGCTGGCGCCTGGCCGTCGCCGCTGCGGCGGACGACGTCTTCGGCAACAAGCTCAACGGGGTGTTCAGTGCGATCCTCGCCAACGCCTTCCCGCTGGCACGTGAAGGTGCGATCCGCCGCAGCCTCGAGCTGCTCGGGGCCAGGCTCGACCGGCAGTTCTCGGTGCTCATCTACCCCGAGGGCAAGCTCACCGTCGGCGGCCCGACGCAGCCCTTCAAGTCCGGCGCCGGCCTCATCGCGGTCGAGGGCGCGAGCCCGGTCGTGCCGATGAAGCTCAAGATCAACCGCGTCTCGATCCTCGACCACCTGGACAAGAAATGGGACCGCCAGCGCGCGAACGGCTGGCGTGGCGATGTCGAGGTCGTCTTCGGCGAACCCATCTACTTCCCAGCGGGCACGAACGCGAACGAGGCGACCGCGAAGCTGCAGGCGGCGGTCGCGGCGCTCTAAAGGTGCGGACCGAACGCGAAGCGGCCGTCATCGTCCGCCGCGGTGAGCAATTCCTCATGCTCCATCGAGTTCCCGACGACTACTGGCACGTCGTTGCGGGAGTCGTCGAGCCGGACGAGAGCTTCGCGGAGGCGGCCGGGCGCGAGCTCGTCGAGGAGACGGGATTGCACGCCGCGGTCGCGGATCTCGCGATGCCCCAGAGCTATCCGGTGCCGGAGACGCTCCGTCACGAGTACGGTCCGGGCACCGTGGAGGTCACGATCGGCAACTTCTCGGTCGAGGTCCCGCCCGAGTGGGAGCCGACGTTGAACGAAGAGCACGACCGCTACCGCTGGTGCGACCTCAGCGAGGCGACCCTGCTCGAGCACTGGCCCGAAACGGCGGAGATCATGGCCGCGCTCGCGGCACCATGGCTCGGAGCGCGGTAGCCGGCTCTTTCATCCCCGCGGTCATCCACACGTAGCGCCGGCCCTCACGATTCGTCGCCGCGGCGTGCGCGCCGTCCGCGCCGAGCACGACGATGTTGAACGCGGCGTCCTCGAGCGCGTTCGCATCCGTGATCGCCGCCTGCGCGGCCACGTCGACCGGGATCCCCGACGCGAGACGATCGACGGCGGTCTTTGCGGTGACGCTGCGGATCGCGAGTTCGCCGTATCCCGTGCACGCCGCCGCGCCATAGCGCGAATCGCAGTAGTTGCCGGCGCCGATGACGGGCGAGTCCCCCACGCGACCGGGGTACTTGTACGCCCAACCGCTCGTTGTCACCGCGGAGGCGACGTCCCCGCGCCGATCGAGGGCGAGGAAGTTCACGGTCCCGCGCTCTTCTTTGACGGTCTTCCGCACGACCGGGAGCAGCTTTGCGCGACGGCGCACGCTCGTCGGCGTCTCGCCCGCCTTGCGCAACCGCTCGACCCAGACCTTGCGTGTGGAGGCCGTGAGGTTCTGTGCGCGCTTCGCGCCGATCTCCCGCGCAAAGCGTGCGGCGCCCTCCCCAACGAGGAAGACATGCGGCGTGCGCTCCATGACGGCGCGCGCGACGGAGATCGGATGCAGGAAGCCCACGAGGGCCGCGACCGCGCCGGTGCGATGAGCCGTGCCGTCCATGATCGACGCATCGAGCTCGACCTCGCCGAGGACGTTCGGCCTCCCACCGCGGCCGACGCTCGTGTCCGTGGGGTCGGCTTCGATGATCTTCGCGCACGCCTCCACCGCGTCAAACGCGGAGCCGCCGCGCGCCAGGATGCGGATTCCCGCTGCCAACGCAGACGCGCCGTTGCCGCTCGCAACGATGATCGGCGCCACTACCGGCCGGTCATGCCGCGCACGATCCGAAAGCCGATGCCCCGAATGTCCTCGCCGGCGAACGCCCGTTCCGCGAGATCGTCGCCGCGCCGCACCACGCGGCCGCCGCCCTGCCAGCTGTTCGTCCATTCGCGCAGGGCACCGAGGCCATCGAGCGTCCCTTCGTGGCGCGCGGCCTTTTCCCACTCGCGCTCGTCAGGAAGGCGATAGATCCGGCCGGTCCCGATCGTGAGCCAGCGGCAATAGGCGACCGCGTCGGCCCACGACACGCTCTCGACCGCGCCGTCGATGTGCGCGCGTTGTGTACTCCAATTGACGGGCGGACGGTGCCCCGTCGCGTCGATAAAGGCCGCGTACTCGCTCACGGTGACGGGATGGCGCGCGATGGCAAAAACATTTACGTGCTCGGTCCGCGGCGGATCGCCGAGGAGCGCGTCGCCCGCGGGAACGACGACGACATCGGGCTCGACCACGCGCCTACGGTAGCGAGCCCTGGGCCTCTGCCCCCCGCGAACCCCCCGAGAGAGGTAGGACGTCATCGGGGGAGTACGCGATCGGGAGAGAGCATCACTCCCACGGCTGATGTGGCGCCCCGCTCGCGATGCGATCTTCTCGCTATGTACAGCGGATACCCGGCGATCTGGAGCGCGAAGCTCATCACGCCGCAGATGCAGGTGGTGCCGGCGGTCGAGCCGGTGAACGTGTTGGTGCGCGTCATCTTCAACACGCTCGACGGCATCGTGAACGACTACTTCGTCATCACCGCGAGCGCTGCCACCCGCTAGGAGCTACGGCGCTCCCGGGGACGGACCACCTAGCAAAAGCCCATCCTCACCATCCGGCGATGAGACGCGCTGCGTTCCGGCGAGCAAGAGCCATGATCGTCAGCATCGGGTTCACTCCCGACGCGCTCGGGAAAGCGGAGGCATCCGCGACCACGAGTCCCTGAACTCCGCGCACGCGGCCATCCGGATCGGCGACGCTCGACTGACGACGCGCGCCCATCCGCGCGGTGCTCATCTGGTGCGCGCTGAACATCCCGACGCGATTAGGCGCGACGCCACTCCGCTCGACCGCGCGGGCGAACGCGTCAAGATCGTCGCCCTGGCGCACGCGGATCGGCCGCGTGTGCAGCGTGAACGCTTCGCGCGCTCCCGCGGCGAGGTGCAGGCACGCCGCCTCGACGATGGCCCTCACGCAGAGCCGTCGGGTCATCCCGCGCACGCGGTACTTCACGATGGGCCGACCCCGGCGATCGATCGTGACCCGGCCGGCTTCCAGATCGCGCACGATCGGGATGATCACCGCGGCGTGCTCGAGCTCCCGCATCAGCGCCCGGTGACCCGACGCATCCCGCCACGGGAACGCCGCCGCGAGCACGCCCGGTAGCGCGGACGGGACCTCAAGCCGGAAACCGAAGCCCTGCTCGAGGCGCGCGAAGGTGTCGGCGACGACCGATTGGGGCACTCCGGACCAGATGCGGATCGGCTCGTCGTAGAGCGCGGGCACCGGCGGCACGGGGTGCAGGTGCAGGGAGCGTCCGACCTCGCTCCCACCGAGCCCCGAGCGCAGCAGCAGAGCGGGTGTTCCGATCGCACCGCCTGCGAGCACCACGAGCGGCGCGCGAAGCGCGATCGACCCGCCCGTCGCAAGGGTGGCCGACACGCCCATGACTTTTCCACGCTCGACCGTCACACGATCGGCACGGCAACCTGCGAGGAGCTCGCCGCCATTGGCCACCGCGTCGGCGAGATACGTCCGCATCGTCGAGCACTTCGCGCCGCGGCGGCAGCCATATCCACAGTGCCCGCAGTCGCCGCAGCCGGAGACATTCCGCGGGATGACGCGCCAGGGGATGCCGACGGCGTCGAGGCCTCGCGCCAGCGCCTCGTTCTGGCCATTCCGAGCGCTCTCGTCCATGTCGACGTCGATACGAGCCTCGACCGCGTCGTAATGGGCGTCGAGCTCCCTATCCATTCCGTCGAGGCCGGCCTCCGTCCATTCCCGCCGGATGTCCTCCGGCAAACGGAGCGATGTGTTCCAGTTCACGATCGTGCCGCCCCCGACCGTGCGCCCCGCGAAGATGGAGAGGGCGAGGTCTTCGGTGGCGAGGAGCTGTCGATCCCAGTAGAGACGCGCCGCGCCCTTGTCCTCGCGTCCGTCGAACTGGTCTTCCGTAACGAGGTCGCCCTGCTCGACGATGACCACATGCTTTCCGGCTGCGGCGAGCTCCGCCGCGACCACGCCGCCGCCCGCCCCCGAGCCGACGACGATGGCGTCCGCATCGAGCGTTTCGCCCGCGCCGGTTCGTCGCGCGGCGAGCGCCGGGGGCGCAGGCGAATCGAGCGCGGGCCGCCCGTAGCCGGTCCCGTCCCAGAGCGGATTGCGCTCTCCGTCCGAAGAGGCGTACGCGACGAAGAGCGATAGACGCTTCACTGCCTGGAACGCTGTGCGCTGCAGCGGGACGGCGCTCTCGGCCCAACGCAGCAGATAACGCTCGCGCTGCGCCTGGCTCATCCGGCTGAAGGCGCGCGGCCGACCGGCCAGCGCGAGACTCAAGATCGGCTGCTCGACCAGCCGGAGGAAGAGCACGAGGTCGCTCACCAGCTTCGGCCGGCCCACCGCTTCGAGCTCCGCGACGATCCGGGCGGCGACCGCGTTCGCGGGCGCCTCTGGAACGAACGTCTCGACGACGCGCGCGAGCGTCGCCCGCTCGGGCTCGCCGACGCTCACGCCGGGACGGCGGTCTTGCGCTTGGCCTTGTCCTCTGCGGCAAGCTCCTTCCGCAGCGTCTTTCCGATCAGCGTCTTCGGGAGCGATTCGCGGAATTCGATCTCGTGTGGCCGCTTGAACGGCGCGAGACGCTCCGCACAGTGCGCACGCAGCTCGTCGGCGGTCGCGGTCACGCCCGGCTTGAGGACGACGAACGCCTTGACCTCTTCGCCTTTGATCGGATGCGGCACGCCGATGGCGGCCGCGTCCAAGACGGCGGGATGCGTCGCGAGCGCCTCCTCGACCTCGCGCGGGTACACGTTGAAGCCGGAGACGATGATCATTTCCTTCTTGCGATCGACGATCGCGACATACCCGTCCTCGTCGACCGTCGCGATGTCGCCGGTGTAGAGCCAGCCGTTCCGGAGCGTCAGGGCGGTCTCGTCGGGTCGCTTGTAGTAGCCGTCCATCAGCTGCGGGCCGCGCAGTATCAGTTCGCCCGACTCTCCAGGAGCGAGCTCGCGCTCGCCCATCTCGAGGTCGACGATCTTGGACTCCACGTCGGGGTAGGGAACGCCGATCGTCCCGATCTTCTGCTTGCCCTCGCCAAAGATCGGGTTGCAGTGCGTCACCGGGGCGGCTTCCGTGAGGCCGTATCCCTCGACGATCTTCGCGCCGGTCAGCTCGACGAACCGGCGATGCGTCTCCAGCAGGAGCGGCGCCGAGCCCGAGACGCAGGCCTCGATAGAGCGGAGGTCGTATTTCGTCGCGAGCGGCGAGTTGTTGATCGCGTTGTAGATGATCGGCGCGCCGCAGAACACTTGCGGGCGATGGCGCTGCACGTCCTTCAGGAGACGTTCGAGGTCGAGCTGCGGCTCGAGGACCATCGCCGCGGCGGCCTGGACCGCGAAACTCATGACGACGGTGAGCCCGTACACGTGGAAGAACGGCATCACCGCCATCGCAGTGCCCTTGCCGTCTTGAAGGTTCGTGAACCACGCACGGCATTGGAGCGTGTTGGCGACGAGCGCGCGATGAGACAGCATCGCGCCCTTAGAGACGCCCGTCGTCCCGCCGGTGTACTGGAGCAGCGCAAGGTCGTCGGTTCGCGTGCCGACGTCGAACGGCTCGGCCGGAGCGTCGAGAAGATCGCTGAACGCGAGCGCGCCCGGGTCGCCGGCGAAGGTTTGCCGGTGTCCGTCCTTCTTTTCTTTGGCGAGCGTGAAGAGCAGCCGCAGCAGCGGCGACATCTCCTCCTTGATGTTCGTGACGACCACGTGTTCGACGGAGGTCCCTGCCCGCGCCGCCTTCACCAGCGGATACAGCCGGGAAAGCACGACGACAACCGTCGCCCCGGAATCGGCGAGCTGGTGCCGCAGTTCCGGCGCCGTATACCGCGGGTTGCACGGCACCACCGTCGCCCCGGCCCGCAGCGCGCCGTAAAAAGAGATCACGAACTGCGGCGTGTTCGGCAGGACGAGCGCGACACGATCGCCCTTCTTTACGCCGAGCTTGCGAAGACCATTCGCGATCCGCCAGGCCGCGTCGGAGATGCTCTTGTAGCTACGCTTGCGGTTGAAAAAGACCGTCGCCGTCGCGTTCGGGTAGCTCTCGGCGGCATCGTCGAGCATCGCCTGCAGCGGCACCTTGGGATAAATGAGCGTCGCCGGCACGCCCGGGTCGTAGTGGCGTGTCCAGGGACGCTCCGGCAGCGGCGCCAGGTCTTTGACTTCGACCTTGACCTTGTTCGCCATTCCCGCCCCTCTCGTTAAGCCTTGAGTAGCTCTTCCGCGATGATCATCCGTTGCACCTCGCTGGTCCCCTCATAGATCCGTAGGATGCGCGCGTCGCGGTACGCACGCTCGACAGGCGAGTCCTTCATGTAGCCCATGCCGCCATGGATCTGCAGGACCCGGTCGGCGACGCGGTTGGCCATCTCTGACGCGTAGACCTTCACCATCGCGGCCTCGAGCGACGCGCGCTTTCCCTGATCCAGCTTCCACGCGGCGTCGTAGACCATGAGCCGCGCGGCGTGGATCTCGACGGCCGAGTCCGCGAGCATCCACTGGATCGCCTGGTTCGCGGCGATCGGCTTGCCGAACTGAATGCGGCGTTTGCTGTGCGCGATCCCGAGCTCGAGGAGATGCTGGCTCGATCCGACCGCGCCGGCCGCGAGCGAGATGCGGCCGATGTCGAGTGCGCCGAGTGCGGTGCGAAAGCCCGCGCCGACCTGACCGCCGAGAACGTTCGCCTCGGGCACCTCGCAGTCTTCGAAGACCAGCTCACCCGTGTACGAGCCGCGTAGTCCCATCTTGTCGTCGACCTTGCCGACGCGGAATCCTTTGAAGCCCTTCTCGACAATGAAGCCGGTGATCCCGCCGCGCGCGCCTTTGGCGCGATCGTTGGCCGCGTAGACGATGACCACGTCAGCAATCGGCCCGTTCGTGACCCAGATCTTCGTCCCGTTCAGGATCCAACAGCCGTTCCGCAGGGTGGCCGTCGTCTGGATCGAGGCCGCGTCGGAACCGCTGGACGGCTCGGTGAGCGAGAACGCCGCGATCTTCTTCCCCGCCGTGAGATCGGGCAGATAGCGCCGCTTCTGCTCCTCGGTACCCCCGAGGAAAATCGACATCGAGCCGATCGAGGTGTGCGCGCCGATGACGTTCGAGAACGCGGCCGAGGTGCGCCCGAACTGCTCGAGCGCGAGACAGTAGCCGAGGTCGCCGGCGCCCGCGCCGCCGTACTCCTCGGGGAACGGCAGCCCGAAAAGCCCGAGCTCGCCCATTTCCTTCAGGACGCCGTCCGGGATCTTGTCGGTCTCTTCGACCTGCTTCTCGAGCGGCTGGAGTCGCGTTTCGACGAACTCGCGCACCGTGCGCGCGAGCAGCTGCAGCTCCTCAGGGATGTCGAAGTCCACGCTCCTCCCCTTCGCTCCGAACGATACGACTAGATCTGGCCGACATGGATCGTCGCGACACCGAACGTAAGCCGCTCGTAGCCCACCCGCTGGAACCCCGCGTCGCGGAGCGCCGCGGCCAAGCGCTCGGGCTCGGGGAACGCCTCGATCGACGCCGGCAGGTACCGGTAGGCCTCGGAGCTCGAGCCGAGGACCGTCGCGATCGCCGGCGCGACGCGGTGCAGATAGAAACGGTGGAGCGCGCGTAGGGTGGGACTCGGCGGCAAGGAGAGCTCAAGCACCACCGCGCGGCCGCCCGGCCGGAGCACGCGCCGCATGTCCTCGAGGGCGCGCGGCAGGTCGCCGAAATTGCGCACGGCAAAGCCGGCGACCACGCAGGAGAAGAGCCCGTCGGGGAACGGCAGTGCCTCGGCGCTCCCGACGACGAAACCGATCGACGCGTCGGCACGGAGGCGAGCGCGAGACAGCATCTTGGGGGAGAGGTCGAGCGCGACGACCCGGCCGCTCGGACCGGCCTTGGCCAACGCGAGCGCGAGATCGCCCGTGCCCGCGCCCACATCGAGCGCGCGCTCGCCTGCGCCGAGTCCGGCAAGCGCCACAGCGCGACGGCGCCACGAGGCGTCGCGTCCGAACGACAGCACGCGGTTCAAGAAGTCGTAGCGCGGCGCGATGCGATCGAACATCGCCGCGATCCGGCGATCGTGCTCGTTTGAGCGTGTCACGTTTCGACACGTTAGCGTGGCCGCGATGGGTGCCGTCCTGTTCGTGTACGCGCACCCGGACGACGAGTCGTTCGGGATCGCGGGAACCGCCATGAAGCTCAAGGACGAGGGTCACATCACCGGACTCCTGACGCTCACGCGCGGCGACGCCGGCATGTGGTTCGGCAAGGACATGGGGTCCTGGACCCCCGACGAGCTCGCGCGCGAGCGCTCGAAGGAATGGCGCGAGGCCACCAAGGTCATCGGATTCGACCACTGCAGGCTCCTGGAATGGCCCGATGGCGGTCTGCGCGACTCGCCTATCGAGCGCGTCACAGCCGACGTGGTGCAGCTGATCCGCGAGCTCCGGCCGGACGTCGTTTGTACGTTCGGACCCGAGGGCGCCGGGAGCGAGCACGACGATCACCGCGCGGCAAGCCTCTTCGCGCTGCGCGGCTTCCATCGCGCCGGCCTTGCGGACCAGTACCCCGACCGCGGCGCGGCACACCAGGCGAAGCGGCTCTTCTTCAGCGCGTCGCCGTTCGTCGCGGACTTTCCGATCATCGCGATGACGCCGACGCACACCATCGACATCAAGAAGTACGAAGCGCGCAAGAAGCGGGCCTTCGAGTGCCACAAGACCCAGTTCAAAGACCGCGACCGCTTCCACCAGATGCTCGAGCGGCGCGGCGGGAAAGAGTTCTTCCATCTGGCCATCGACCGATCGGGCACGATCGGCGGCGCCGCCGACCTGTTCGGTTAGATGGCGATCGCGACGCTGCCCATCGTCCTCGCCGTCGTGCTCACCGAGCTCGCCGTCGGGGGTGCGTTCCTCCTGTGGTTCATCGATCGCGGCGGTCGCGCGCCTTCAGGCTTCCTCAAGCTCGTTGCCTTCGTCGACGCCGCCGCTATGGCCGCCGCGCTGGCGCTGGTGCCGACCTTCCCGCGTGGCGATCTGGCCGAGACCGCCGGGATCGACGGTGGACCGCTCAACGCGTTCGGCCAGGCCCTCGTCGTGGTCACGATCCTCGTGGTCATCCAGCTCATCACCACGTTCACTCCGGTGCGCGGGCTGCGCATGGCGGCGGGCATCGTGACCTTCCTCGCGGGCGCCACGGCGCTCGCGGTGGTCGCGGTCGCCCGGCCGGCGCAGCAGGCCTACGACCCGTTCGCGATCGCCGCGCTCCCCCTGGGCGCGCTCGCGCTCGGCGGCTCGGATGGCGCGATGCTGCTCGGGCACTGGTACCTCGTGACGCCGAAGCTCTCGCCCGGTCCGCTGAGGCGCGCGGCGCTCGTCGTTGTCTTCGCCGTGGCGGTGCAGCTCGTGCTGGTCGCGATCGTCGCGCTGCGCGGCGACTTCACCGGTACGTGGGAGACCGCGCTCTCAGTGGCGCTGGCCCTGCGCATCGGCGTCGGGCTCCTTATGACCCTCATCGTCGCGCTCGCTGCGTGGTGGACGGCGGGTATGAACACGCAGTCCTCGACGGGACTTCTCTACGTGGCGCTTGGATGCGTGATCGCGGGCGAGATCTCGGCTCGGGTCATCTATTTCCTGACCGGTGTGCCGATCTAGGTCGTGATGCCGGTGTTGACCATCGGCGCGATCCTGCTGAAAACAGCCTCAATCGGACCGCCCTATCGGACCTGCTCGCGGTTCTTTGTTCCTCGTTAGCGGTTCCGCTCCGCGCGCACGAACAGGAACGTCCCGACGACCATGAAGACGACGAACATCGCGACGATGATCGCGAGGTTCGTCGTCGCATCGAAGAGCTGAACCTGCTGGGACAAGGGAAGACCGCCGTAGTACGCATCGCGTATGAGATCCACCGCATAACGCATCGGCGCGATCTTCGAAAGGATGTCGAGTGGCAGCGGCAGGTTCTGGATCGGGTTGAAGATCCCGGCGAGGAAAAACTGCGGCAGCAGCACGAAGGGGAAGATCTGGTTCGCGGCGCGCTGGCTCGAGAGGTTGGCGAGCACGATCACGCCGAACGAACCTCCGAACAACGCGACGACGCCGAGTGCGAGCGCCATGCGCCAGATCTGATCTGGCGAGATGTGGATCTGCAGGACGAACCCGAAGACGATGATGGCCAGCGCCTGAGGGAGCGCGACGAGCGACTCACCGAGGATCTTCCCGAGGATGATCGAGTAGCGCGAGATCGGCGAGACGAAGATCTCTTGGCTGAAATCCTGCTCGCGGTCCGCGAGGAGCGAGATGATCCCCATCGCCGAGGATTGCCAGACCGTCTGCGCGAGCACACCGGTGAAGACGTAGTCCAGGAGGTTGATGCCGGCGCGCTCGCCGAAGCCGGCCTGCAAGGTCGTCCCGAGGATACCGATGAAGATGAGCGGGAAGGCGAAGTCCGCGACGATGCGCTGTCGATCGCGCAGGAGCTTGATGAAGTCGCGATGCGCGAGCGCGAGGATCGCGGAGGCTTCACTCACTCGTCTTGCTCACTATTTCGAGGTAGGCATCCTCGAGGCTGGGCGTATGGGTCTTCACGACCGTCAGCGGCGTTTCGATGGAGCGAAGGATCGAGTGAACGGACTGACCGTCGAGCTGGAGCTTGAAGGGCGGACCGCTGCTCGTCACGTACCCGAGTCGCGCGAGCTCGTCGCGCAGGCCAGAGCGATCGGCGGCGTCGACGAGGACGTAGTCCTCGACCAGATCGCGCTTGATGTCATTAGGGGTCCCAAACGAGACGACGCGCCCCTTGTCGATGATGCAGATCCGGTCCGCCTCCTCGGCCTCCTCGAGGTAGTGCGTGGTCAGGAAGATCGTGGTGCCGCTCGTGCGGCGCACCTCGCTGAGGTGCTCCCAAAGCGTGCGGCGGCTGGGAACGTCGAGGCCCGCAGTCGGCTCATCCAAGAAGAGGACTTTGGGCTTGTGGAGGAGGCTGCGCATGATCTCGAGCTTGCGCCGCATCCCGCCCGAGAAGGTGCGCACCGGCTTCTGGATGTCGCGCGCGATGCCGAGAAGCTTCGCGAGGTCCTCGACCTGCCTGCGGTAGTCGGCGTGCATGAGCGCGTACGACGGCGCGTAGCGGTACAGGCCGTAGAGGAGCGCGTGGAAGCGGACGTTCTCCTCGGCGGTGAGGTTCTGGTCGAGGCTAGGCCGCTGGAAGATGATCCCGACCTTGCGTCGCACCGCGCTCGCCTCGCGAACGACGTCGCTCCCGTCGATGGTCGCGCGTCCACCGGTCGGGGCAAGCGTCGTCGTGAGGACCGAGATCATCGTCGTCTTCCCCGCCCCATTCGGGCCGAGCAGGACGAAGAACTCGCCGGCCTTCACTTCGAACGAGATGCCATCGACCGCGTTCTGCTCGGCCTTCTTGTAGCGCTTCACGAGCTCTTCGACGCGGATCACCGTTTGAGCATATGAGCGAGCTGCGCGTCGGCACATCGGGCTGGCAGTACACGCACTGGAGAGGCCGGTTCTATCCCAAGGACCTGCCGACATCCAAGTGGCTCGACTACTACGCGCGGCTCTTCGACACGGTCGAGCTGAACAGTCCCTTCTACCGGCAACCCGAACGGAAGACCTTCGACAAGTGGCGTCGCGCCGTCCCCGACGGATTCGTCTATGCGGTGAAGCTCAACCGCTTCATCACCCACATCAAGCGTCTCAACGTCGAGCACGACAGCATCGAGCGCTCGTACGGGACGATGGCGGGTCTCGGGCCGAAGCTGGCCGTCGTGCTCGTCCAGCTGCCGCCCCGGATGAAGTTCGACGAAGAGAGAGCGGATCGCTTCCTCAGCATGGTCGCGCCGCGCCGGCGCCGCCACGCGCTGGAGCCGCGTGACGCGTCCTGGTTCACCGCGGAGGCGCTCGCGTCCCTGCGCCGCCGCAAGGTCGCGCTCGTGATCGGCGACACGCCGCACTGGCCGACGCACGTCGCCGTGACCGCCGGTTTCGCCTACATGCGCTTTCATGGCCCGGAGCGTCGCTACGGCTCGGATTACAGCGACGACGCCCTGCGCGGATGGGCGGAGCGGGTCCGCGGCTGGCGGGCCGAGGGGCGCGACGTCTACGCCTATTTCAACAACGACGAGATGGGCTACGCGCCGAAGAACGCCCTGCGCCTCCGAGAGCTCGCGTCCGGCTGAACTGTCGCGCACCGAACACTCACGCTGTTCACCGTCTGGCGGTCGAAGCCTGCTCGCGCTGCGAACCTGCCCGCATCACCGGATCGGAGGGGGACGAGAGATGTCGAAGCTGTGGGACGTGATTGAGATGGCGCTCGGCGACGCGGGGCGTGCCGAAACGCTTATGGGCGACCCTCGGACACGCCAGGCGCTACGAAACGATCCTGAGCGGGCGCTGCAGGTTTTCGACCTGCGCGCCCAGGAGATCACGGAGTCGATCGCGATCCGGAAGGCTCGCAGCGGGCAGCGGGACTTGGCCGTGGTCACCGTTCGTAGCCAAACGGCGGCCGGTACGCGCCTGCCTGCTTGACAGCCACCTAAGCGCGGGCGTATTACGCGCCCGCGACGCGGGAGGGGTAGATGCCAGGACCGACCGGGCACTCGACGAATGCGCATGGGTTAGTCATCGGCGACGTGAAGAACAGAGCGAACGGAAAGGCTGTTCAGCAACTGATCCGTACATTCGTGGACGGCCAGGGTCATGTGGACCAGCAAACATCAGTGGTCAGCCTGTTCGAGGACAGCAACAACCGCGGCAAGTCCGGAGACACGATCGCGGCCCAAGTGGATCTCGATATACCGGCAAGCGATCCCGCGGCGCATCAGGCCCTCGAAGACATCGAGGACTACATGAATCAGTTGCCCGCGCCGAACGACTTCAAACCCGGCACGGTGAGGCACTACTGATGCTTCAGCGATATGTAGTGCCCTAGTTAGGGCACAAGAGCAGAAGCGGGTCGCCGAAGCGCCGGATGATCGGCGACCCATGCGGCGACCTGTGACCGCGTAGCGACACCCAGGCCGGTCAGCACGGAACGGACGAGCCCGTTCGCGGCACGATCCGACACGCCGATCGCGCGCGCTATCCGGCGGTCGGTCCAGCCACGGGAGATAAGAACAGCGACGCGCTTCTGGCGCTGGCTCAGTGGACCGGCGACGCTGCGCGCCGCGGTTCGCCGGCGCAGCTGTCGGTTGAGCGCAGCCACGTACCGGCGCGCGCCGAAAGACTCGAGCTCGCGCAGCTCAGTCGCCAGCTCGCGACGCGCCAAAGCGCGAGCCCGCGAGTCATTCATGCTGGCGATGGCCGCGGACGCGCGACGGTAGCTCGCGCGCACGCGAGCACCGAGCGTTGCGTAGGTGTCGGCGACCTCACTGAAGTGACCGGCCGCATCCCGACCGGCGCACAGCTCACGGATCGCCGCGATCTCGAGACGCACCAGACGGATCGGGGGTGTGTCGCGATCAGCAAAGTACTCCTCGAAGCGCCGCGAAAGCGCCTCGATCCCAGGGCCATCGCGACGCGCCTCCGCGATCTCAGCGGCGTTCAGGAACGCGGTCATGCCCATTCCCGGAGTCGCCGCGGTGAGATCGACGGCGCGCGTCGCCGACTCCCACGCGTCGTCCAGCCGATCCAGTCCGAGCAGCGCTTGCGCGCGGTATGACCAGTAGATGACCCGCCTGTCCGGCTCGTTCCGCTCGGAGTCCTCCCTCACTGAATCGAACAGGGCCAGCGCGGCCTCTCCCTCGCCCTGGTCGGACATCACGTGCGCCAGGGACACGCGGGCGGCGCTCGCCGCGATGGTCCCGGCTCGCGCGAGGGCGACCGACTGCTCGGCGAACGCGCGCGCATCCTCGTATCGGCCGAGGTTCACGGAGATCGTCGTCGCGTGTGCGAGAAGCCGGGCCTGCGCGAACTCAAGTCCCCGGGCCCGCGCGAGCGTGAGCCCCTCCTTCACCGCGTCGAGCGCCGCTTCGTTGCGCCCGCGAAAGAGGAGCGCGCGGGCCAGCTCGAGGTAGGAATCGACGGTCTCCGCCCCGAGTGAGAGCGCGCGACCGCGGCGCGTTGCCTCGGCCAGATACTCGAGACCTTCATCCATGCCGAGCCGCACGCTCGCGGCACCGAGCAGTGTCAACGCTTCGATTTCAGCACTGGCCGCGTGGTACCGCTTGGCTGCGGCGAGCGCATCCTGCGCCAGGCGCGCGGTCTCCTTGAGGTCGTTCTCCGCCCAGGCGAGATCGGCGTGATGGACGAGGGCCTCCGCGAGGATCGGGCCGCGGTGCGCTTGCAGCGCGTCGATCGCGCGCCGTACAGCGTCCACGGCTTCCGCGCGCTGACCTTCCATCCGCAAGACAGCGGCGAGCTCGAGCTCGATTCGAGCCCGATGCTGGTCGTCCTTACCGAGGTCTCGAGCACGGAGCAGGACATCTTCGGCTTCGTGCGCACGACCGGCGGAGCGCAAGGCCGCTCCGAGCTCGAGGAGCACGTCCACTTCTTCCGCGATCCCGACACCCTGCCCCGCCGCGAGCCGCAAGAGATCAATGGCCGCGGCGTACGCTCCGACACGGATCGCGGCTCCCGCTCCCTCGCGGGCGTACCGAACAGCCCTCGCGCTATCGCCTGCGGCGGCGAAGTGCTGCGCGATGGTCGCGCTCTGTCGATCGTCTCGGAGCTTTTCGAGCGCCTCCGCTACGCGCACGTGCAGGCGCCTCTGGCGAGAGTCGGGGATGGCGCCTGCGATCGCGTCGCGCGTGAGGGTATGCCGGAACTGATAGATCTCCTGCTGCGTCGGTGGACGTTCGAGGAGCTGCGCCTCGATGGCCGCGGCAAGGTCCTCCCCGGTGTCGCGCTCGGCCCTACCGGAGAGATCGAGGAGCACGTCGTAGCCAAGCGGTACGGCGGCGACCGCCGCGGCTTCGAGCAGATCGGCGATCGGCCGCCCACGCTCCGCGGTAAGCCGAGCGACACGCATCTGCACCGAGTCGCGGACGGTGCGCGGCAGAGGGAGGCGATCGGCGCGCGCGTCGGGATCGTCAAGCGCGGTCTTCAGCAGCTCCTCGACATAAAACGGAACGCCCTCGGAGCGCTCAAGCACGGCACGCGTGAGCTCACCCGTCGCGCGATCGGGAAGCAGCGCTTTCGTCATCCGCTCGACGCCGGTGGCGTCGAGCGGCGCCAGCGCGATGCGCGAGATGCGGCGCTCGCGATCGAACTCCGCGAGCAGCGCGCGCAGCGGATGCGTTGGACCGACGTCCTCCTCGCGGTAGGTGAAGACGACGCAGATGCCGCCGTGCAGCGTCGTCGCGAGGTAGCTGAGCAGATCACGACTCGCGGCCTCGGCCTCGTGCATGTCCTCGAGCACCAGGAGTACCGGACGGAGCGAGGCAGCGTCCTCAAGCAGAAGGTGGATGGTGCGCAGGAAACGCTCACGCCGTTCGTCGTCCGGGACCGTGCCGTCCTCGCTCGACGCTACAAGCTCGATCTCGGGAAGCAGGCGTCGCAGCTCACTCGTCAGCGTGCCCAGCAGTCGCTTCAGGATCTCGGTCCCGCGCGCTTGGGCGTACGGCCGAAGCGCGGCGACAAACGGCTCGTAGGGAAGCGCAGCCGAGGCGTGCGACCGTCCCCCGAACACATAGAAGCCGTCCTCCTGTGCGACTCGCGCGAGCTCCCTGGTCAGCCGGCTCTTCCCCACTCCGGCCTCACCACTGAGCGCGACGAGCCTGCCCTCACCAGTCGCGGCCGCGCCGAGGTGTTCGAGGAGGGCCGCAACCGCGCTCTCGCGCTGCACGAGCTCGGGACAGACGACGAGGCCGGTCGCGCCACGGAGCGGCGGCGGCAGCAGCATCGCCGGAAGACGCAGCGTCGGACCGACGGCGCGCGCCGCTGACGCGCGGGCGACCTCGACCTCGAACACGTGCACCGACGGAGCGACACCCTTGAGGTTCCAAGTGCCGAGGTCGCGCATCGGCGCGAGTCCGCCCGTGCGCACCAGGGAGCGGACGGTATCCGTGATCAGGATGCTCCCGGCCTGGGCTTGTTGCGCGAGACGGGACGCCAGGATCACCGCGGAGCCGACGTACCCTCGGTCGTGCTCGACCGCTTCGCCGCTGTTGATGCCGACCCCGACCCGCAGCGGCAGATCTCCGTGGCGCTCGTTGTGCGCTCTGGCCCTGCGCGCGATCCCGACCGCGCAGCGCACGGCGTCCCCCGGCGCCGTGAAGACCAGATAGAAGCTGTCGCCTTCGGTCTTGATCTCGACGCCGCGCTTCGAGCGGACCTCGGCACGCACGATCGTGCGATATGCGCGCAGCAGCCGCGCGGCCTCGGCGTCCCCGTGCGTCTCGACGAAAGCGGTGTAGTCGCGAAGGTCGGCGAAGAGATAGGTCCGGATGACGCGAGTCGCCACGCACGTATTCTCGCGACCGCGCAAGGTCTAGCGGCTGGCGGCGCGCCTCCGCGGACGATGGTCGCGAGCGGGCTCTTCTTCGAGCTCCTCCCACTCGCGCGCGCTGTAGAGGTTCGCGGCGACCGCGGCGTCGACGAATGTAACGAGGAGCGCGGCGATCGCGAGAAGGAATGGCGCCGGCGCGGCCGCGGCAGCCGAGAGGTCGCCCCCGCGGAGGAACGCGGACGCGCCGTACAGGATGAAGGCAACGACCCCGGCGAGCAGGTCGAGCCGCGCCAGCCCGCGATCTTCCGGAGGTGCGTCGAGCAGCTCGGCGAGGGTGGTGAGGAGCGCGAGCGCCAGAACGATCGTCACCGCGCAGGCGAGCCAGTACGACACGATGACGAAGCCGCTCGTATCCTTCGCGCCCCAGGCAAACCACGCCATGAAGTCGGTCAGCGTGATCGCGATCCCAAGCCCGACCGCGACGAAGGCGATGGCCGCACGCGGGGAAAATCCGAAGCGACGGCCCTGGAAGAGCTCTTTCACCGGCCCGGCAATGCTAGCGGCGCGGAGGACCCTCCGGCTCGGCGGTCACTCAGCAGCCCGGCTCCCCGTCATGGCCGCAGCACACGTGCCGCAAGGCCACCCGCAAGCTGAGGTTGCGCGCCGCCACGGCGAATCGCCGAGGGAGCGGAATCTCGCTCGCGCGAAAGTTCTGGATGAAAGCGGCGAGCGACTCGCGTCGGCGACCGCGCACGTTCGTACTATCGCTTGATGAGCGACGAAGCGCGCGCGACGCCGCCCCAGCTCACTCTCGAGCAGCTCGCAGACCTCCTCCCCGGCACCGGCGAGCTCATGGCCTCGGTCGGGGTCGCCTGGTGGAAGTGCGCGTACGCGGCGCGCGGCGGTAACTGGGGACTCGCGGCGTACTTCGCACGGCGAGTGCGCGGGCTCCAGCGGAAGCTCGCGGTGATCCGCCCGAAGTACGCGGACGATCTTGCCGCATTCGAGGCCGCTCTCCTCGCGCCGCTGCTCGCCGCGCTCGACCGGCACGACGGGCCGGTCTTCGAGCGCCTCTACGCCGCGGCTACGGACAAGGCGAACGACCTCCACGTGAAATGGGCGAAGCCGTACATCCGCTGGCTGCTGCCGGACGAACCGCCGCTGGACCTGGACCTCGGGCTCACCGACGAGGTCGAAGGGTGATCCAGCGTCAGCGGAGCGGCGAGGTGTCCGACCAGCCGTAGCCGATCTCGATGTGATCCTCCGCTCCGGGAAATTCCTCGAGGGGTTTCTCGTGAACGGCATGGCCGCCGAGCCGCTCGTAGAAGCCGCGCCCGGCCGCGTTCTCGCGCAACACCCAGATGACGAGCGAGTCGAGGCCTCGCTTCGCCAGCTCGCGCGCCGACTCGCGGATGAGCGCGCGACCGAGCCCTTTCCCCTGGTGCGCGGGCAGGACATAGATCGCGTAGACCTCGCCGCGATATTCGAGGTCGCCGGTCCGCTCTCGACCGCCCAAGGCGTATCCGGCGACCTGGCCGGCGTCCTCCGCGACGAAGGCGAACTGATCGGCCCGCTCAGCGCGCAGGCGTTCCCGACGCTGGTCCGCGTTCTCGCGCAGTCCGTCGATCAAGCCGTCGGGAAGGAGCCCGCGGTATGTCGCGCGCCACGTCTCCACGCGGATGCGTTCGATGGCCTCGGCGTCGTCCAGCGTCGCCGGCCGAACGCGCACGTCAGGCGTGCGCGTCGAACCAGTCGGCGATCCGGCGGCAGTGCTCGACACGGTGTTTCGGCTTCCCTCCGCGCGTGAGGTCGTGGTTGTCCTCGGGGAACCGCACGAAGACGGCCTCCTTGCCCAGGACCTTGAGCGCGACGAAGAGCTGCTCCGCCTGCTCGATCGGGCAGCGGAGGTCGCGCTCCGCGTGCAGGATGAGGAGCGGCGTTTTCACATTCGTCACGTACGTCAGCGGCGAGCGCTCGACCAGCTTCTGGCCGTCGTGCCACGGCGTCGCATCGCCCATCTCGTGCTCCCAGAAATGCCAGCCGATGTCGCTCGTGCCGAAGGCCGAGACGTTGTTCGAGATGCTCCGCTGCGTGGCCGCCGCGCGGAACCGATCGGTGTGGCCGACGATCCAGTTCGTCATGAACCCACCGTAGCTACCGCCGGTCACGTACAGGCGCTTTGGATCCACCCAGCCCCACCCCAGCGCGTGGTCCACCCCCGCCATGAGGTCCTCGTAATCCTTGCCGCCCCAGTCGCCGACGCATGCCGTCACGAATTTCTCGCCGTAGGCGTGAGACCCGCGCGGGTTCGTGAAGAGCACGCCGTAGCCGCGACCGGCAAGCACCTGGAACTCATGGAAGAACGAATGCCCGTACGCGGTGTGCGGCCCACCGTGGACCTCGAGCACGAGCGGCCAGCGTTTCGCCGGATCGAAGCCACGTGGCTCCAGGATCCAGCCCTCGATCGCCCAGCCATCCGCCCCGGTGAACTCGACCCGCTTCGGCGACGCGATAAAGCGCGAGCCGAGGAGCTCGTCGTTCAGGCAGCTGACTTTGCGCATCGCGCCGCCGATCTCGCCGGCGAAGACGTTGCCGGGGTCTGTGACCGTCGCGAGGACGGTCGCGAAGCGCCTGCGCGATCGGTCGAGCGACCACGAGACGAGCTGATGGCTGCCCATCGTGATCGCACGGACGTCGCCACCGGTCGCCGCGCAGGAGTACGCGTTCGCCGTGCCCTGATCCGACCCGAGGAAGAGGATGCGTCCGTCATCGGTCCAGGCGGGCGGGAGGGTTTGGGTGTGCGCGCGCATGTCGCTGATGACCGACGATCCGACCGTGCGGTCCCACCCCTCGAGCAGGTCCCGACCCCGACCGCCGGCCTTTGCGAACGCCCAGAGGTGCGCGTTGCGCGCGGAGGACCCGATCGCGCGGTCGGTGCCGTAACAGGTGATCGTCGCGCCGTCGGGTGACCACGACGGGTTGCCGTAGCTGCCTTGCCCATCGGTGATGCGCCGCGTGACTCCGCTCGTCGTGGTCACGTGGATGTCGGCGACGGTGTTGAGGTCTCGCTGCTCGGTGCGGTTGGAGACGAACGCGATCTCTTGTCCGTCGGGCCCAAAGTCCGGCTGACCGTCGTCCCAGTCGCCCTCGGTCAGGGGTCGCGGCGCGGAGCCGTCCAGCGCGACGAGCCAGACGTGCTTGCGCCGGCCGTCTGAGAGGCCCGCTTCGTCGGCCTTGTAGCGCGCCCGCTCGTACACACGGACGCCGTCGTCGGTCGCGCCCTCCGGGCGCGGGTCCCTGACAACGAATGCGAGCGTCTTCGAGTCGGGTGCCCATACCGGGTCGGCACAGTCCTCCTCGAAGGCCGTGAGCTGGCGCGCCTCGCCGCCGTCGAGATCGAGAATGAACAGATTGCGCGGCGGACGCTTCTTCCCCTTCGGCCTCTCGCCGCGATCGGACGCGAAGACGATCCGACGGCCGTCCGGCGACCAGCGTGGCGTCGAGTCGTGAGCGACGCCTGCGGTGATCTGCGTCGCCGGGCGCGAGCCGTCGAATGGAGCGAGCCAGATCGCGCCCCGATACCCGTCGCGCTTCTCGTTCGCGGTCCTCACCGCGTAGGCGATCCGCTCGCCGTCCGGTGAGATCTGCGCATCCGTCAGGAAGCGGAACTCGTACAGGTCTTCAGGAGTCAATGGGGGAAGCGACGAGGACAACGCGGCGTATCGTGCCATACATGGGCCGGTTCGACCGGCGGGCGCGCACGGCGATGCTCGTCGGGGCGCTCGCGATGTTCTTCGCCCTCGACGTCGCCTTTCTTCTCAGCCTGGCCGGCATGCCGTTCGTGGCGGATAGCCTCGGTCAGGCGATCATCGACGTGCTTCCCGGCTGGATATCGATCCCGCTGATCGAGCTCCTGCACCAGTGGGCGAAGGTGCTGCTGATCGTCGGCGTCATCGCCCTGTTCCTCATCGACGGCGCGGCGACCGGCTACCTCGCGGCATCGGCGCGCCGGCGAGACTCGGTCGTCATCGCGGTCGGGTTGCTGCCCTGGGTCGCGGCCTACGGTCTCGCGCGGATCGTCTCGCCGGAGCGCATCGAGCCCACGACCAGCCTGATCGACGCCGCAGCCGGCGCGGCGACGTTCCTCGTGGCGCTCGCATTCATCCTGCCGAGCGCGATCGCACGGGACGACGCAGTTGCATCGCCGACTCGGCGCCGCGCGCTGCTCGGCTTCGCCGGTCTCGCCGCGATCGTCGCGCTCGCGGCGCTGCCTGTCTCGCGCATCGCGGGATTCGGCGCGAGCGCCCTGGGAAACACGCCCACGGCCGCGCGGCGGCTGCGCACGCGCGCGGAGATCCCGGCTGCGGACCCGGCGGTCGATGCGCTGCCCGGTATCACTCCGCGCATCACGCCGAACGAAGACCACTACGTGGTGGACACGACGCTCGTGAAGCCGCGCGTCGACGTCGCCGAGTGGCGCCTCGACATAAAGGGCGAGGTCGAATCGCCCTTCTCTCTCACCTACGATCAGCTGCTCGACCTCGAAGCCGTGGAGCAGGTCCACACGCTCGAGTGCATCTCGAACTACGTCGGCGGCGACCTCATCTCGACCGCCGTGTGGACGGGCGTCCCGCTGCGTGACCTGCTGAGTCGCGCTCGCGTGAAAGCGACCGCCTACGACGTCGTCTTCACGTCGGTGGACGGGTACACCGACTCGATTCCGATCGCAAAGGCGATGGAGGATCGCACGCTCGTGGCGTACCTGATGAACGGGAAGACCGTTCCGCAGGACCACGGCTTTCCCGCGCGCATGCTCGTCCCGAACATCTACGGGATGAAGAACGTGAAGTGGATCCGCACGATCGAGGTCGTGAACTACGACTTCCTCGGGTACTGGATGCAGCAGGGCTGGTCGGACAGCGCGATCGTGAACACCAACTCGCGCATCGACGTCCCCGGCCGCAACGCGAAGTGGACCGGAGGCGAAATCACGATCGGCGGTATCGCGTTCGCCGGAAGCCGCGGCATCTCGAAGGTCGAGGTGTCGACCGACGGCGGGAAGACCTGGGGCCAGGCGACGCTCGAGACACCGCCCGGCGCGCTGACGTGGCGCCGCTGGATCTTCAAGTGGACTCCGCCCGCGACCGGAACGATGAAGCTCGTGGTGCGCTCCACCGACGGCACCGGGAACACCGAGACGCCCGTGGCCCGCGCCCCCTATCCCGACGGCTCGACCGGGTACGAGTCCGTCGACGTGAACGTCCAGCGCGGATAAGCGCTCATCTTGGGACATGCAACAGCCGGAGCTGCACGTCCTTGCCCCGTCCGGGTGGCCGCGGGAATCGCGACGGGGGCGACGATGACCGACCTCTAGCGCGGGACAACGGCGTCAGGACGTTTCGATGAGGCGGCGCATGAGGGCGACCGCCTCGTCGTTCGTCAGTCCCTGCTCGCGAACGAGAGAGCGCCACGTGTAGAACGAGAGCGCGTGTCCGATCGCGGCCCGAGCGATGCGCGCGCGTGCGCCGGTGAAGCGCCAGGCGGCCAGGAGATCATTCGCGATCGCGGCCTGTAGCGCGGCCGGACCGCGGCGTTGCGCCTCCGGAGACGTGGTCATGTCCCGAAGGATGTTCGCGGTCGTGCTCTCCGTCTCGGCGTAGTGGCGGTAGAACGCGCTCAGTGCCGTGGCGCACCGCTCCGCCGGGTCGGCGATCCCGCGCCAGGTGGCCAGGTCCGGCGGGGGATGCAGCGTGAGGAAGTGGTGTGAACAGGCCGCGAACAGGGACGCTCGGTCGGGGAAGTGTCGATACACGGTGAGCCGCTCGACGCCTGCGCGCTCCGCGATCGCGGTGACCGTCGTGGCGTTCGGGCCGATCGAGCCGTGGAGCTCGACCGCCGCCTCGACGATCCGCCGGTGAGTGTCAGCCTGCCGCTCGGCACGCCGGCCCAGGCGATACCGGCGCCGCTTTTTCATTGAACGATCCTGTTCTACCACCCTTGACGACCGCACCGGACCGCGCTAGGGTTCCGGGGAATCAGTGTACATGAACGTTTATTGAAATATGGCGGAGGTCGGGCGATGGCGATGACGCGTTCGCGCTACCTGGTCGGTCCCGGACAGGGAGCAGTTGGGACGTTTCCCGGCGGAGTTGGCACCGTCTCCAAGATCGATGGCGAGCTGACGGGTGGGACGCTCGCCATCGTCGAGCATCCCGTCCCGGTGGGCGTAGCCGCGCCACCGCACACGCACACGAAGGAGGACGAGCTCTCCTATGTCCTCGAAGGCACGATCACGGTGTGGATCGGCGACGAGCAATTCGAAGCTCCCGCTGGGTCCTACGTGTACAAGCCGCGGAACATCGAGCACGCCTTCTGGAACCCCGGCCCTAATCCGGCGCGGTTGCTCGAGATCATCTGGCCCGCAGGACTCGAGAAATTCTTCCGACAGATGGCCGACCTGGTCGCGCGCCGTGATCCCACCCTCGAGGCCCAGATACGCCGCTTCGGCGGTGAGAACGGCGTCCGCATGGATCCGAAGAAGCGGGCCGAGTTCGAGCGGCGTCTTGGCATCGAGAGCGGACCCGCGCGTCGGGCGAAGGAGGAAAGCCGCTAGCGAAACGGGTCGAGCGGCGGCGGCGCGGGCCGGCCGTTGGATCGCGCGCTGATCTAGCGCGCGGCGAGGTCAGCCCTGACGAGGGACCGAGAGCTGCACCGTGGTCGGGGTCGTCCGCGGTGCGGGGAACTTCGCAGGGAGGTCGACGACGCGCACCTGGAACAAGGCCTCGGGTTCATCAAGTCCCGGGAGCGAGTGACGGCCGAGACTCAGAAAGACGAGGCCATCGGTCTTGCGGTCAGCGAAGCACTCGCGGGTCGCGGACGAGAGCAGGATCTGCCCGCCGTGACTCGCGCCGCAGATCCGAGCGGCGGTATGCACCGCGATCCCCACATAGCCCGTCTCGGTGAGCGTCGGCCGGCCGGTGTGAATCCCGATCCGAACGAGGACCTCCACGCGGTCCGGCCAGGATCGCTTGCGCAGGGCGCGCTGTATCGCGAGGGCGGCGTCCAGCGCGCGCGCGGGCTGCCGGAAGACGGCGAAGAACTCGTCGGCGTGGGCGTCCACTTCGTGGCCGTCCGAGCGACGCACGCTCGTGCGGATGAGCGTCCGTACGTCGCGCAAGAGCGCGGCGTATCCGTCACCGAGCCGCTGGAGCAGGCGTGTCGAGCCCTCGATGTCGGTGAGCAGGAAGGTCACCGTCCCCCGCGGCAGGCTGGCTACGATGCTCGCCCGAGCCCGAATCACGCCCTGAAGCCGCTCCTTGCGCAGCTGCCCGTCGAAGAAGCCGATGGGGACGATGCCGTATCTCTTGGCCGCCCGGAGGAGCCGCTGCCGCGCGCGTTCTCGTGCCGCATCGTCCTCGAAGGCGGTCTGATCGAAACGGGCCAGGGCGTTCCGGACATGGGATGCGTCGTTGATCGGCAAGCGCCTGCGCCCCTTCGAGTCGATGTATGCGAACGAGCTGTCCGGCAGGCGCGCTCGGGCGCCGGCGTCAAGCGTTGGCAACGGTTCCTGCTCCCTCGAAGATCAAATGGTAACCGCGAAAGGTCGCGGTAGGCGGCGCACTGTTGCGCGCGATACGGGCCTCCAGCGGGCTGCGGCTGGCTGGCGCTAACCTCGCGCTGTGGCGAAGCGTCGGTTCACCTTCAGTGCCGTGCTGCCGCCCTACGCGCCTCCCAGGAATGAATGGAGACGGCGGGTGCATGCGGCTGTCCTCGAGTCGCAGGCGGGACGCGGCGTCGGGTACAGCGAGAGCGACCGGCTCGAAGTTCGGATCGAGCTGTTCCTCGGAAACCGTCCGCTCGCGATGCTCGATATCGAGGAGCGCGTGAACGACGTCATCGACGCGCTCGGTGGATACATCGCCGGCCCGCGGAGCGAGCGGCGCATTGCGCCGATCGTCCCGAACCCCGACCAGATCCGCCGGATCGTCCTCGAGAAATCGACACGCGTACCGCGCGGCCGTCCGCTCGGGCAGATCACGCTCGCGCGGTACCGCCGGCGGCGGAGGTCGTGACCGAGCTCGGGGCCGGCGCGCTCGTCTGGGCAGGGTTCGACGGCGAGCACGCACCTGGCGCGCTCTTGGACGCGATCCGCGAGGGGAAGGTCGGGGGCATCTTGCTCTTCGCGTTCCGCAAGAACATCCGCTCGAAGGAGCAGGTCCGCGCGATGCTTCGCGAGATACAGAACGCCGCACGGCGCGGCGGTCTGCCACTCCTGCCGGTCGCGGTCGACCAAGAGGGCGGGAGCGTGGTGCGCGTGGGCTATCGCGCCGTGTTCCCAAGCGCGATGGCCATCGGCGCGACCGGCGACGTCGGGTACGCCGAGCGCGCGGCGCGTGCGGTCGCCGAGGGTTTGCTCGCGGATGGGATCACCGTGAACCATGCGCCGGTCTGCGACGTGAACGTCGAGCCGCGCAACCCGGTCATTGGCACGCGCTCTTTCGGGGACAATCCCGATCGCGTCGCGGAGCTCGCCGCCGCGTGGGTGCGCGGATCGGAGGGTGCCGGCGTCGCGAGCACCCCGAAACACTTCCCCGGGCACGGCGACACCGCGCTCGATTCCCACTTCACACGACCCGACGTGACCGCCGACCGCGCGACCCTCGATCGCCGCGAGCTCCGCCCATTCAAAGCGGCGTTCGCGGCGGGCGCGACGATGGTGATGACCGCGCACGTGCGTTACCCGGCGCTCGACCCCGCCGCTCCCGCTACCATCTCGCGGCCGATCCTGACTGATTTGCTCCGGCGCGAGCTTCGGTTCGAGGGCCTCTGCGTGACGGACTCCCTCGACATGACGGGCATCGCCGATGCGATCTCCGCGGAAGACGTGATCACCACCGGTCTCGAGGCCGGGGTCGACGCGATGATGGTGACGAGCGGTCTGGAGCGGCAGCTTGCGGCGGCGGGGTGGATCGCCGAGCGCGTCCGCCCAGAACGGACGCGTGAGGCGTTGCGCCGCGCCGCCCTGTTCCGCGCGCGCTTCGGTCGCGAGGTCCCCGACGTGGAGTTCGACGATCGCCCGGCGCGTGACCTCGCGAGCGAGATCGCCGCGGCGTCGCTCACGCACGTCGGCCCGGCGTTGCCGCGGCTGGACGGCGAGTTTCGCGTCGCGTATTTCGCTCCGACCCGCGCGTCGCCCGTGGAAGAGCTCGCCGATCCGGCCGGAAGGCTCGAGGCCGCGCTGCGGCGCGCGATCGGACCCGGGATCGCATTCTCGCGCGATGGCTCGGTCCCGGATGGGAAGGGAACCCTCGTCGTCTGCTCCACGAACGCCTACTTCCAGCCCGAGCAGGCCGCGCGCGTTCGCGAGCTGCTGGCCGACGGCGGGGTGCTCTGCGCCCTGCGCAGTCCGTACGACGCGGCGCTCGTTCCCGACCGTCCGGCGCTCCTTTCTTATGGCGACGTCCCGGCCTCGCTCGAGGCCGTCGCCGCGGTGCTCGCTGGAAAGCGCCGGCCGGCGGGTCGCCTCCCGGTGTCGCTCCCTTGAAACGGCGTGCGTTCCTGGGCGCCGCCGCGGCGACCGCGCTCGCGGCGTGCGCGCCGGGCAATGACGAAGCTCGAGGCGACCCCGTCTCGGCGATGTCCATCGAGCGCAAGGTCGGCCAGCTCATGAGCGTCGCGTTCCACGGCACGCGAATCACCACCGCCCTCGAAGCGATGATCCGCGAGCGCGGGATCGGCGGCGTGATCCTCTACGCGGAGAACTTCACCGACGCGGCGAGCCTCGCGAAGCTAATCGCGGATCTCTCGCAGATCGCGAAAGACGCCAAGACGCTTCCGCTGTTCTTCGAGATGGACCAGGAAGGGGGCGCCGTGAGCCGCATCGCCAAGGGCGCGACGATCCTCCCCGGGCAGATGGCGCTCGCGGCGACACCGGACCCCGCGCAGAGCGTTCGTACCGCAGTAGGGATCACGGCCGCGGAGCTCACGGCGCTCGGCGTCAACTGGAACTTCGCGCCGGACGCGGACGTGAACGACGAGCCGACGAACCCGGTGATCGGCAACCGTTCCTACTCGAGCGATCCCGCGCGAGTCGCTTCGCTGGTCACGGCGGCGGTGCAGGCGTACGCCGCCGCAAACTTCCTCTGCTGCGTGAAGCACTTCCCGGGTCACGGCTCGACGACGGTCGATTCGCACACCGGCCTGCCGAGGATCGATGTGGACCCCGTCAGGCTGGACCGCGTCGAGCTCGCGCCCTTCCGTGCGGCGATCGCGGCGCGCGTGCCCGCGATCATGAGCGGGCATATCGTCGTGCCCGCCCTCGACGCGACACCGGAGCTTCCGGTCACGCTCTCGAAGCAGGTCCTCACGGACTTCGTGCGCGGCACGCTCGGGTTCGGCGGTGTGATCGTCACGGACGATCTCGAGATGGGCGCGCTCGCGAGCGTCGGCGAGGCGACGGCCGGACTCAGAGCGCTCCAGGCGGGCGCGGACTTTCTGCTCTTCCGATTCGACGAGAGCGCCCAAACCGAGGCGCATCGGCGCATCGTTGATGCCGTCCGCGCGGGAACGATCACGAACGCCCGGCTCGAAGCGTCGGTCCGGAAGCTCGTCGACCTGAAGCGCGCGTACAGCATCTATCTTGGCCGCCGCGACGCCCCTCCGCCGGACCTCGCGGCGAATGGGCGCACTGCGCTCGATCTCGCGCGGGACGGCATCACGCTGCTGCGAAACCGGGCGATCCTCCCGCTGCGCGGTCGGATCTTGGTCGTCGCGCCGCAGAACGCCGACCTCGCGGTCCTCGAGGGGCAGCCGAGCCTCGGAGCGGTCGTCGCGCGCAAGCGCCCCGACGCGGTGATCCAGACCACTACCCTGCGGCCGACCAGCTCCGACATCGATCGCGCGGTCACCGCGGCGCGTTCGGTCGACACGGTCGTCGTCGGCACGACAAACCTCTTCACGTATTCCGACCAGGCGCAGCTCGTGCGCGCGCTGATGAAGGAGAAGAGCGTCGCCGTGGTGTCGCTGCGCGGCCCGTACGACATCCTGAGCGTGCCCGAGGTCCCGGCGTACCTCTGCGCCTACGGCGGCCGCGAGCCGAGCCTCGTGGCGACAGCCGAGATCCTGCTCGGCGAGCGCAAACCAGTGGGCTCTTTGCCGGCGGAGATCCCGGGAATGTTCACGATCGGCGCGGGGATGCGCGACTTCGCTTGAGCGAACCTCTCTCCGCCGCGCGAGCGAAGCCGATCGTCGACGCGGCGATCGGAAACGTATGCACCTGCTGCGTCGTCCGGGTCGAGCGTCGCGGGGAATTCGACACATACGCGGCGGGAACCCTCTGCCCCGACCCGAGCGCGTGGCCTGACGGGCCCTGCTCCGCCGACTCGCTCTTCGACCTCGCATCGCTCACCAAGCTCGCGACGACCGCGCTTCTCCTCTCGTTCGTGCGCGAGCGGCAGCTCACCCTCGACACGCCGCTGCGCGAGCTGGTCCCCGACTTTCACGGCGGCGTGAAGGACCGCGTCACCCTCCAGCATGTGCTCACGCATACCGGTGGGCTCACCTGGTGGAAGCCTCTTTGGAAAGAAGCGACCTCGCTCGAAGAGGCCGTGTGGCTCGCGGCGCAGGAGCCGCTCTCGCAGGGGATCGGCGAGTTCAAGTACAGCGACCTCGGCTACATCATGCTCACGGCCGGCCTCGCCAAGGTGGGCGGCGCGCCGTTCGCGGATCTGGTGCGCGAGCGCGTGCTCGGCGTCGTCGAGGCGGAGCACGCCGACTTCGGCCCGCGGCCGCGAGAGATCACGGCCGCGACCGAGGAAGATCGCGAGTGGCGGCACAAGCGCCTTCGCGGCGAGGTCCACGACGAGAACGCGTTTGCCATGGGCGGTGTCGCCGGGCACGCCGGCCTCTTCGGCAACGCCGCGGACGTCGCCTCACTCGCGCGCGTCTTCCGCGACGGCGCGGTGATCGGCAACGAGCTCGCGCGGCTCGCGCGCACCGAGCACGCGGTGGGCGATAACGCGCGGCGCGGTCTCGGCCTGGCGCTTCGCGCACCGAGCGGACCGATGTGCGGCCGGTATTTTTCCGAGGATGCCTACGGCCACACCGGCTTCACCGGTACGAGCCTCTGGATCGACCCGGCGCAGGATCTCACGGTGATCGTCCTGACGAACCGGGTGTACTTCGGCCGGGCGAACGACGACGCGACGTACCGGTTCCGCGTCGCGGTGCACGAGGCGCTTTCCGCTCCCTCTGGGGCCAAAATCAGTCCGTGATCGCGGTCGGGATGATGTCGGGCACCTCCATCGACGGCATAGACATGGCCGCGATTGTCATCGACGGTGCGCCGCGGCCGCACGTGCGCGTCCTCAAGACGGCGCATCGCGATTTCGGGACCGACCTGCGCGAGCGTGTGCTGCGAGCGGCCTCCGGGGAGCCGATAGGAACGTTGGAGCTCGCATCGCTCCACGCTGCGCTCGGCGACGCGTACGCGAGCGCGGCCGACGCGTTCCTGCCCTCGCTCGAGGTACGACCCGACGTCATCGCCGTGCACGGTCAGACCGTGGCACACCTTCCGCGGCAGGCGACCATGCAGCTGGGCGACGCGTCGCGCGTCGCCTTGCGGACAGGAGTGGTGACGATCGCGGACTTCCGAAGCGCCGACATCGCGGCGGGCGGCGAGGGCGCGCCGCTTGTGCCGTTCGCCGACTTCGTGCTCTTCGCCGATCGCGCGCCGATCGCGCTGCTCAACCTCGGCGGGATCGCGAACCTCACCCTCATCCCGACGGATCGGGAAGAGGACGTGCTCGCGTTCGACACCGGCCCGGCGAACATGGTCAGCGACCTGGTCGCAGAGCGCGTGGCGCGCCGCTTTGACGAAGGCGGCATGGCGGCGGGGCGCGGCAATCCGAATGAGGACGCGCTCTCGTGGGCGCTGGCGGATCCGTACTTCGCGCGGCGCGCTCCAAAGAGCACCGGCCGCGAGGACTTCGGAAGGCCGTTCGCCGACAAGCTCGCCGAGCGCGTCGCCGGCGCGGGTGGGTCGACGGACGATGCGTTCGCGACCGCCGTCACGCTCACGGCGCGGACGGTGGCGGACGGGCTCGTGCGCGAGACGCCGACCGGGGTGCGCTGGCGGGAGCTCATCGTTGCCGGCGGCGGCGCGAAGAACAAGACGCTCCTCGATCGCCTACGCAGCGCGGTGGCGCCGCTCAAGGTGCGGACGATCGACGAGCTCGGTATTCCGGTGGACGCGCGGGAGGCGGTCGCGTTCGCCATCCTCGGCGCGTACCGCCTGCGCGGCCTTCCGAACACACTGCCCAGCGCGACCGGTGCGTCGCGCGCCGTGTCCGGCGGGGCGATCCACCAGCCCTGATGGCGAGTCCGATCGTCGTCGGGATCGATGCCGGCGGCTCGAAGACGCGCGCCTTCGCCGTTGACCGCACCGGGGCCGTGATCGGGCGCGGTGCGGGCGGCGGCGCCAATCTCCTGTCGTCGCCCGACCCGCAAGGTTCCATCGGCGCGGCGCTCGCGGAGTCGCTCGGCGGCGCGGTGCCGCAGGCGATCGTGCTCTCCTGCTCCGGGGGCGATCGTCCGGCGGATCGCGAGAAGGGACGCGCGATCCTCGTGCAGCTCGTCGGTCCGGCCGTCAAGATCGAGGTGACGCACGATGCCATCGCCGCGCTCTACGCCGGCAACCCGGCGGGATGCGGCGTCGTGCTGATCTCCGGCACGGGCTCGATCGCCTTCGGCCGCAACCTCGCGGGCGAGGAGCGGCGCGCCGGCGGATGGGGCTACCTCATTGGCGACGAAGGCTCCGCGGTGTGGATCGGCCTCGAAGGCCTCCGCGCGTCCGCGCATCACGCCGACGGACGAGGCGCGGCGACCGCCATCACCGCGCACCTGCTGCGGGAGTTGGGCCTCAATGGGGGGGCAGGGGGCCAAAGCCCCCCTGAGCGGTTCATGGACGTCATCCCGCAGCTCTACGGCCGTCCGCACCCGGCGCCGGCGGTGCTCGCGGCAGTCCGCGCGGTCGCGCGCGCCGCGGCGGAGTCAGATGCGATCGCGGTGTCGATCGTCCAGCGCGGTGCGCACGCGCTGGCACGCGCGGCGTCGATCGTGGCTGCGGGGCTCGGGCTCGGCGATGGGCCCGTCTACCTGGCGGGGGGCGCGTTCGAATCGCTGCCATCTCTGGAGCGCGCGGTCCGGAGCGAGCTGCTAGCGATGCTGCCTCGCGCGACCGTCGAGCCGGTGCGCGAGGAGCCGGCGATGGGCGCGGCGCGTCTCGCGATGCGGCTGGCGTGGGGCGGCTCGTGAACGAACGACCAACCGAGGCGCGCAATCCGCGCGCGAAGCGGCTCTCGGCGCTGTCGACGCGCGAGCTCCTCGAGCTCATGAACGACGAGGACGCGACCGTCGCGCGCTCCGTGCGCGACGCCGTTCGCGAGATCGAGAAGGCGGTCGATCTGATCGTCGCGTCGCTGTCGACGGGCGGACGACTGCGATACGTTGGGGCCGGGACCAGCGGACGGCTGGGCGTGCTCGACGCCAGCGAGGCGCCCCCGACGTTCGGCGTCGAGCCGGAACTCGTGCACGGGATCATCGCCGGCGGCGACGCCGCGCTCCGTCGCGCGATCGAGGGCGCTGAAGATGACGCGGACGCCGGCGCGCGCGACGCGCGCATGACGGTCCGCAAGGGGGACGTGCTTGTCGGCATCTCCGCGAGCGGACGCGCGCGCTACGTGCTCGCGGCCCTCGCGGCGGCGAAGGAGCTGGGCGCGCGCACGGTGGGGATGACGTGCGATCCAGGATCGCCGCTCGCGGGCGAAGCCGAGCTCGCGATCATCCTCCGCGTCGGTCCCGAGATCCTGGCGGGATCCAGCCGCCTCAAGGCCGGGACGGCGACGAAGCTCGCGCTGAACATGCTCTCGACAGCCGCGATGGTGAAGCTCGGACGGACGAAGGGTGATCTCATGATCGACATGCGGCCCGCGAGCAACAAGCTGCGCGAGCGTGCGATCCGGATCGTGCGCGACGAGATCGGGGTCGACGAAGCCGAAGCTCGGCGTCGCCTCGAGTCATCCGGCTGGGACGTTCGCGCGGTCATCGAGGCCACCCCGGCTGGGGGGTCCTCGGGGGCAGAGGGAGGGGCCCAGGGGGCAGGGGCCCCCGGACGCGCAGCGGAGCGCGGAGCGACAGACCCCCGGAGCACGTGAAGCGGCTCATCGTCAACGCGGACGATTTCGGTCGATCCGCGGGAGTCGACCGAGGGATCATCCGCGCGCACCGCGAAGGGATCGTCACAAGTACAACGTTCATGGCCAACGCACCCGCTGCTAGGGACGCGGCCGCGCTGGCGCGCGCGACGCCGACGCTCGATGTCGGCGTTCACTTGGTGCTCACGTATGCCCGGCCGCTGACGGAGGCGGCGCGGATCCCCTCGCTGGTGCGTGCCGACGGGTCCTTCGGGCGGCCCTCGGAGCTCCTGGCACGCGATCTCGACCGCGATCAGGCGCTCGTCGAGTACCGCGCACAATTCGCCCGCGCCCGCGAGCTCCTCGGCCGCGACCCCACCCACATCGACACGCATCACTGGGTGCACGACCATCCCGCGCTGTCTTGGGCGGTGTGCCAGCTCGCGGTCGAGACCCGAGCTGCGGCACGGGCACAGACGCCTCGCCAGCGCGACGAGTACCGTGCCAAGGGTGTGCGCACGGCGGATCACTTTGTCCGCGAGTTTCAGCATCCCGGCCACATCGAGGTCGCGGATCTCCTTGGGGTCATCGCTCGCCTGGAAGACGGTGTGACCGAGCTCATGTGTCATCCGGGAGAGCCGGACCCGGAGCTCGTGGCCACCTCGGCGTACGCGCGCGAGCGCCCGATCGAGCTCGCGACCCTGACCGATCCGCGCGTGCGAAGCGCGCTCGAGCGCGACGGCGTCGCGCTGACGACATTCGCTCATCTATGAACGCCCGCGAGCGCGTCACGCTCGCCCTCTCCGGCCACGAGGTCGATCGCGTCCCGTTCGCGGTGTGGCGGCACTTCTATCCCGACGAGAACGAAGGCGCGGCGAAGCTTGCCGAGACGACCATCGCGTTCACCAAGCGGCATCAGCTCGATCTCATCAAGTTCAATCCGCGAGCGCACTACCACGCCGAGCCCTGGGGCACGCGCTATCACTACGCGGCTGACGGACGACCGGTCCTCGAGCGGTACGCCGTGACGAAGTCCGAGCACTGGTCCCGCATCCGCCGCAAAACGATGCGCGAGCCCGCCTTCCGCGAGGTGCTGTACGGGCTGCGCCTGGTCCGCGAGGTCCTGCCCGACACGCCGCTCCTGGCCACGATCTTCACGCCGCTCGGAGTCCTCGAGCGCCTCGCCGGTAAGGAACGAGTGCTCGCGGACCTGCGCACCCGGACCGACGAGGTCGTGGCGGCGCTCGACGCGGTCAGCGACACGTTCGCCGAGCTTGCCGCCGCGTGCTGCGAGGTCGCCGACGGCATCTTCCTGGCGACGACGAGCTGGGCGCGACGCGACACGCTCGACGAGGGAGAGTATCGCCGCTTCGGGACATCCTTCGATCTGCGCGTGCTCGCGGGCGCACGTGGCGCGGCGCTCAACGTGTTGCACGTCTGCGGTCCCGATGCCCGCGTGGTCGAGGTGGCGCGCTATCCCGTCGCGGCCGTGTCGTGGAACCCGCGCCTTCCCGGCAACCCGGACCTCGCCGCGTTTCTCGCGGCGGTCCCCGCGCGCGGCGCGATCGGGGGCTTCTCCGATGACGCGTTCCTCTCGCGCGCCACCGCCATCGTCAAACGGGAGGCCGCCGAGGGTCTCGCACAGACCGCTGGCAAGCGCTGGCTCGCGGCAGGCGGCTGCACCATCCCGGTCGAATCGCGTCTCGAGGCGATCGACGCCGCGCGCGACGCCCTTCGTGGATAAGGCCCTCTGGGTCGTACGCGACAAGATCACCAGCAAGAATGCGATCGACGACCTCATGGCCGACGCGACGACGCGCGGGATCCACGACGTCGTCGTGCAGGTCCGCGGTCGTGGCGACGCGTCTTACTCGTCGACCGTCGAGCCGCGCGCCGAAGCGCTCGCTAACGGACTCGATCCGCTCGAGCATCTGGTGCGCTCGGGAGCCGCGGTCGGCGTCCGCGTGCACGCCTGGGGCAACGTGTTCTTCGTCTGGTCGAGCACGACAGGAGCGCTCCCGCGCTCGCCGGACCACGTCGTCCGCCGCCATCCGGACTGGCTGCTGCGGCCGGGAGGCGTGAAATACCTCGACCCGGTGGGCGGCAACGACTGGGAAGGCATCTACACCGATCCGGCGAACGCGGCGGCGCGCGAATACACGCTCGCGGTCTTCGCGGACATCGTCACGCGCTACCGCGTGGAGGGGTTCCACTACGACTACGTGCGCTACCCCCAGATCACCTACGCCGCGTCGCCGGAGGATCACGCGGCCGTGACGGCGCTGGTGCAGGAGGGGGCCGAGCGCTTGAGGGCGGCGCGGCCGGGCCTCGTCATCTCGGCCGCGGTCTTCCCGGACCCCGACGTCGCGCGTGAGCGCGTGCTGCAACGCTGGCCCGAGTGGGCGCGCGCGGGGTGGATCGATCTGCTCTGCCCGATGGCCTATCGACGCGACACCGCAGAGGTGGCCCGGCTTCTTACCAAGGCGCGTGCCGCCGCGCCGCGAACGCGCATGTGGGGTGGGCTGATGGCATACGCCGGCGAGCGTGAGCTGCTTCGCGATCAGGTGCGCGCCGCACGATATGCCGGTTGCGAGGGCGCGATCCTCTTCGCCTACGATCCCGCGCAGCGCGACCTGCTCGACGTCTTCTCCACGGCGTAGCGCATCTTTCGGCGGGATCGGGGGCCCGGCGGCGGAGGCCCCCGACTGCTCTTAGGATGGTGCGCCCATGCCCGAGCAGCCGCCACCAACACCGGTAGCACCACCTCCCGAAGAAGGCCAGCGGCCGGATCCGCTCGCCACGGCCGTAGCCGAGGCGGTTGCGAAGCTCCGACGCGCCGCGGGTCTCTCGGAACGCGCGGCCGCGCGACGCCTCGGCACGTCGCAGACCCAGCTGCGACGCATGGAGGATCCGCGCTACCTGCCATCGCTGCGCTCCCTCGCGCGGGTCGCGTCCGCGTACGGCTATCGCCTGACGGTGGAGTTCCTCCCGCAGGAGGCGCCCAAGACCTCAGGGGGCTCTGCTCCCCGGCCCCCAAAGCGATCGGTAGGCTCCGCCCCCCGGCCCCCGAAGAAGCGCGCGGCGGTCACAAGGTCCGTGTCACCTTCGCGAGGCCGGCAGGCCGCTCCGGGTCGCGCCCGTGGCGTCGCGCGAGGGCGACGGCGAGCTGCTGCCCCACGACGACGAAGCTGATCGGGACAAGCGTCTCGGAGAGGGGCGCACGCAGCACGATCGCGTCGCGGGCGCGCTCCGCAACGCGCTCGTCGTTGGTGATCGCATAGACCCGCGCGCCCTTGTCGGCGAGCGATGACGCGAGCCCGCGCGACTCGGCCTGGGTCGCGCCGCGCGACGCGAGCAGCACCACCGGCGTCCGTGGTCGGAGAAGGGTGCGCGGCCCGTGCGCGAAGTCCGCGCTCGAATACGGCTCGGCCCAGATGCGGGCGAGCTCCTTCACCTTGAGCGCCAACTCGAGCGCCGCCGGATAGAGATACCCGCGCCCGAGCACGATGACCGTGGGCGCGCGTCCGATCGCGCGGGCGAGCCGGGTCGCGCCCGGTTCGGTGGTGACCGCCTCGTCCATCGCCTCGGCGAGACCCGCGAGCGAGAGCGCACTGCGACCGCGCGCCTCGGCGGTGGTCGCGGCGAGGAGCGCGAGCGCGACGCAACTGGCCGTGAACGTCTTCGTCGCCGCGACCGCACGCTCCGGACCCGCGCGCAGCGCAAAGACGTGCTCCGCGGCCCGGCCCAGCGCGGACCGCCGTTGATTCGTGATCCCGATCGTGACGGCGCCGGCGCGGCGGCCCTCCGCAACGACGGCGGCGACGTCCGGCGCCGCGCCGGACTGCGAGATGCCGATGACGGCACCGCGCGCGTACGAGGGAGGCGCTTGGTACTGGGTGACCAGCGACGGAGCGGCGAGCGCGGTGACGACGCCCGCGATGCTCTCAAACAGATACTTCCCATAGGTGGCCGCGTTGTCCGAGGACCCTCGCGCCACGAGGGTGATGTGCTCGACGCGGGAAAGCGCGTGGCCGAGCGTGCGCGATTCGGGCCAGCCCTCGTCCAGCAGGCGCCGCACCACGCGCGGCTGCTCGGCGATCTCAGCACGGAGCGACATCCCGCGGATGATGCCCGAGCGGTACTAGGCGGACAGGACCAACGGTCCCCTCGACTCCGGCGGCCGGGGGAGCGAGCCTCGCTGCAGCGCAGTGAGGATGCTGGGGAGCGTGCCACCGATCATGCGTCGCTGGCGGCGCACGTTGCGCAGCGGCCTTTTCTGGACGGCTCTCGGCCTGGGCGCCGCGACCATTTCGTACGCGCTCAACATGGACGTCGCGGCGCGCTCGTTGGGGTTCGACCGGTCCCTCGCATCGATCTTCCTCGCGCTGGTCCCGATCCCGGCACTCGCCCTGGGCGTCCACGGCCTCGCACTGTCAATGCGACTCCGCGCCGCGTCGCTTCTCGCCGACCGCACGGCCGATTACTTGAACGAGCACCTCCCTGAGGGCTACGTCGTTGTTCCGCACTACGGACCGCGCGACGATGGCGAGGACGAAGTGGCGATGGTGGTCATCGGGCCGCCGGGCGTCGTGGTGGTCGAGCCGCACGACGAACAAGGCGAGGTGCTCTGCCACCAGGACCACTGGTATCGCAAGCAGAAGTTCGGATTGGGCCGGCGCCTCCCGGGCATGTCACCGTCGCGGCGCGCGCGCTGGAACGCGGCGCGCGTACGGACCGACATCACGAGCGGGGGATTGGTCCGCACTCCCGTCGAACCGCTCGTGGTGTTCACCAGCGCGATCCTCGGAGACGTGACGAGCTCGTCCGTACCGGCGCTCGCAGGTATGGACGCCATGGTTGCTCGCCTCGTGAACATACGCACCGATGCCGGCGCGGCGCGCATGCGTGCTCCCGCCGACGCGCTCGCCGAGCCCGTTCGCCTCGCCGTCGTCTAGTTAGAGCGCAGCTGCGCGAACAGGTCCGTCTCGAGCGGCGGGCCTCCGGGGTCCGGGTACTGGCGGATGAAGACCTCTTCGGCGAAGAGCCAGGGGATTCGCTCGCGCGCGCCGATCCACGCGCGGTAGTCGGGCTCTTGCGTCTCGTGCGCTTTCATCGCCTCGATCTTGCGATCGGCGACCGCGCTGATGTCGATCGCGGCCCCGAGCCGATCGCGCGTCCAGCGCTGCGGCTTCACGGCGAGCGTCTCCATGTAGTCAACGAACTGCGGATTGATCGTCTTGAGCCCGTCGATGAAGTCGGCGGCCTGAACGAAGCGATAGCAACGACGGACGCGATGCGGCGGCCCGAGGCCCACGTCGTGCCGCTCGATTGCCGCGAGCTCGAGCGCGACGCGAGCGCGCTCCCCAGCGGCGATGTGGTCGGGATGACCGTATCCGCCGTCGGGGCCCCAGGTGATGGCCACGTCGGGGCGCACCTGACGGACCCAGCGGACGATGTCACGCACGACCCGTTCCTCGGCGACACCCGCGAGCTCCCCATCGGGGTATGTGAGGCAGGTGGTGGTCGTCACGCCCATACGGCGGCCGGCCTCGGCGAGCTCTGCCGCACGTTTCGCTCCGAGCTGCTCGCGCGGTACCACCGGCGTCTCGGGATCGCCGTTCCAGCCCTTCTCGCCCTGGGTAAGGCACAGGCTATGGACGAGTGCGCCCTCGTCGGCGTAACGAATGAGCGTGCCGCCGACACCGAACGTCTCGTCATCAGGGTGCGCGAGGATCGTCGCGAGAACGAACGAATCCTTCACAGGTTCGGGACGGTATCACGCTTAGCATTTCGGCCATGACCGCGCGCATCGTGATCGTCGAAGATGATCCGTCGGTGGCCGAGCTGGTCACGCTCTATCTGCGGAACGCGGAGTTCATCGTGGCGCATGCGCGCACCGCGGCGGAGGCTCGTGCGAAGATCGAGGAGACGAAACCCGCACTCATCGTGCTCGACCTCGGGCTTCCGGACGCGAGCGGACTCGACCTCTTCCGCGAGATACGCGGGCGTGCGGATACGCCGGTCCTGGCATTGACCGCGCGCGCGGAGGACGTCCAGAAGATCGAAGCGCTCGAGTCCGGCATGGACGACTACATGACCAAGCCGTTCAATCCGAAGGAGCTCGTCGCGCGCGTCCGCGCAGTGCTGAGGCGCGTCGCCGGTATGCCGGGGGGCGGTCGCACGCTCACGGTCGGGAACGTCCGCATCGACCCCGCGCGCCATGAGGTGCACGTGGGTGAGCGCTCGGTCTCGCTTCGCGCGAAGGAGTTCGAGCTCCTCGAGGCCTTTTGCAGGCAGCCCGGCATCGTCCTCACGCGCGATCGACTGCTCGAGGTCGTGTGGGGCTTCGCGTACCCAGGCGAGACACGAACGGTCGACGTGCATGTGAAGCAGCTTCGCGACAAGCTCACCGGCGCCGACGCCAAGATCGAGACGGTCTGGGGCGTCGGATACAAGCTGGTGGCGCCGAGTTAGATGCCGCGCAGTATCGCGACGCGCCTCTTCCTCTCCTACCTCGCGGTCGTCGTCGTCGGCCTCGCCGCGGCGGCGCTCACCATCTCCGGGCTCTTGCTCCGCTACGAGAATGACCAGACCAGGCTCCGGCTCGAGGAGCTGTCGGCCCCGTTCCTCACCGCGATCCAGACCGGCGTGCGCGCCGGTCAGCAGCCCCGGGACATCGTCGCCGCGCTGACGGAGCAAGCGCATGCGGCGGACGCGCGGCTCCTGATCATCACGCCCCAGCGTCGCGTGGTGGTCGACAGCGAGGGCACGCTGATCAACGTCCAGCTTCCGCAGCCCTCGGCCTCGAACATCGGCGAGTTCACCGAGGGGAGCGTGGATTGGATCTTCGTCCGCCAGCAGCTGCGGCAAGCCTCGGTCGCTGCCGGCGGTCTCGGTTTCATCGTGGTCGCGCGACCGCGCGCCGTGTTCACGGACACGCTGCGTGCTCTTCTCCCATCGCTCGCGGTCAGCGGGCTTGTCGCGCTCGGGTTCGCGCTGATCGTCGCGGGTTTGTTGTCCCGGACCATCACGCGGCCGCTGCGCGACCTGGTCGGCGGCGTCCGCCGGTTCGCGGGCGGCGACTACGGGACGCGAGTGGCGATCGCCGGGCCGAGCGAGGTCGCCGAGATGAGCACAGCGTTCAACGAAATGGCCAGCGAGATCCAGCGCGCGCGAGGCAGCGAGCAGGCCTTCCTGGCGGACATCTCGCACGAGCTACGGACGCCGCTCACATCGATCCAAGGTTTCGCGCAGGCGATCGTCGACGGCGAGGCGCGCGGTGACGCGGTCTCGCACGTCGCCGAGATCATCCATCGGGAAGCGCGGCGCCTCGTGCGGATGGTCGAGGGACTCCTCCAGGTGGCGCGGCTCGAATCCGGAACCCAGCAGATGGCCCATGAGGAGGTCGCCCCTGCACGACTGCTCGACAGCGCGGTAACCGCGCTGGACGTGCAGGCGCGTGACGCCGGCGTGCGGTTCGATGTGGCCGGCGCCGCAGACCTACCGTCAGTGCGCGGCGACCCCGACAAGCTCGCGCAGCTCTTCCTCAACGTCCTCGACAACGCGGTGAAGCACTCGCCGCGCGGCGCGACCGTGCAGGTGCGCGGCGAGCGCGACGACGGCACGGTCGTGGTCCGCGTGCGCGACTCGGGCTCAGGCCTTCCGGAGGGTGCGCACGTGCGGTTGTTCCAGCGCTTCTACCGCGGGGAGAACGCGCTGCGGAACGGAGCGGGACT
>DASYSC010000074.1:0-2552 GCA_036003765.1 Candidatus Limnocylindria bacterium
GGCCAGGGCTACGCCGAGGACACTCCCGGCGACCAGGCCGATGACCGACTCGACCAGGGTGAGCTGGAGGTTGAGCCAGATCGGCGTGGCGAACCGAAGGAGGGCAGCGGTGATCGCGGTGGGCGCCGGCACGATCGGAAAGCGGGCAGCGACGAGTCGCTCGGCGATTTCCCACAGCAATACGATTGCGACGATCGCGATGACACTCCAGACCCAATCTCTTCGGCCTTTCATGAAGTGGAGTTCTCAACGGCTTTAAGCAGCAGCTTCGTCACCCGCGATACGCAGCCAAGAAACTCGGGCGAGGCGAGGGTCTCGAGCGTCCGTGGCCGCGGCAGCGCGACAGCTTCCTCGGCGACGATCCGGCCAGGCTGCGGGCTCATGACTAGCACGCGGTCCGCGAGGAAGACCGCCTCGCCGATGCTGTGGGTCACCATCAGCGCGGCCGTGGGGCGCTGGCTCCAGATGCGCAAGAGCTCCACGTTCATCCGCTGACGCGTGATCTCGTCGAGCGCACCGAAGGGCTCGTCGAGCAGCAGGATCCGAGGGCGCAGCACGAGAGCGCGAGCGATCGCCGCGCGCTGGCGCATGCCGCCCGAGAGCTGCCAGGTGCGAGCGTGGGCGAAGCGGCCGAGCCCGACCAGGTCGAGCAACGCGGAAGGCTCGGTGTGGTCGACGGTTTCGCTGCGCGTGACCTCGAGAGGTAGAGTCACGTTCGCGAGAACGTCGAGCCACGGAAGCAGCACCGGATCCTGGAAGACGACGCCGAAGAGCCGGTGCCGCCGCGCGGTTGCGGGCGGCTCGCCGCCGACCGCGATGACCCCGCTCGTTGGGACGTCGAGGTCGGCAACGAGACGGAGGAGCGTCGATTTCCCACAGCCGCTCGGACCGACGAGCGCGACAAATTCGCGGTCCCGCACGTCGAGGCTCACGTCGCTGACGGCGGTCAGGGAGCCGGAATCGAGGTCATAGACCTTGCTGACGTTGGCGACGGAAATCGCGACGGGAGCCGAAGAGATGGCCGCGGCTATGGCAGCTTCGCCGCCGTCTCCAGGATGGATGTGTTCATCACCTCGGTGGCGGTGATCGGCTTGTCGAGCTGATTCAGGCTCTTGAGGATGTCGATCCCGGCCTGCCAGGTCGCCTGATCCATCGCGTAGACGCCCTTGCTCGAGGTCATGAAGTCCTTCTCGGCCTTGAGCTGCGCGGTCTGCTGTTTGAGGTCCAGGTTGAGCGCCGGCGACCTGTCCACGGCCAGCTTCGCGACCGCGTCGGGATACGCGAACGCGTAGTCCCAGCCCTTCGAGGTCGCGCGCAGCCAGCGTGAGAGCGCGTCGGCGCTGTCCTTCGCGGCCTGGTCCGTCGTGATGATCACGTCGCCGTAGAACTTGTATCCCGCATCGAACGCGGTCATGAAGACCGTGTCGAGTCCTTGGGCCTGCAGGACGAGTGGTTGGTTGAACGCGAAGGACCAGAACCCGTCCACTTGACCCTGGACGAGCGGCGTGGGGTCGAACTGCACCGGGATGATGGTCATGTCCGATTCTTTGAGGCCCGCGAGGTTCAAGATCGTCGACCATGGACCCCGCGCACCGGACTGGAGCCCGATCTTCTTCCCCACGGCGTCCTTTGGTGACCGGATGGGATTCTTCGCCAGGCTGACCAGACCCGACGGTGCCTTCTGGTACATCGTTCCGATCGCGACGACGGGGATCCCGCTGGCTCGCGCCTTGAGGAAGGTGTCCGCACCACCGATTACGCCAACCTGAGCGGAGCCGCCGGCAATCACAGTCACGGGCTGCACGTTCGGTCCGTACGGAAGGAGCGTCTCGGTAAGAGCGAGCGCTTTGAGGTAGCCCTGATCTTCGGCGGCAAGGATTCCCGCGAACTCGACGTTCTGCACGCCGACCTGCACGTTGAGCGAGGCGGGGGCCAGGGTTGGCTTGGCGGTCGCGGTCGCGGCCGGCGCCGATGATGCGGGCGCCTGGGCCGCCTGACCGCAGGCCTGGACGATCGGCGCGAGCGCGGCGCTGCCGACGGCGGCGGCCCCAAGACGGAGAAGGTCGCGACGGCCGAGACGGGGATCCACGGTCGCTCGGCAGGCTATCGTGTCGCCGGGCGAACGCAAACGCGTCACCCGTTCAGCGCGACTTGCCTAGCAGCCTCGACCATCCGTCTTTCGTCGCGCGTGCAAGAGCCTCGGGCGGCTGCGCGCTGCGCGCATCTTCCCACACGATCTCCGCGATCGCCATCCCATCGAGGCGCTCGAGGATCGGAACGTACGGGGCGAAGTCGATCGATCCGGCGCCGATTGGCAAGTGCTCGTCGCGCGCGCCGTGATTGTCATGGACGTGAAAGTGCGCGATGACATCGCCAAGCGACGCGACCAGTTCGGCGGCGTTCTTGTTGACCGCAGCGTGTCCGGTGTCGAGGCACACCTTTCCGTGTTGGCCGAGCGAGCGGACGATGGTCGCGAGGTCCCCGGCCGTCTGATCGATCCCGGCGTGGAAGGGACCGCAGTTCTCGATCGCGATCGTGACGCCGAGCTGCGC
>DASYSC010000075.1:0-3671 GCA_036003765.1 Candidatus Limnocylindria bacterium
TCGAGTGGTAGTTCTTCTTCTCGTAGTCCGGGATGATCACCTCGAGGCCCTTGTCGACGATCCCGTAGACCTCGTTGTTCACGATGAAGACGCGCAGGTCGAGCGTCGCCGCGTCGGCGAGCGCGCCGCCGAAGAGCCGGAAGCAGCCATCGCCGGTGAAGACGAAGGTGTGGAGCGAGGGGTCCGCGACCTTCGCGCCGACACCGAGGCCGAAGCCGCCGCCCATCGCTGATCCATCGTGCGTCGTCCAGAAGCGGATGTTCGGGTTCGGGCGCTGCGTGACGTACTGGCGGTCCTTATATGCGATGCAGACGTCGTCGAAGCCGATCGAGCCCGGGCGCCACATGCGGTCGATGCGCTTGTAGAACTCATTGAAGTCGACGGTGCCCGGCCGCTTGTTCTGCGGCAGGTCGCGCGTGTTGAGCGACGACGGCGCGGGCGCTGTGTCCGGCCTGTCCGCGCAGGTCCGCGCGAGCTGCGGCAGCACCTCCTCGAGCACGAGGCCGATGTCGCCGTGGACCCGGCGGTACTCGTGCGCCGCGCGGTGGCGGAACTCGCCGTCCTTATGACCGTAGGCGTCGCGCAGGTCGGTGAAGTGGTAGACGTGGCCCGCGGGAATCTTCGCAAGGTTCAGCGAGTACTCGCCCGCGTCGAACCCGAGCGCGATCACCACGTCGTCCTTGGTCACGCCGCGCCAGAGCTCCATCGCGCGGTCGTTGCCGCCGAAGCTGATGTGGCCGTAGCCGTACTCGTTGTCCGGTGCGACCGCATTCGCGCCGTTCACGCTCCACACCGTCGGCGCCTTGAGCACCTTGGAGAGGACGGTCGTAAGCGTGCGGATCTTCGGCGCGAAGGCCGCCTCGCCGGAGACGTACACGACCACGCGGCGGCCCTTGGAGACACGCGGGAACTCCGCGAGGAACTCCGCTACGTCCTGCGCCGAGAAGGTGCGCGGGTGCGATGTCCAGGAGACGTCCGCACCGGTCTCGCGCGAGAGCACGTCGGGGTGGAAGGCGATCGCGACCGGCTTGTTGTGCTTGAGCACGCGCTGCGCGCGCCGCAGGTCATCTTCGAGGCGCTTGGCGTCGTCGATGACCACGCAGCCTTCGCCGAGCTCGGCCTGCAGCTGCGGGACTACGTTCATGCCGTACTCGGAGACGTCCTGGAGCGGGGCGTTGCCGATGGAGATCGTCGAGTTGAGCGCGATAAGGTAGACGGCCGGGATGTTGTGGAGCTTCGCGTCGGTCATCCCACTGCCGCCGAGCTTTGTCGCCGCGCCGGTGGTAGTGACACACCCGGCGATGCGGCCCGACGCGAGCCAGTGCCCGAGCGGGACGAAGCCCGCGACGTACTCGCCCATGGTGAGCATGCGCGACGCCGGATCGGCGGAGTGCGCGAGGTCGTAGTAGGGCTCGAGGTGCTTGGCGACGTGCACGACTCCGCCGCCGTTCACGCCGGCGAAGAAGCGGATCCCCCAGCGGCGCAGCGTGTCGACCAGGACGGCGTTCCCGCTCTTTGCTTCCGCGAAGGCACTGGCCTCGCGGCGCTGGGCGGTGGTCTGTTCGATCGCTTGCGCCATGTCCGTCCCCTTTCCGAAATGAAAGAAGGCCTCCCGTTTCCGGGAGGCCTTCCTGATCGCTTGGTGAGTGTTCTGGGTCTGCCGCTATCCTCCCGGCCGCATCCGCGCCCTCTCAATGAGGACGACGACGACGACGCCGATAAGGAGGCTGCGCTGCATTGAGCGGTCAGTGAAGCGCGAATGGGCGGGTCCGGTCAAGTCAGGAGGGTGTGAATGTGCAGGCTGCACGGGGAACCGGACATATGTCGCGCTTCAGCACGCAGGCCCGCGGGACTACACTGCCGCCCGCCGCACGGGCTGGATGGGGAGGAAGACATGAAGCTGCGGTTCCTTGTAACGGTTTGCGCGATCGCGATCATCGCCGGCACCCCGGTGGCGGCCGCCGCCGAGAGCCAGGCGCCGGTCTATTACCTCTCGCTGGGCGATTCGCTCGCCGCCGGGACACAGCCGGGCCGGGAGTTCACGAACGAGGGCTACGCCGATCAGCTCGCCGCGGCGCTACGGACGAAGATGCCGACCCTGCGCCTGGTCAAGCTCGGCTGCCCAGGCGAGACGACCGCCAGCATGATCACGCCCGACTTGCCGTTCGAGGGACGGAACGCGCACAACGCGTGTCAGTACCCGCACGGCTCGCAGCTCGCCGAGGCGGTCAACTTCCTTCACGCGCATCAGCGCTTCGTGGCCCTGGTGACGATCGACATCGGGCCGAACGATCTCTTCCGCGGCGGCGGCGTGCCCGCGATCGGCGCGAACCTCCCGGTGATCCTCGCCGCGCTGCGCGAGGCGGCCGGACCGGGCGTGCCGATCCTCGGGATGAACTTCTACGACCCGCGTCTCGCCCAGTCGTGGTTCGTCACCCACCCCGGCGACCTCGGCGCTCTCGCGGTCGAGATCGCGAACGCGGTAGGCTTCAACAACTTCATCGAAGCGCTCTTCGCGGCAGCCGGCGATCCGGTCGCCGATGTCGAGACGGCGTTCCGTACGACCGACACGACGCTGGTCGGCACGACTCCGCGCGATGTCGTCCTGGTCTGCGCCTGGACGTGGATCTGTGGACCGGAACAGAACATTCACGCGAACGCGACCGGCTACGGAGTGATTGCGGGGGCGTTCCTCGCGAAGCTCTAAGAGGACGAAAGCAGTCTCACCGGACCTCGTCTCGAAAAGTCCGTTCGGCCAGCGCGCGCTCGTCCGCGGGATCGATCTTGGCGAGCTCAGGCAGCAGCCTTCGGCGACAGGCTCGCCTGTCGCGTAGCGAGAGCAGCCACTGCGACCTTGGCTCTGGGCATGCTTCCTCCGGCCCGGCTCCGAGGCGACCTTACCGCCTAGGAGCGCGACTCCGCCTTCAGCGACAGCGCGACCTTCTCGTTCGCGTAGGGTCCAGCGCCGAGCGAGAGCGACATACCCGCGAAGAACAGAACGAAGACAGCGGCCGTGACCGCGATCGAGATCTGCCCGATGAATGGATACGCCGCCGCCGGAGCGATCGCGAACGCCGCGATCGCGATGGGCAGCACGGTGTCGAGCCAGGGTCGCGCATCGCTCGTGCCCACCGGGCGCCCGAAGCGCCGCGCGACGATCCACCCCGCGACGAACGAGACCAGCCCGAACGCCGCGCCGAGGGCCGAGCGCTCGTTCACGAACTGGTAGAAGCACCAGACGGCGGCGACCGCGCCGGCGATGAGACGGATCGCGGCGTAGGGGACCTGCTTCACGACGCGAGACGTTCGAGGGCTTGGCGTCCGAGCAGCGCGAGCTGCAGCGCGAGACGCGAGTCGGCGTCCTTCAGATCGGCGCCGGTGAGCTTGGAGATGCGGCGCAGACGCTGGCGCACCGTGTTGCGGTGCAGGAAGAGGTCGCGGGCCACGGCGTTGAGACTTCCATGGAGACGGAGGTACGAGTCGAGCGTTCGCACGAGATCGCGGTGGCGCTCCCCGTCCGCGAGCGGACCCAGGATCCGGTCGGCGAACTCGCGGATGTCACTCTCGGGTCGGCCGAGCACGAAGCAGTACGGGCCGAGGTCGTCGAAGAGCGTCACGCGGCCGTCGCCGCGCAGCGCGCGCCCGAGCACCACCGCCTGCTCCGCCTGCAG
>DASYSC010000076.1:0-1619 GCA_036003765.1 Candidatus Limnocylindria bacterium
GCGCCTTCCTGCGCGCCGAGGACCTCGCGGTCTTCGACCACGTCACCCGCCGCCTCCAGCTCCTGACCATCCACCGTCCTGACCGCGAGGAATACGGCGACGCGGTGGCGCGCATCGACGCCATGGAGAAGCGCCTCGCGAGTGACTCGCTGCCCAGCGCCACGCATGGCGCCGACGGCGCGCGCTGGGAGTCGAACGTGACACAAGGCCAGTTCCACGCGATGGTCGATGCCGCTCGCGAGTACATCATCGGCGGCGATGCCTTCCAGATCGTCCCCTCGCAGCGATTTCAGAAGCCGCTCGCAGCGAGCCCCTTCGATGTCTATCGCTGCTTACGCGCGATCAACCCCTCGCCCTACATGTTCTTCCTGGCCCTTGGGGGGGACCGGCACATCGTCGGCACCTCGCCCGAGAAGCTGGTGCAGGTCGAGGGCCGGCGGGTGGAGACCAGGCCTCTCGCCGGAACCCGGCGCCGCGGGGCCGACCTTGCCGATGACAAGCGCCTCGAGAAGGAGCTGCTCAGCGACCTGAAAGAGCGCGCCGAGCACGTCATGCTCGTCGACCTCGGCCGCAACGACGTGGGCCGCGTCGCGCGGCCGGGCACCGTCACCGTCGATCGCCTGATGGAGATCGAGCGCTACTCCCACGTCATGCACATCTCCTCGACCGTCAGCGGACAGCTGCGCGACGGCAAGACATCGCTGGACGCACTCCGCGCGGCTTTTCCCGCCGGGACCGTATCGGGCGCGCCCAAGATCCGCGCCATGGAGGTGATCGCTGAGCTCGAGCCCGACCAGCGCGGCGTCTACGCGGGCTCGCTCGGGTACGTGAGCTTCGGCGGCAACCTGGACATGGCGATCACCCTGCGCACGGTGGTCGCTGCGGAGGGCACGGCCTACGTGCAGGCGGGGTGCGGCGTGGTCGCCGACTCGAAGCCCGAGCGCGAGTACGAGGAGACGCTCGAGAAGGCGGGCGCGATGTTCAAGGCGATCGAGATGGCGGAGGCGATGTAGGTGGCCCGCCTCGCGATGATCGACAACTACGACTCCTTCACCTACAACCTCGTCCAGTACATGGCCGAGCTTGGGGCCGAGCCGGCCGTCTTCCGCAACGACGAGGTGACGGTCGAAGAGCTCTCTAAGTTCGAAGGCATCGTCATCTCACCCGGACCCGGCACGCCGGACGACGCGGGCGTGTCCAACGACGCGATCCGCGGCCTGAGCGGGAAGGTCGCGATCCTCGGCGTCTGTCTCGGCCACCAGTGCATCGGGCAGGTCTTTGGCGGCGAGGTGATCCGCAACGAGCCCTCGCACGGCAAGACCGCCTGGATCCATCACGACAACTCGGGAGTCCTCGCCGGCGTGAGCGAGCCGTTTGAGGCGACCCGATACCACTCGCTGATCGTCAAGCGATCGAGCATGCCGCCCGAGCTGCTCATCACCGCGTGGACACACGACGGCGTGGTCATGGGTCTGCGCCACGCGAAGCATCCGACGTACGGGGTGCAGTTCCACCCCGAGTCCGTCCTCACGAAAGAGGGCAAGAAGATCCTCGGCAACTTCGTGCGTCGGGCGCTGGCAATCTCATCCCCACCACGTGGGGAGGTGGCCGCGCAGCGG
>DASYSC010000077.1:0-5972 GCA_036003765.1 Candidatus Limnocylindria bacterium
CCAGATGTCCCGATCGCTCCATCGATCGGCGAGTTGCCCGGCGGCGAGGGTCGATAACGCACCGGCGACGCCGAACAGCGGCCATGACCATCCGAATAGCAGAGGATCGGGGACGACCTGGCGCGCCGCCGCGGGGAGGAAGGTCGCCGGGATGATGTAGGCGAACCCGAAGGCGCCGTAGCAAGCCACCACCAGTCGAGCGCGGCCATAGATCGACCAGAGCTCGGCTCGTCGCCACACTGCTGGCCGCTCGGGTTGTCCGTCCGGACGTTTGGCCTCTCGCAGCAACGTGTTCCACGACGCCCCCGTCGCAGCGAGCGCTACGAGACCGAGGATCACCCAGGTCTCGCTCGACCGAAGCCCGGCCGCCATCGCCGCGAGCACAAGCGTTCCCGCGACGACGATTCCGACGCCGACCCCGCCGAACACCATCGCGATCAGTCGGTTCTGGCCGCTCAGCGCGAGCCTCGCGAGCGTCCATGCCGACGTCGCGACGAGGATGCAAGCCGTCGCGCCGCCTGCCAGCGCGCGCAGGAGCAGCCATGCGAGATGGTCAGTGGTGACACCCATGGCCAACGTGGTCAGCGCGACCGTAAGGAGCCCGACGCGGATGATGAAAGGCGACTCGAGACGCCAGCGCACGCCGGCGAGGGCACCAAGGAGATATCCGAGATAGTTCCCCGCCGCGAGCCAACTGCCGCTCAAGATCGTGACGCCAGCGTCGGCCTGCATCATCGGCAGCAGCGGCGTGAACGCGAAGCGGCCGAAGCCGAGTCCGAGCGCGAGCGCGACTGTGCCGCCAAAAGCCACGCGATAAAGCGGGCGACCCGGTGCTGGCATGGCCACGTGGTGAAGCGCTCGCGCGTCCATCGCTAAAGCAACATGGCGCATCGCCCGCAGGTGAACAAATCGAGGCACCGGATTCACCGAATGCGAATGCCAAATTGAGAACGGCGGCGATATTATCCTTCGCGGAATGAGAAACATCGACCTCGACGAGCTGGAGATCTTCCGTGCCGTCGCCGAGACCGGAGCGGTTATTCGGGCGGGTGAGCGTCTCGGGCGCGTGCCCTCGAACGTGTCGACGCGGCTCCGGCAGCTCGAAGCGCGGCTAGGGACGCCGCTCTTCGAGCGGCGCAATGGTCGACTGTCGCTCTCCACGGAGGGCCGACTGCTGCTGTCCTACGCGGACCGAATCCTCCGGCTCGCGTCGGAGGCCGAGACGACGGTGCGCAGCGGGACGCCGCGCGGTTTGCTGCGCATCGGGAGCCTCGAAAGTACGGCCGCCGCGCGGCTCCCCGCCGTACTCGGTCGTTATCACCGCGACTACCCCGAGGTCCAGGTGGAGTTGGTGACCGGCACGAGCGTGGCGCTCGTGACGCGCGTCCTCGCCGACGAGATCGAAGCCGCCTTCGTCGCCGAGCCGTTTCCGACGCGCGACCTCGAGATGCAGCACGTCTTCAACGAGCGGCTGGTTCTGATCACGCCCAGGAGCATGACCTCTGTCGATGACGTACGGGAGCTCGACCGCTCGACGCTTATCGCCTTCGCGACCGGCTGCTCGTACCGGAGGCGAATCGACGACTGGCTTGTCGCGGCGGGGTGCGTCCCGGCGCACGTGATGGAGTTCACGTCATATCACGCGATCGTCGCGACGGTCGCCGCCGGGACCGGGATCGCCGTGATCCCGCGCTCGGTCGTCCAGGTCCTCCATGTCGAGCGCCAGGTGGCGCTGCACCCGTTGCCGCGTCATATCGCCGACGCCAAAACCCAGCTGGTCTGGCGCCGCGGACACCGGTCGCTCGCCTTGGACGCGCTACGCCGCGCGATTCCACGCCCCGTCACCGAGCATCGACAGCGTTCGGCCCGCAAGATCGCGTAACGCCGCGGTCGCGACTAACAGGCGGATCGTCGCGGGGCGCGCGATTGTCAGACGGTAACGCGCGCTGATCGAGGGCGAGGCAGTCCCCCGCCCTCGACCGCCAGACGATCTTCGCGTCGGTGCCCAAGACCGGACGCGTCGTCGTGACCGATGAGAGCCACGGGCGGATCGCCGCGGCCGCGCGTGCCAGTGTCGGGCCAGCAGGTCAGTAGGGAGCGGAGGCTGACGTTCCGAGTCGCGAAGGCCGGGCCAGATCGACCCGGCCTCGTCACGTCTAGTGGACTCGCGACCGAATCAGGGCCGGTACGTCGGCGGAGCCGTCTTAACCGGTGCCGCGGTCACGGTTGGCGCCGGGGCGGCTGTCGAGTACGGCGCGCTGGTCGAATACGGTGCGCTCGGCGACGTGTAACCGGCGCCGGCGAACACGAAGTAGGCGGCCGCGGCGGCGAGTACGACGACGATGATGCCAATCAGCACCATCGCGCCCAGCCTGTTGCCGCTCGGGCGCGCTTGACTTACGTGGATCGTTCCCACTACGCACCTCCGCACTCTGCGGTCGCACGACGCGTGCCAGTGCTATGTGCGTTTTCACGACAAACCATTGCCCGCGATGAACGCGGTACGCATCGACGCCATCGACCGCCATTCCTCGCCGGTCGCTATGTCGCGGCGAATCTGCTGCCGCTCGGCGAGCTGACTCGCGCGGCCAGGAAGTCCTCCCATGTCCTGCGGCCCACAGCCCGGTCCGGGGCCAGGTTCGCGCCAGCGCGGAACGCGCGGGCGGCCCTGCCTGGCAGCGAGACCGGAATGATCAGCCGGTGCCTACGTGTGGCCCGCAGGTATCCGCGGAGCAGTTCGGCCATCTCGTAGACGCGCGGCCCGGCCATGTCGGGCACCAGCCCCGCCGGCGTGCCCAGCGCAAGTTCCACGAGCCGCTCCGCCACCTCCTCGGCGTCGATCGGCTGGAAACGGAACCCGGCAGGGACCGGTATGACAGGCAGCCTGGCCATCTGCCGCACAGTCATGAAGATCAGCTCATGGAACTGCGTGGCGTGAAGGGTCGTCCATGGCACGCCGGAGTCGGCCACGGCCCGCTCCGCGGCAAGCTTGGACCCGAAGTAGCCGAACATAGCGCGGTCGAGGCCGCTGGCGAGCGGGATTCTCTCGTCCCCGACGACCGAGATGTACACCAGGTGCCGTGCACCGGCCACCGACGCGGCCCGTACCAGATGCCGTGCCTTCTCCTCGTCGCCGTTGGCGCCGCCGGCGCAGTGCACGATGATCTCGGCTCCCTCGACCGCAGCTTCGATCCCTTCGCCGGTGGCCAGGTCAGCGGTCACGAACTCAATGCCCTCTCCACCCTCGTGACTGCGCCGGCCCCGGCTGAGCACGCGGACGTCGCACCCGGCGTCCCGCAGCCTCGAGACGACGAGCCGCCCCAGGGTGCCCGTGCCGCCGGTGACCAAGATGGGTGACGTCCCGCGGTTGCTGACCCGAGTGTTCATCGTGCGTCTCCTTGTCACATCCGCCGTGTGTGCGGGGTCACCTACATGACACCTGGCAATGGATGGATGTGACAGATGGGTGAGAACGAGTTGCTGGCGGACCACTTCGAGGAACATCGGGCCCATCTGCGCGCGGTGGCTTACCGGATGCTCGGCTCGCTCACAGAGGCCGACGACGCCGTCCAGGACGCCTGGCTGCGCGTCAGCCGGTCAGAGGCGGGCGACGTCGAGAACCTCGGCGGATGGTTGACGACGATCGTCGCCCGCGTGTGTTTGAACATGTTGCGTTCGCGCAACGTTCGACGCGAGGAATTCTTCGGGGTGCACCTACCCGACCCGATCATCAGCCCCGATGGAAAGCTCCAACCGGAGGAGGAGGCGCTGCTAGCCGACTCCGTCGGCCTTGCTCTCCTCGTCGTGCTCGATACCCTGAGCCCGGCCGAGCGGCTCGCGTTCGTGCTCCATGACATGTTCGAGTTGCCCTTCGAGGAGATCGCTCCCATGGTCGGTCGAACCCCCGCGGCGGCGAGGCAGCTCGCGAGCCGGGCACGACGCCGCGTGAAGGGCGCCGACATACCGGTTCCCGACCCCGATCTCGCTCGTCAACGAGAGGTGGTCGACGCCTTCTTCTTGGCAGCACGCGGTGGCGATTTCGACGCCCTCGTCGCCCTGCTCGATCCGAACGTCGTGCTGCGATCCGACTTTGGCGCGAAGCATCCTGCGGCCTCGCGGGTTTTCCACGGTGCAGCCGCTGTTGCCAGGCAGGCACTCATCGGCGCGCTCCCGGATGCCCGCCTGCACCCGGCCCTGGTGAACGGAGCAGCCGGCGTGGTCGTCACTGTGGGTGGACGGCCATTCGCCGTAATGGGTTTCACCGTAAGGGACGCCAAGATCGTCGAGATCGACGCGATCGCCGATCCCGAACGTGTCCGAAGGATCGCCGCGGCAGTTCTTAGCGACGAATAGCGCTGATCGAGGGCGAGGCAGTCCCCCGCCCTCGACCATCACGCGTTACGGACAGTACTTGTAGTCCTTCGCGAGCTTGGAATCGACGTCCGCGACTGTCGCGAGCGCGATGGGTTGCGTCGTGTCGATCTTCCAGATCGTCGATCCGGTCACGCCGACTTTCTCCTGGCAGGTCGCGCCGTACGCGAGCGCCTTGCGCAAGCCGCCGGTGTCGACGCTCTTGAGGTTCGCGAACGCGTTCGCGATCCCCTCGCGTGAGAGATCGCGCATCTCGACGGCCTTCTCGAGGATCGCGTGGATGCCCATGGCCTGGACGTAGCCAAACGAGAAGTAGTAGTCCGGGGGCTGGTCCTTGGCGTACTTCGCGAGGTTGTCCTGCATGAGCTTCGACCCCTCGCAGCCGGGCCCAACGTCGGCCCAGCCGCACCCCTGGTCGGTGACGACCCAGAGCGTCTGCTGCATGTAGGGGACAAGCGGCGATGGCTTCTCCTTCGTGCCGACAAGCGCGCCGATCCAGGCGGGCGAGTTGCCGATCCAGCGCGGCGCGTATTGGAGCGCCGCGGCGGCGCCCAGGATGCGCCCGGTCGCCGTGGGCGTCGTGGTGAGGACGACATGATCGGCGCCGGCCTGCTTCATCGCGTTCACCGGTGCCGTGTACTCGGTGTCGGTGACCTTGTAGCTTGCCTTCGCGACGATCGTGAACCCGAGCGCCTTCGCTGCGTACTCGGTCCCGGCGACGCCCTCCGCGCCGTAGTCATCGTCCTGGTAGATGAGGCCGAGCTTCGGCGTGACGCCCTTGTCCTTCAGGTACTGGAGACCGTTCGAGATCTGGGCGATGTAGGGCGCGCCGTTCGCGACGATGTACTTCTCTTTGAACCAGACCCCGGCGAGCGTCGCGGCGCCCGTGACGATCTTGTCGTCGCGGATCTGCTGCAGGATCGCGATCGTTTGCGGCGTCCCGAGCGACTGCGCGATGAGCGCGACCTTCTCCTTCACCGCGTTGTACTGCTGCACGTGGATGTCGGGCAGGTACTGCGTGTCGAGCGTGACGAGCTCGACCTTGTAGCGCTGCTCCTTCGGCAGGTTCTTCCCCACCCCGCCGAGGACCTCGTTCACGTACTGGAAGTACACCTCGTGCCCGCGGGTGAGCGGCTTGCCGATGAGCGCGACCGAGCCGGTGAGCGGCGTGAGCTCGGCGAGCTTGATGGTCTGGCCCTCAATCCCGGGACCGGTCTTGATCGCGGCCACCGTCGGCGATGCCCCCGGCGACGCTCCCGACGGGCCCTCCGCCGGCCCGGACCGGCAGGCACCGATGGCGAGCAACGCGATGGCCATGAACGCGACGAACCGTTTAATCACGCTGTGTCCACCTCCCCCCATTAATACGAGAAGGGCCATGTTCTGACGTACGTGCGCAGTCTGCTCCAAATTCCCGAGAGGCCGAGCGGCTCGAACACCAGGAAGAGCACGATGAGCGTCCCGAAGATGAGCTGGTTGAGCACGAAGACGGTGACGCCGCCGCCCCCGGCGCTGTGTGAAACGAAGGGTATCGCCGGGCTCAGGGCCTCGACGACCCGCGGGATGAGCACCAGGAAGAAGGCGCCGGCGATCGAGCCGTA
>DASYSC010000078.1:0-4359 GCA_036003765.1 Candidatus Limnocylindria bacterium
GCGCGGCGCGCGCGCCGGGCCGCGTCCCTTCGCGGGCGCCACGACGCGCTCCTCGACGAACGTGTTCCAGCCGTCGCACGAGGGGCAACGGCCGACCCACTTCGGCGCCTGGAACCCGCACTGCTGGCAGACGAACGCTGACTTCGGGCGAGGGGGCATGGAAGCAAGTATCGGCCCGAACTTGACTTCCGCAGATCAGGCGCTGGACTCACCTCCGTGCAGCTCGATCCCCACCTGCTCCACCTGGCCATCCGCTGGCTCCACGTCGCGGCGATGGCGACGGCCTTCGGCGGCGCCCTCATGGTCTTGGCGCTCTCCGCCCGGACGCGGAACGGCGCTCTCGCCTCGGCACTCGTCGAGGTCGCGCTGCGCTACGAGTTCATGTTCTGGCTGGCAGCCGGGATCCTCGCCATGACCGGCATCGGAAACCTCGCGGCGTTCGGATCCGGGCTGCCCGTGCCGCGCACCGACTGGGGCACGACCTTCGAGCTCAAGCTCGGCTTCGTTCTCGCGCTCGTGGTCTTCTCGCTGCCGCGGACGCTCGCGCTCGCGCGGCTCGGTCGATCCACGGCGCAGCCACTCGGCGCGGCGCTGCAAATCAGGATCCGCTCGATGTACGGCGCGACCGCGGCGGCGTTCGCGGTCGCCCTCGGCCTTGCGATATGGCTCGCGCACGGCTAACCGCCCCGAGAGGCGGGCTGGTTGAATGGTCGTTGGCGACGTTCCACGCCTCGGCGTTCGTGCTCCTCATCGTCTTCTTCCTCTACTCGCGCGACGCGCTCGGCCCCGCACTCGCGGGCCTGAACACCCTGGTCGGGCTGGCACTTTTCCTCGCTCTTTGGGCGACCACCTACCTGACCACGTGCCGGGCGCTCGAGGGAATCGACCTTCTGAGGGACGACCACCGCGGGCTCTTCGCGCGAAGGGCGTTCCGCTGGGGCGCCGCGAACGGGATGGCGTTTCTCGCGGTCCTCGGCCTCGTGTTGATCGCGTCGGCGGTCTTCGCCACGCCGAGCGTCCTGCTGACCGCGCTCTTCATCGCACCTTTCGCGCTCGTTGCGTCCGCGGTCGTCGGAGCCGTCGTCGGAGTCATCTTCAGTGCGATCGACCTCGCGCTGCTGGCTCTGGCGCGCGCGGCGCTGGACGTGCGTTGAGTAGAACGGTGAGCTTTCCCGTACGTTTCCTCGCGTGCCCACGCAGCGTCGCCAAGACGAGCTGGAGCGTCTCCTCCGCGGCGTTCCCTTCTTCCGCGGGCTGACCGCACTCGATGCCGCGCGACTCGTCGGCGCGCTCGAGGAGGCGCGCTATCCGGCCGGTGCCGTCATCGCGGAGGAGGGCGCGGCCGGTGACGCGCTCTATCTCATCGCCGAAGGTGAGGTCGAGATCAGCGTGCGCGCTCCTGACGGCGAGCTCTCGTTGCGGCGCGTAAGCGCGCCTGCACACTTCGGCGAGCTTGGAATGCTGCTCTCACGGCGTACCGCATCGTCGCGTGCTGCTACGGACGCGGTCGTGTGGCGCCTGCCCCGCCGGCGATTCGAGCAGCTCGTTCGGGATCGCCCCGAAGTCGGCCTGACGGTCGCCGCAGCCCTCGCGGACGAGCTCGATCGTCGCTCGCGCGAGCTCATCGGGGCTCCCGAGCCAGCACCCGGAGCGCGCCCGATGACGATCGAGCGTGAGACGCGAAGTGTCTCCATGCGCCGGCGCTTGATCTCAGCCGCGATCGTCGTGGCGATCCCGATCATCCTCTGGAACATCGGTCCGCCCGAGGGCATGAGCACGGTGGGTTGGCACATCGCGACTCTCCTCCTCGCGGGGGCGGTCGCCTGGCTTCTCGAGCCGATCCCTGACTTCGCGGTAGCGATGCTTCTGGCCGCGACGTGGACCGCTACCGGCCTTGTTCCGCTGGCCACCGCGTTCGGTGGATTCGCGACGTCTTCGTGGTTGCTCTCGCTCGGCGCGCTCACCCTCGCGGCGGCGATGGCCCAGACCGGCCTCGTCTTTCGTGGCGCGCTCCTCATGCTCCGTACGGTCCCACCGACTCATGTCGGCCAGGTGCTCGCGCTTCTGGTCGGAGGGCTCATCCTCACTCCGCTCGTTCCACAAAGCGTCGCGCGCGTCGCAGCCATAGCCCCGCTCACGAACGAGCTCGCGCAGTCCCTCGGCTATCCGCCAAGGAGCCGCGGCAGCGCCGCCATCGCCTTCGCCGGGCTCGCCGGCTACTGGTTCTTCTCGAGCATCTTTCTCACCGGCCTTGCGACGAACTTCTTTCTCGTCCAGCTCCTCCCAGCCGCCGAGCGCGCGCGGTTCAGCTGGCTCGGCTGGCTCGGCGCGGCCGGGCCCACGGGGATCGTGTGTCTGGGCGGCGCGGCCGCCGCGATCTTCATCTTCTTCCGGCCCGAGCGGCCGCCGCGGGGCATCGCCGAGATCGTGGCGCGACAGCAGCGCGTGCTCGGGCCGCTCACGCGACGGGAGGGAATCACGCTGCTCGCAGGGATCGTGCTCCTCGCGGGACTTCTTCAGCCGTTCCTCCAGCTCGACCCGGCGTGGTGGGGAGTGGTGGCACTTTGCATCGTCATGCTCGGAGCCCTCGACCGCGAGCGATTCAGGACCTCGGTCGACTGGGGTTTTCTCGTCCTCTTCGGTGCGCTCTTAGGGTCGGGCGAGGTCGCACGGGTCGGCGGTCTTCACCAATGGCTTGCTGATCGTCTGGTTAGCGCGACGATGCTCGTCCACGAACCGATGGTCCTCGTCGTGCTGCTCGCCTTGCTCACCGCGGCCAGCCGGATCGTATTGCCTTCACGCCCGGCGATGCTGCTGCTCATGCTCGCGACCGTACCGACCGCGCCCGCGCTCGGCATTTCGCCCTGGGTTGCGGGGATCACTGTCCTGCTGATGGCGAACGGCTGGGTCCTGCCATATCAGGGTCTCGAATATCTGGTCACACGTGATGCCACCCGGGGCGAAGCGTTCAGCGACCGTCAGGGCACGATGTTCGGTGCGGCGCTAGCGATCACCCGCTTCGTGGCGATCCTCGTGAGCCTCCCGTACTGGAGGATGCTCGGGCTGCTCTAGGGTGCGACGGGCTCCGGTTTGCGCTCTTCGGCGACGGACTTCTCGATGGTGAGCTTGCCGTCGACCGGGTGGACCCTGACCGTGTCACCGGCGTGGAACTTGCCTTGGAGGAGCATCTCCGCGAGCGGGTCCGCGATCTCGTTCTGGATCTGACGGGCGAGCGGGCGCGCGCCGAAGTTCGCGTCGTAGCCGACCGTCGCGATGTGGTCCTTCGCCTCGTCGGTCACGACGAGCGTGATCTCCTGCGACCCGAGCTGCTTGCGCACGCCGACAAGCTCGAGGTCGACGATCTTCCGGATCTCTTCCTTGTTCAGCGGCTGGAAGACGACGGTCGCGTCGATCCGGTTGAGGAACTCCGGGCGGAAGAAGCGCTTCATCTCCTCCTGGACCCGTTCCTTCATCCGTTCGTACGCAGCTGTGATATCTGGGTCGTCGCCGCCCTCGGACTTGGCGCGGAAGCCGAGCGCGGCTTCACTCTTCAGCATCTTCTGGGCGAGGTTGCTGGTCATGATGATGATCGTGTTCCGGAAGTCGACGCTCCGGCCCTTCGCGTCAGCGAGACGGCCCTCGTCGAAGATCTGCAGCAGCATGTTGAAGACTTCGGGGTGGGCTTTCTCGATCTCGTCGAGCAAGATCACGCAGTACGACTTGCGCCGCACCGTTTCAGTCAATTGCCCGCCCTCTTCGTAGCCGACGTAACCGGGCGGTGAGCCGACCAGCCGCGACACGTTGTGCCGCTCCATGTAGTCGGACATGTCGATCTTCACCATGTTCTCTTCGCTGCCGAACATGAATTCGGCGAGCACGCGCGCGAGGTGGGTCTTGCCGGTGCCGGTGGGGCCGACGAAGAAGAACACACCGATCGGACGGCGCGGGTCCTTCAGGCCGGCCCGGGCGCGCCTGACGGCGCGCGCGACCATGGTGACCGCCGGGGCCTGACCGATGACACGGCCGTGGAGGGCCTCCTCCATCTTGAGCAGCTTCTGCGTCTCCTCCTCGGCGAGCTTCTTGACCGGGATGCCCGTCCACATCGAGACGACCTCGGCGATGTCCTCGTCGGTCACCTCAGGGCGCTTCTGGGACTGCGCGATGACCCAGTCGGCCTTGGCCTGCTGGAGCTTGTCCTGCTGCGTGCGCTCCTGCTGGCGGAGGCCGGAGGCCTGCTCGTACTGCTGCGCCTCCATCGCCGCTTCCTTGTCGGTCTGGATGCGCTCGAGCTCCTTCTGCGCCTCCTTGACCTCCGCGGGGAGGGTCGAGTAGCGCAGGCGGACGCGGCTCGCGGCCTCG
>DASYSC010000079.1:0-5800 GCA_036003765.1 Candidatus Limnocylindria bacterium
GTGGCATCCCCTCGACGGCGGCCGATACCTCGGCACCGGCGTGGTCGACGTGATGAAGGACCCGGACTCCGACTGGATCAACCTCGGCACCTACCGCGTCATGGTCGAGGACCGAAGACGCGTCGGCGTGTACATCTCGCCTGGCAAGCACGGCCGGCAGTTCCGGGACGGGTATTTCAAGCGCAAGCAACCGTGCCCGATCGCGGTCGTATGCGGGGTGGAGCCGCTCCTCTTCATCGCCTCGACCCTCGAGGTGCCGCAGGGCATCTCCGAGTACGACTGGACGGGCGGCATCCGCGGCGAGCCGTACGAGGTGATCATCGATCCGATCACAAAGCTTCCGATCCCGGCGCGCGCCGAGGTGGTGCTCGTCGGCTTCCTGCACCACGACAAGAAGGCGCCCGAAGGCCCCTTCGGGGAGTGGACCGGGTATTACGCGTCGGGCGAGCGCGAGGAGCCGGTGCTGGAGGTCGAGGCGATCTATCACCGCGACGACCCGATCCTGCTGGGTGTCCCGCCCAACAAGCCGCCGTACGAACCGCATCGCTATCGCGAGTACCTCCGCAGCGCGCTGCTGCTGCGCGAGGTGAAGGCCGCAGGCGTTCCGGGGATCGTCGACGCGCACTGCTTTGGGGTCGGCGGCTGCCGGCTGTTCAACGTCGTCTCCATCCAGCAGCGTTACGCCGGCCACGCGCGGCAGGCCGGCCACATCGCGGCGATGTCGCGCGTGGGCGCCTATCTCGGCCGCATCACCGTCGTGGTGGACGAGGACATCGACGTGACCGACCTGAACGACGTGATGTGGGCGCTGCTCACGCGCGCCGACCCCGAGCGCTCGATCGACATGATCAAGCGCGCCTGGTCCGGCCCGCTCGACCCCGCGATTCATCCCGACGAGAAGGGGTTCAGCTCGCGGCTCGTTATCGACGCGTGCAAGCCGTGGGAGTGGCGCGAGCGCTTCCCCATCGCTATCGGCCCCGACGCCGAGACCAAACGCGAGACGCGCAAGAAATGGGGCTGGATCCTCCAGCAGGCCGTCGCCGACGCAGTGCGCGAGGAGGCCGCGGCACCCGCGGAGTAACCCCACGGAGGAGCTGCTTCACACCTACACCGAAGATGGTCTCCTGCTCGAGGGCGTCCGCTATCCCGGCCGCTCGGACCTCGCGATCGTGTACACGCACGGCATCACGAGCACGGTCTTCAGGCAAACGCACGTGCGGGTCGGGCGTGAATTGCAGCGCGCGGGATACACGGTCGTCGCCGGAAACAACCGCGGTACCGCCCTCGCAACCCCGCTGCTCCGACGCGCAGGTCCGCGCATTCTCGGGGGCTCGTGGTTCGAGCGGGTCGAGGACGCGGCCAAGGACATCGACGCGTGGATCGCCGTCGCCACGGCCGGCGGCGCGAAGCGAATCGTGCTGTTCGGCCACAGCCTCGGCGCGATCAAGGCGATCCTCTACGCGAGCGAACGTCGTGCTGCGCTGGCCGGCCTCGTCTTGGCGTCACCTCCCCTGCGCGCTTTCGCTCGACCACCGGAAGCGGAGGCGCTCGCGCGGGCGCGCCGCGCGGTCGACGAAGGCAGACCGCAAGAGCTCATCGAGCTCGCAAACCCGCTGACGTTCGGACGGACCAGCGCCGCGACCCTGCTCTCCCGCGCGGCCCTCGGAGATCCGGCTTCACTGCTGCGTCAGGTAGCCGTTCCGATCCTCGCGATCTACGGCACCGAGGAGGCTGACACCGGCGGCCAGGAGGATCTCGATCGCATGCGCCAGCTGGTCGCCGGCTCGTTCGCCGGCGCGATGATCGCAGGCGCGGACCACATGTACACGGGCCACGAGGCGGCGGCGGCCGAGGTCATCGGTGGATGGATCGGGTCGCGCGTGATGCTCAGCGCGGAGTCATCTCTCCCGCTCTGATGGCGACGCGAAGACGGTTCTCAGAAGGAGGGACCGGACAGTTGTAGTGGGGCGAGTACGCGCACGCCGGGTTGTACGCACGATTGAAGTCAACGATGTAGCGCCCCTCTTCGAGTGGGTCGACGTCGAGGTAGCGCCCGAGCTGGTAGGTCTCGCGTCCGCTCGTGCGATCGCGAAAGAAGACCTGGAACGAATCCGCCGGCACGCCTGGCTCAAGCAGCCGCGTCGCTGCCACACGGCAGTCAGCCCCGCCGACCGTGAACGAGAACCAGCCGAGGCGTTCCGCGGCACGATCCTTCTTGCGAGTGGATCCGAGCGAGACCTTCTGCACATCCGCTTCGAGCGGGAGGATGAAGCGGAACGCGGGATTGTACGGATACCAGCGCGGCACGAGCGCGGCTCGAGGCGCATCGGGGTCCAGGATCACCACCGCGGGAGAGTTCTGATGTGAGAGCCGAACGCGGTAACGGCCAAGACGCACGATCCCGGGTCCGCGCTTGAGCCCGTCGACGCGAAATCCGTCCTCGGCCGCCGCGATGGTGAGCTTTGCGCCGGCCTCCGCAAGGTCCACGTCGCCACCCGCGCCGACCTGGACGACGTCACCGACCGACATTTCGTGACGCGCGACCGCGGCGAGGAACGACTCGGGACCGGAGAGCCACTCCCGATAGCTCTCGCGGCTCTCCTCGACCTCGCGCGCGTTCTCGTCGGCCTGGGTCACCTCGCCCGCGATGGCTCCTTTGCGGCGCGCGCGAGCGCGTCGATGGTCTCGTCGAGCCCGCGGCGCATGTCGCGCGTTTCCGGACGCTCGGCGCCCACGGGCGAGGCCGCGGCAAAGCGGTAGAGGTCGGCGGCGCCTTCGAGGATGCGCGGCGTCAGTCCCAGCTCGGCGAAGGTCTTCGCGATCTCTTCCATCTCGCCGACCCACCGATGCGCGACCGTCGGCATGCGCGGGATCTGACGCGCCATGATCTCGCGGTGCCTGGACTGGCCATCGGTGAGCTCCTTCGCGAGCTGCTCCTCGACGCCTAGGAGCTGCGCAGCGACGAGCAGCTCAGTCGCGAGGGCAGTGAAGCCTTTGGTGAGCGCCGCATAGCACATCTTGAGCGCCGAGGCGGTCCCGACCTCCGCGCCAATCGCGCGCACATCGAGACCGGGCAGCTCGAGCCGCTCCGCTTGGGGGCCGGACGCGTAAAAGCGCGTCGTCCCCTGGCCGCCCGGTGGCGCGCCGATGATGCCGACGTCCACGACCTCGCCACCGACGATGGCGGCGACTGCACGGACCGTGGAGGGCGCAACGGCATTGCAGTCGACGTAGAGCGGGCGTGCACCGGTCGCGCGAATGGCCGCGGCCACCGCGCGAGCCACCTCGAGCGCCGACGCCGGAGGGACGATCGACATGACGACGTCCGAGGCGAGCACCAGGTCGGCGAGCGTCGCGGTGACCTCGAGCCCGTCACGCTCCGCGAGACCGCGGGTGCGAGCGCTCCGTCCGTCGAGGCATGTGCGCACCGCCACGCCGTGGTCGCGGAGCGTCGCGGCCACCGCGGAACCCATCTCGCCGGGGCTCAACAGCCCGACGTTCACGGCGCGAGTATCACGAGCCGGCTCGCGCGGGTCGAGGTCTACCGATGGTCAATGCAGCCCGGCCTTGAGGGGTCGCGAGGGCGACCGCGAAGTAGGCAAGCAAGCTGGCCAGTCCGACGAGTTGGAACATCGCGCCCAGCCCGATGAGAGAGCCGACGAAGCCGCCCACCATCGGGCCGATGATCGCGCCGACATCGAGTCCCATGTTGTAGATCCCCGACGCGACACCGACGTCGTGTCCCTCCCGGCGAAGGGCGGCGACGGTGGCCGCGCTCGTCACACGGAGGAGGCCCCGGGCGACGCCCGCGACGAGGAAGAGCGCGAGGAGGACCCAATACGTGGTGACGTACGACAGCGCGATCGTCGCGAAGCCAAAGAGAAGCACGCTCCAGAAGTTCACGGTGCGATGGTCGAGGTAGCGGAAGAGGATGCCCGAGACGAAGCGGATGAACGTCGCCGCACCGGACTTCAAGCCTTTCAGCAGCCCGGAGCTCGCCTTTGAGATCCCGATCCCAAGGCCGTACAGCGGGAAGAAGGTGTCGACGCTGTCCGAGAGGACGTTGATGTACAGGACAATGAGGAAGGCGAGCCACACCCTCGGGTCGGCCTTGGCATGCGCCCGAAGAAGGCTCCGCAGGCCGGGCGCGCGAGCGACGGCATTCGAAGGGGCGGTTATCGCCGGCATGGGCCACACCAGGACTGTGGAGAGCAACGGGAGCAAGCCGAAGACGGCCAGCGCCGCGGGATTCCCAAACCGTTCCGCGACGAATCCCGCGGCAGGTGCGCCGATCGCGTAACCCGTCGAAAGCGCGGCCGTGTACCAGCCCATCGTCGCTCCGGCGCGCTCGCCCCCGGTGAGATCGATCGTGACCGCGAGGTTGTAGGTGCCAAGCGCACCGAACGCGTATCCGTGCGCGATCGTCAGGAGGGTTATCGCGATTGCGTTCCCGTTGGCCAGGGCGTAGCCACTTGTCGCGAGGGTGAAGACGCCGAGCCAGAAGATGAGCTGCCGACGCGCGCGCTCCGGCCGGTACGCCGCGCCACTCGGTATACGCGAAACCAGCCGGAAGACCGCGAGGAGCGAGGCGAGGGCGCCGATCACGATCGCGCCATAACCGTACTCATCGAGATAGAGAGCGAACAGCTGACCGAGCGCGCCCTCTGCGGTCGTCACCGCGGCCGCGATGAAGTACTGAAAGAGGACCGCGCGGCTCAGATGATGGTCTCTAGCTCGATGTCACCGAGCGCGCCGGCGAGGCGGGTTCGTTCGAGGGCATCGATCCAGATCTTGCGGATGACGCGTGGCTCGGTGAGCCCGCCGGCGACGCGTGCGATCTCCTCGTCACTGAAGCGACGCGGTTCGCCGATCGCGTAGGTGAGCCACAAACGGCGCGCGCTCTCCTCGAGCTGGAGCGACATCGCGACGCAGGTCGGCAGGTCATTGCCGACGACGACGGCGCCGTGCCCGCGCAAGACGGCGGCACGACCGCTTCCCAGGACACCGGCGAGGCGACGGCCCTGCGCGGAGTCACGGATCAGCGCGGGATCGTCGTACACCGGCACCTCGCGGCCAAAGGGCGCCCCGGCGTTAAACGCGGCGACGAGTGGTTTGCCCGCCACCGCGAGCGCGGTCGCATACAGCGCATGGAAGTGCGCGACCGCGCCGACATCCGCTCGCGCGCGGTAGATCTCGAGATGGATCGAGAGCTCGCTCGGCGGCGTTCGCTCGACAGGTTCGCCGTCAGCGAGACGCACCACGGCGACCTCCTCCGGGCGAAGGGCGATGCGACTCGCGCTATGCGAGTTCACGTACGCGACGTCGCCTTCTCGGAGGCTGACGTGACCGTGCATGTCGAAGATCCCCGCGACGGCGAGCGCGCGGCTCGCCGCGGCGACGAGCAGTGCCGCGCGCGCCGGGCTCGAGACGCTCATCGGTCGGGGGGCACGCCTGCCCAGCGCTTGAACAAGGCGTGCTCGACGCCAAGCTGGTCGAGGGCCTTGCCGACGCTGTGCGCGACGATGTCGTCGACAGTCTTCGGCAGGTGGTAGAAACCCGGCGCCGGCGGCAGGATCACCGCGCCGGTCAGAGCGAGCTCGTGCATGAGCCGGAGGTGCCCGGCGTGCAGCGGCGTCTCGCGGACCATCAGGACGAGCGTCCGCCGCTCCTTGAGATGGACGTCGGCCGCGCGGACGATGAGGTTGTCATTCAGCGAGTTCGCGATGGACGACATCGTGCGGACGCTGCACGGCGCGACCACCATCCCGTGGGTCTGGAAGCTGCCGCTCGCGAGCGTTGC
>DASYSC010000080.1:0-4789 GCA_036003765.1 Candidatus Limnocylindria bacterium
GGGCCGCGCCGGATGCCTTGCGTTGGGCGCTGACGGCGCTGCCGGCGCGGCAGCGGCAAGCGGTGGTGCTGCGCCTGATCGAGGGTCGGAGCTTCGCAGAGATTGCACAGCGCTCGGGTTCGACGGAGGCGGCTTGCAAGATGCGGTTCGCGCGCGGCATTGCGGCCGTTCGCGCCTGTCTGGAAGAGGAGGGGATCGTCCCATGAATGCATCGACGGTTGAGGTCTTCCACGCCCCGGATCTCCTGGAGTTGCTCGCACCTGATCCCGATCTCTTGGCTGTCGCCGATGCGATTGCGGTGACCCGACCGGCTCCGCACGCGCGGCGTCACAGGCGGCGTTTGCTGCTGCTCGCTGCAGCGGCCATCCTCGCTGTTGCAATAGCCGCCCCCGCGTTTGGTGTCGTTCACCTCATCGCCGACTTCTTCTCCCGCGGGCGGCTTCCGCGAGACGACTGCGTTTTGCCGAGCTCCATGCGGCCAACCGTCGCCACCCGGCGATCGAGGGCACGCGCAGCTACGGCGCCGGTCTCTTGCCCGCTACCTCGCCGGCCATGGCGAGACGGTGCTCGAGGTCAGCCGGACGCCGCGAGCCGAGGTTAGTGCACCTCCTCACAGGCCCTCAGTGCGGCGAGGCCTCACGATGAAGCTCGTTCAGATCGACCCGCGCAACTTCGTTCTCTGAACGGTCGTAGGCAACGAGCGAGTGCGGCCCAGTCGGGAACCCGGGCGCCGGGCTTGGGCCACCGGTGGTCTCTCGGAACTGCCCGAAGAAGAAGCCGCCGCCGAGCGCGACGGCGCTGTCGGCGTTTGGTGAATGGAGTTGAACCTTCGCTATGTCGAGCTTTGGATCGACATAGCCGCTTACGCTCCAGACATAGACGGGTTTACCTTCGACATGCGCGAGCTGCGCGCTGATCGAAACATGAAGCGGGTCTGTTGCCGATCGCGGAAGGGTCGTTCCTTGGCAGCCGTGACCGCGCATCATGGTGGCGGTCTGGTCGAGCGGCATGCCGGGGCCGGTTGCCGCGACGCAGGTCGTGCCGTCGCTAGCGGGCGCGGCGAAAAACGTGATGGTCTGCCCTGGCTTCCACACCGAATAGTTCTGCGTGAGTGTCACATCGAAGAGCTTCGCCGCACGCTGGAAGTCGATCGTCGCTGGTGGTGGCGCCGTCTGCGGGCGGCACGGACCCGGGCTCTCCAGCCAGAGGGGTGTCGATGAGCTTCCGCCTCCCGTTGAACGCGTCGCCGTTGGGGACGGCCCCCAATTGATGCAGCCCCGCCGCAGGATCGCGCCCGAGCTATCGAGGATGCGGCCGGGATTCGCGCTGTTGCTGAGCCCTCCCCATTGACGGTTGGGGACGCGCGCAAGGAAGAAACCCCCCGGCTTCAGCTCGGCGGAGAAGGCACCGAAGTCAATCGAGGCCGCCCGCGGATCCGTGATCCGTCCGTAGACGAGCCACGCTCCGGCCCCGTCGGTCGTAGCAGGACGGGTTGCGCTCCGCGTGCTGTCTTCGTCGCCGCGCTGCGGGCTTCTGACCTCGTAAACACACTGCGCGCCGAGGGATGCAGTTCCGGCCAGTGATGGGATCAGGCAGTAGCCGGTCTTGTTTAGGGGGACTGCGACTAGGGCGGCGTTGTCCGCTGTCGCGACTGTGCGGGCGTCAGCGACAACGACGTTCGCCGGAAGGTTGTCGCGGGCGACAGAGACAACCGATTGCGGATCGACAGGCGGTGATCCGCTCTGCCACCACGGCACCTCCTTGACTGCGGCAACCGCTCCCGCTGCGATCACGAGCGTCGCTACAGCGAGCGCCAACGTTAGGCGCTGCCGCCGCGTAAGCCGCTTGAATCCCGGCCGTCCCCGCCTCTCCCCGCTGACCACGCGCTGGAGGATCTCGTCCATCGTCTCAGCGTCCGGGAACGGAACCTCGCTACGGAAGGCGTTCAGCAAGTCAAGATCTGCGCTAGTCATCCTCGGTCTCCTTCGGCGACGCGTATCGGTGCCTCTGTTGGTTGCCCGGTCGGGCCCAGTCGGTTCTGAAGCTGCTCTCGTGTTCGATGTAGCCGCGACTTGACGGTGCCGACGGGGAGCGACAGCGCATCGGCGATCTCCGCGTCGCTCAGCTCGGCCCAAGCATTCAGGAGCAAGATCTCGCGATCGGAAGGGCGAAGCTCTGCGAGCGCGGCCGCGACTTTGGGGTAGCGCGCCGACGCGTCGGCGCGACTCACCGACTCGTCGAGATCGTCTACTAGTACGGGATCGAGGCCACTCCTTGCATAGGCGCGGAGTTGGCGACGTTCGCGGCGCCATTGATGGCGCATGAGATTCGAGGCGATTCCGTAGAGCCACGGCCTGACTGGCCGCGAGGGGTCAAAGGTCGGCCAGCGCGCGTATGCGGTCGCGAACGTCTCGGCGGCCAAGTCGTCTGCCGCAGCGACCCCCACGCGTCGCCGTAGAAAGCGATGAAGCGCCGGGAACTCGGCGCGGAACGCATCCGCGAAAGGCGCCCTCACACCCACAGTTTCCCGCTGAGGAGGATCTGGTTCCCGATCCAAGCCAGTTGCCGTGACCACGTGCGGTGCGTTCATTGATGAGCAGTCAGACCGAGTTGTCGTGGAACGTCGGCGTCACGGCGAGATTGTGGTCTAGACGGGGGCGCTGACGCACACGGAGATCGTCTTGCTCAGCCGTGTGCTTGAAGCCGAAGAAGCCGCCGCTTGGTATTTGCCGCCACCTCCCAGCCGGCGCTGCCCTTTGCTGGTGTGACGTCGGGATGTGCGGAGCGCGGAGGTGCCGACTGAACCGACACCCCCCGCACGGGCAGGGCGTACGCACTTACTCTCGACTGGTCGTGCCGGCTCTTCGGCGCTCGCGGCTTCGGGTGAATTGCAACGAATCTGGCTCCGGAGTTTCCAAACAAGCCACGTGCTTCACCCGCCCGCCGCCTACCTGGGTTGGCGCTATCGCCTGAAGCGGCTAGAAGCCGAAGGGATAGCAGAGTCCTCAGCTACTGCGTCGTCGCGTCCACATAACGACGTGCAGCTCAGTGTGCTTCTTGACCTCAATGTAACTCGACCCGACGATCTGCCCGCGCTCGTTGATCGCGCTCACGGAGGTGAATGGTGCCGTGTCCTGTCCGGTCAGCGTCGCGAGCGTGGTCATCTTTCCGTCCTGCCAAACGAACGGTCGACGATGGCCAATGGCCGCCAAGCTCGTCCCGACGATCTGCCCCTGGTCATTGAGCGCACTGGCGAACGTGGCGGGCATGTCGGAGTCAAGTGACGGGAGCCTGGTGAGCTTGCCCCTCTGCCAGAGATAGGCACCACCGCGCTTGTCGAGGTTGTCCCGTAGCTCGTAGAACTTGAGGTGGCGGTCCTCCCGCCTTGTCCGGTCGCTTGGCGACCGTGGCGAGTGCGAAATCGTCAATCGACAGGAGGAGGAACCGCCATGAAGACGGTATCTCTCGAGCAGGTCGGACGCGACGAGCTGGCGTTGCCGCCGCGGGTGCAGGAGGCGCTCGGGGAGCTGGTCGGCTCGGCCAAGGAGGGGCTGCTCGCGCTGAGCGTCGGCGTCGGGCTCGGCGTGCTGGCCGAGCTGCTGGACGAAGAGGTCGATGAGGTGGTCGGTCCGAAGGGCAAGCACATCCCGGAGCGGGTGGCGGTGCGTCACGGGCACGAATCGGGTGAGGTGACGCTCGGTGGCCGGCGCGTCCAGGTCGAGCGACCGCGGGTGCGCAGCGTCGACGGCTCTGCGGAGGTGCGGCTGGTGACGTACGAGTACTTCGCCGATCGTGATCCGCTGTCGCGCTCGGTATTGGAGCGGATGCTCGCGGGTGTCTCGACGCGTCGCTACCGCAGGACGCAAGAGCCGGTCGGCGCCGAGGTCGAGCAGCAGGCGCGGTCGACGTCGCGCTCGGCCGTTTCGCGCACGTTCGTCGAGCGCACCCGCCGGTCGCTCGAGGAGCTGATGAGCCGAAGACTGGACGACGTGCGGTTGGCGGTGATGATGATCGACGGGCTCGAGTTGCAGGGACGCTGCTGCGTCGTCGCGCTCGGGATCACGACCGAGGGCGTCAAGATCCCGCTCGGGCTCTGGGAAGGCTCGACCGAGAACGCGACCGTGGCGACGGCGCTGCTCTCGGATCTGGTCGAGCGCGGCCTCGATCCGGAGCAAGGGATCTTATTCGTGATCGACGGTGCGAAGGCGCTACGCAAGGCGATCCGCAACGTCTTCGGCGACGCGCCGGTCCAGCGCTGCCTTCGGCACAAAGAAAGGAATGTGCTCGACCATCTGCCCGAGCGCGAGCGGCCGGCGGTCAAGCAGCGGCTGCGAAGAGCGTGGGCGCTTGACGAGCACACCCGCGCGCTCGACCAGCTGCGTCAGCTCGCCTCCGAGCTCGACCGCACGTATCCCGGCGCGGCCAGCTCGCTGCGCGAAGGGATCGAGGAGACGCTGACGCTCACCCGGCTCGGCGTGCGCGGCAACCTGAGGCGCACGCTCGAGTCCACGAACCCGTGCGAGTCGATGATCGAGATCGTCCGCCGCACGCAACGGAACGTAAAGCGCTGGTCGTCGGGCGAGATGGCGCTGCGCTGGACGGCCGCCGGCATGCTCGAAGCCGAGAAGCAGTTTCGGAAGATCATCGGCTACCGCGATCTCGCCACCCTCGTCGTCGCGATCGAACGCGAGAACGACCGCCGCGGTCACACCGACACAGCACGCATCGCGACCAAGGAGGCCGCTATCGTCGGAGCGACGTAACCGTCACACCGGGACCGCCGCCGAAA
>DASYSC010000081.1:0-8421 GCA_036003765.1 Candidatus Limnocylindria bacterium
TAGAATCCTCGCGATGCCGATCCGAGTGATGCTCGTCGACGACCACGAGCTCGTGCGCCAGGGCGTCGCGTCGATGCTGGCCAAGGCCGAGGACTTGGCCATCGTGGGCGAGGCGAAGACCGGCCGCGAGGCGATCGAGATCGCGCGCCAGGAGCTGCCCGATGTCGTCCTCATGGACGTCCGTATGCCGGACATGGACGGCCTCGAGGCGACGCGCCGGATCAAAGAGGAGCGCTCGCGGACCGCCGTGATCATGGTGACCATGCACGACAACCCCGCGTATCTGCGCGAGGCCGTGCGCGCCGGCGCCGCCGGGTACCTATTGAAGGACGTGTCGAAGGACGAGCTCCTCGACGCGATCCGCCAGGTCGCGACGGGCGGCGCGTTCATCGAGTCGCAGATGCTGAAGGGCATGCTCTCGGAGATGAAGCCGGGGGCGCCGGTCCCCTCGGCCGCGCGCAACCTCACCAAGCGCGAGCGCGAGATCCTCGCGCTTGTCGCGGAAGGCCTGAGCAATCGCGAGATCGCCGATCGCCTCGTGCTCTCGCCGGAGACGGTCAAGAGCCACGTCGCCGCGATCCTCGAAAAGCTGAACGTGTCCGACCGCACGCAGGCCGCGATCTACGCGGTCCGGAACGGCCTCGTCGAGCAGCCCGCGACCTGACCCCTCCCACTCTTCTCCGCTCTCTGGAGCGCGCGACAGTGCGCATCGGGAACGCCGCGAGCCCCGACGAGCTGTTCGAGCTCGTCCTCGAGGCGGCGCACGAAGCCGTCGGCTACGAGTCGGCCTCACTCATGACGGTCGATGCCGCGGGCGATTCGTTGATCGTTCGCGCGTCGCGGCCCGGCCGTCTCATCGGCACTCGCGTCCCGGTCGGCCCATCGATCTCCTGGCAGGCGCTCGAGCGGCGCGAGCCGATCATCATCGAGGGGCCCGCGGACAAGGCGCTCGGCACGACCTACACGAAGGACGTGCCGTTCGCGATCTGCTTGCCGATGATGGTCGCCGCCAAGACGCACGGAGTGCTCAACGTGAACCGCACCGAGCATCCGGGCAACGACGCGCCACTGTTCTTGCGCATCCTCGCCGATCAGGCCGCCTTCGCGATCGAGCGGATGGAGCTCTACAGCGACCTGCAGCACTTCACCGGACAGCTCCTCTCGCAGGAGGAAGAGCATCGCCGCCGGCTCGCCCGCGATCTGCACGATGGGCTGGCGCCGATCCTCGTGTCGGCGCACGCGCAGCTGCAAAGCGCGGGCGTGGAGAACGAGCAGATCGCCAAAGCCACCGCGCTTCTGCGCCGCGCGATCCGCGAGACGCGCGAGATCCTCGGTACGGTGCGGCCCTCGACGCTCGACGACCTCGGCCTGGTGGCCGCGATCTCGGCGGCGGCGCGAGAGATGGCCGCCGAGTCAGGCTGGACCCTCGAGGAGGCGCTCGACGACCCCGGCCCGCTCTCGCGCGAAGCCGAGTCCACGCTCTACCGAGTCGCCGTCGAGGCGCTCAACAATGTCAAGAAACACGCGGCCGCGCACGAGGTGCGGCTTGCGCTCCTCAAGAACGAAGAGACGCTCGAGATCGACGTCGCCGACGACGGCCATGGCTTCGAGACCGAGCAGTGGGGCGAGGCCGGCATACGGCCCGGCCATTTCGGGCTCCTCGGCATGCGCGAGAGGGTCGCCTTCCTCGGCGGGCTCTGCAAGGTCCAGAGCAAGCCAGGCGAGGGCACAACGGTGCGCATCGTCGTGCCGCGCGACCGCTTGCGTTAGTCAGGCCGGAGGAAGCGCCTCCTCGAGGAGCATCACCGGAATGCCGTCACGGATCGGAAAGCGCTTCCGGCACTCGGTGCACACCAGGTAGTCGCCCTCCTCGCGGACCGGCGCGTGGTGCTCGTCGGGGCAGGCCAGGATCTCGAGGAGCTCGCGGTCGATAGGCATCCTCTCTGATTTTCGGGCTTGACAACGGTGTCAATATCCGCTTGACATGCTCGCCGACAGCGACGGGGGCATCCCGGCCGGGCTGCGGACCCGCGTGCTGGTAGAGCCGCCGCGAGCCGTCGCTCTGTCGGTCCTGCCCGCCGAAGGACCGGCGCGCGCCGAAGCGGTCAGCATCGGCTCAGGCATTCCCGAAGAGCTCCTCCGCCGGTACGGCGCACGGGTCAGGCAGACGCATCGCCGCGCGAACGTCGTCGTGCTCGAGGTGCCGGCGGACCGCCAGGAGCCGCTGCTGCGCGAGCTCGCCGCGGCCGGCCTGGTCGCCCGCGCGCCGAAGCCCGTCTATCCCCTGCTGAACGAAAGCGTTCCCGCCCTCGCCGTCCCACCGGTTTGGCGGTCCGGGTTCCTCGGGACGGGAACGCGCGTCGCCATCGTGGACACCGGTGCCGACCATCACGCCGACTTCGGCGATCGGATCGCGGCGGCGCGCGACTTCACGGGCGGCCGCGGGATCGATGACGTCGGCCACGGCACGCACGTCGCCGGGATCGCGGCGGGCGCGGGCGCTGTCTACCGCGGCGTCGCGCCGAAAGCGACCCTCGTGATCGCGAAGGCGCTCTCCGTGAACGGGGGCACCGAGGACACCGTCCTCGCGGCGCTCTCCTGGGCCAGCCGCCAAAAAGTCGATGTGATCAACCTTTCGCTGGGCGGTGCCGGTGATCCGACCGATCCCTTGTCACGCGAGGTCGATGCGCTCACCGCGGAGGGCATCTTGGTGTGCGTCGCGGCCGGGAACTCCGGCCCCGGCGCCGGCACGATCGGGTCGCCGGGCTGCGCCGCGGGTGCGATCACGGTCGGCGCCACCGACAAGACGCGACACATCGCCGACTACAGCTCGCGCGGACCGGTGCCGGGACTCGCCGCCCACAAACCCGACGTTGTCGCCATCGGTGGCGGCACGACCGCGGAGGCCGCCTGCCGCTACCGCGACGGGGTGGCGAGCGCCCGGGCGCACGCGCTCGAGAAGGACCACTGCATCGTGCCGCCGCGCTACGTGCGCATGAGCGGGACATCGATGGCTGCTCCCCACGTCACCGGCGTATGCGCGCTGCTCGTCGAAGCCTCGCGCGCGAAGGACAAGCGCGCAGCCAAGGCGACCCGAGCGGGCGCCGTACGCCGCGCGCTGCTTCAGAGCGCGGGCGACCTCGGGCTCGCGCCGGACGTTGCGGGCGCGGGCATCGTCGACGGCGCGAGGGCGCTCGCGGCGCTTGCCTCGCGACGCTCCGCGGCGGTGGAAACGAGCACGTCGTCGTCCACTGCCATGGCGAGGAGCGGCACAGACCCGAAGTAGTTCTGAAGCGATCGCCACGCCAAATAAAGCGGCACGTATCCGAAGACGACGGCCCCGACCGGGATTCGCCGCCACTGGCGCCAGAGGACCACGGCGAGCACGACGAGCGAGATCGCGGACATCGCGCCATAAACCGCGCGGGGCAGGAGCGGCAGCGGCCCATTGATTCCCAGGCGGACGAAGCCGACCCCGCTGGGTTCGAGCGCCCCGAGCATCGGCGCGCTGATCCCGTCGAAGAACGCCTGCGGTGCATCGATGATGAACGGTAGGTTCGGCACAAGCGCCGCGGTCGCGATGATCGCGGCTCGCCGCAGCGCCTCGCCGCGTCCGCTCCGTTTCCAGATCGCGATCAGGTAGAACGGCGCGACGAACCACGCCGGTTGTCGTGACGCGGCGGCGAGACCGACCGCGAGCGGTGACAGCCACGGCGACTCGACGAAGATCCACGCGAGCATCATGAGGAGCGCCCAGGTCGGGTCAACCCCCGCGAGGATGCTCTGACGAACAACGATCGAGTTGCCGACAGCCGCGGCCGCGACGAGTGGCCGCCACGGGATGCGCACGTGGCGGAGGAGCACCAGGACCATGAGCAGGATCTCGCCGAAGTAGATCCAGCGGATGTCGGTGACGCCCGCGGCGATGAACGGGGCGACGAGGAGGAAGTTCAGCGCCGGGTAGTTGAGCGAGCGCAGCTCGGACCCGTCCTGCAAGTGAGTGACGAGCTGCGGATCGAGTCCGAATTCCGCTAGCGCCTGCGGGAGATCGAACGTCTTGTACGGGTTCTGGCCGGCGAGCAGGAGCTCGGCCGCGTGATGCGGCACGGTGACCGCGTCGACGTGGTAACCCTTGCCGAAGAGGAGCGCCATCGCCGTGAGCGCGAACACCGAGAGCGCGAGTCCCGTCGCCAGCGCGTCCCGGGTCGCGGGCCGGATCCGGATCACCGCGAGCAGCGGAAGCACACCGACGAGCACAAGCGCCATGAGATCGTCGGGCGCGATGCCCGCGGACCCGACGATGAGATGCCGCTCGACGACGGTCGCCACACATGCGATCGCGAGGAGGCCAAGCCCGATCCGCCGGAGCCGTTCGTCGGGCTCGCGCGCGGTCCGATCGAGGAGCGCGCTCACGAGGTTGAAGAGCGCGATCACCGAGGCCAATGCGAGGACGGGCGGAAAGCGCCCCTCGGTCGGCTCAGGACCGAAGAAGCGAAGCGCGGGCGTCCACAGGGCGAAGGCGGCGACCGTGAGAGGCCGGAAGGTCGGCGGGGTCGCAAGGTACCCGAGACACGCCGCGGCGACGTAGACCGCGATCGCGATCGTGTTGCCTCCGAGGGTGACGATCGCGAATCCGTATGTGAGCGCAACGAGAGCGAACGCCACAAGCGGCGCCCACCGCGGGGGCTGCCGCGGCGTCGCGATGAGGATCAGCCCGAGATAGAACGCGTACCCGATCACGAGCGCGAAGTCCGTGCCGCTCTCGTCCATCGCGTGTCGAACGCTCGACGCCGAGACGATCCCGGTGGCGGTCAGGACGAGCGCCGCGCGCAGCAGCGCGTTGGAGGGCACGAACGAGCAGGGTAGCGGCGCCTCGTGTCAGCGCGGCGTCAAGACAGTCGGGTGGCTTCGCCCCCCGGCCCCCACACGCTCGACGATGAACGTTGCGATGGCCGCCGCCTGCGTCGCCAGCGCGACGAGCAGGACGATCCGCGCGACGGATACGGCGTCGGTCGCGGTCAAGAGAAGAAGCGCGATCTCGACGACGACCGCGGCCGCGAGCAACACACCCACCCGCATCTCTCCGCGGCCCACGAAGTAGCTGATCCACAGGTTAAGGAGCGCGTTCGCGAGCGCGGCCGCACCGTAGAGGGGCACGACTGCCGCGGCCGCCGGGTACTGATCGCCCACCACGATCGCGACGAAGAACGCCGGCGCGACGATGTAGGCGAGCGCGACGACCCCGCTAGTCGCAAGGACGAATGCCAGCGACAGGTAAAGGGCGCGCTCCGTCGGTTCTCCGCGAGCGTGCGCGCGCGATGTGCGCTCGAGGAGCAGGAAGCCGACCGCGATCGGCGCGAAGAGCACGATCTTCCCGAGCGTCACGGCGCCCGCGTACGCTCCGGCCTCCCCCGGCGCGAGCACCGACCGCGCGAGCACCGCGTCGACATTGGTCAACGCCGCATACGCCAGCAGCACGATGGCCGCAAGCGCGAAGAAGCGTGTTTCCGCGCCGCCGAGCTCGACCATGGCCGCCGCGCCGCGAGCGGCGCGCAGCAACGGAAGGAGCGGGACGATCGCCACCAGCAGAGCGACGGCGACAGCCGCCGTCGCACCGGTGAACGCCCCAAAGACACCGCCGCCGAAGACCGCGACGAGTGCGACGCCCATGGCGAGGCGCGCGGCGGCCTGGACGATGAGGACGCTGCCCATCCACCCGAAGCGCGCGAGCCCTTGGAGCAGGCCGAGCGCGAACGTGAGGACCGCCGCGAAGAAGAGGCTGACGCCGAGGAGTACCACGGTGAAGATCGGGAGCGACAGTCCCGCGGAGATCGGAGCGGAGAGGATGACGACCGCAACCGCGATCGCGGCCACGGCGATGACGACCCGCGCAGACCAACGGCGCACGAAGAGATGGAGCGCGGCCTCGTCACCACGGGCCTTGTACTGCGCGGTGAGCTTTGCAGTCGCGGACTGGATGACCTGGCTCGAGATCGACTCGAGAATCAGGATCCCGAAGAGCGCGATGAGGATCGCGTAGTCCTCCGGGCGAAGAAGCCGTGCCATCACCACCTGATAGCCATAGGCGAGGACGTTCGCGATCGTCGTCGCGGCGAGCAGCCACAGCGCGCCACCGTGCACGCGTGCCCGGGCGATCACCGCCGGGAGTATGACGAAGCGATGCCTTTCGGCCAGACGACTTCGCGCGCGCCTGCGAACGCGGCGAGATCCTCGACCGCATCTTCGATGGCACGGCGCGTCGCACGATCGCGCGGGGCGTCGCGCTCGAGCCGGAAGGTGACGACGTCGAGGCGGCCGCGTTCGCGGTCGACCTTCGGATCCACGGTGCCGATGAGCCGGTCGCGGTGCAGGATGGGCATAGCCCAGAACCCGCGCACGCGCAGGTGCTTCGGGACGTAGATCTCCATGCGGTACCGCAGACCGAAGAGGAGCTCGGTCCGCTGGCGATCGATGATCAGGTTGTCGAAGGGGGAGAGGAGCGTGGTCCGCGCAGGGGCCCGCACCTTCTCGGCGAGTGACGGTGTAAGCGCGAAGTAGGGCTCGCGCAGGCCTTCGACCTGGACACGGGTCACCGTCCCCGCCCGCTCGAGCGCCGTGACGGCATCGGCCGTCACGTACCAGCCGACGCCGCGAGCCTCGCGCAGCTGTTTGAGGCTCGCAACGCCGAGAGCACCGAGAGCGCGCTCGACCGCGACCTTGCCCGCGGTCTTCGCCGGCAGCGGAGCGACGCGCGGGAGCCAGCTCGAGGCAAGCGTCCACATGCGCTTGCCTCCGGCGCGACCGCCCACGGTCACGTATCCGAGGCGCATGAGGAAGCCCAGCATCTGGGCGACGTTGCGGTCGTCATTCCACCCCGAAGAGGTCCAAGAGTGCACGGCTCGGTCCTCGAACGCGGTGATCGGCAACGAACCCTCGCGCCGCAACCGCCCGAGCACGTCGCGGCGAAGTCGCTCGTTCTTCTTGATCCAGGCATTGATGCGGGCAAAGTACGGTGGACCTTCGCCACGGCGCGCCGCACGGACCCGGATTTCGTGTAGCGGCCGGGCGGACATCGGAAGGATGTACGAAAGGGTCTCGTAGAGAGCACGGTCCTTCCACATGACATGGTCGAGGTCGGCACGCTCGAGCTTGGCGAGCCGCGACCAGAGAACGAGGAGCTGGTTACGGGCTACGACACTCGTTGGGTCGAGCTGTAGGTAGCCGAGATGCTCGACCGTGTCGAGGATCGAACGTGGAGTCGCCCGCGGCCGAATATCGAGTCTCTGCGCGTGGACCGCGAGGCGGCGCGCCTCCGCGAGGGAGAGTTGTGTGGTTATGCGACCGGGACCTGCGGGTGCTTCTCCGGGGCCCGCTCGAGGAAGTTGACGATCAGCTCCTCCGACTCAGGAGACTCGTACGACTCGATCAGCCCGGCGTCGGATAGCCGCGCGATCTCGGGGTCGATCGGAAGCTTGGCGATGAGCGGCGCGTTGGACGCGATGACCAGCTTGAGCCCCTGCGACGGACCGAAGACCTCGATCTGCGATCCGTCCGGCGTGCGCACGTACGCCATGTTCTCGACGATCCCGAGGATGTCCCCGCCGAGCTGCTTGACGAGCTTCACCGCCTTGGTCACGACCATCGCGGCGAGGGCCTGGGGCGTGGTCACGAGCACTACGCCGTCGACGGGGAGCGCCTGCATCACGGTGAGCGGCGCGTCGCTCGTGCCCGGCGGCAGATCGACAATCAGGTAGTCGAGCTCGCCCCACTGCACGTCGCTGAAGAACTGGCGGATCGCGCCTGAGACCATCGGCCCGCGCCAGATGACCGCCTCGCCCTCGTCGGGCAGCAACAGGTTCATCGACATGATCGGGATCGCGCCGCGTGAGAACGACGGCATGAGCGATTTGCCGTCGGGAGCGACCGGCGGCTTCTCGCGCACGCCGAACATCTTTGGGATCGACGGCCCGGTGATGTCGCCGTCAAGCACCCCGACGCGGAATCCGCGCCGCTTCAGTCCGACCGCGAGCAGGCCGGCGACAAGCGACTTCCCCACTCCGCCCTTGCCCGACATGACCGCGATGACGTGCTTGATGCCCTTCTGCTCGGCCATGCCACGCATCTTCATGCCGCCCATCGAGGCGGTCGCGCTCGCCGCGGGAAGGTTGTCGGGGAGCTTGCCCGTGTCCGCGAGGACGTTGAGATCGCGCATGAGCTCTTCGACGTTGACGCGACCGCCGCCGTGCCCCGTCGCCCCGGCGTGGATCGTCTCGCTCTTGGAGATGGAGCACGACGCGCAGGAGAGTCCGTAGCGCGCGAAGATCCGCGCGGCGTCGGGCCAGCGGTCGACGACGCTGGAGATGGTCATGTCAGGGGTGATCAGCGCCAAACGGGGTCCTCCAGACCTGCGGGGGATCTGAA
>DASYSC010000082.1:0-7195 GCA_036003765.1 Candidatus Limnocylindria bacterium
ATGCTTCGCGACCTGCAGGCCACGCTCACCGTCGTCGACAACGCGAAGACGTTCGGCTTCCAGGGCGGCGAGAACGTCGAGACCGTGATGGGCACGCTTTACAAGAGCACGCCGGGCATCTACGGCGCGCTTTTCGACACGGCGATGACCACGGCGCGCGACACCGTCGCGCAGCTGCGGACATCCGCAGCGAAATACACGCCGAAGGGCAACTACAGCGACAAGGTCAATCTCGTCTACTCGAGCAAGAACCAGCTCGCGGCGGCGCTCCAGCTGGCGGCGCAGCTCATCGTCACCGGCACGGGGGTCAAGGTCCTCCACGTGACGCTCGGTGGATTCGACACGCACTACACCGAGCTGAACCGCCACGACTCGCTCATGAACTATCTCGACTCGGCGATCAGCGCCTTCCACGACGACCTCACCGGGTACGGCATGGCCGACCGGGTGATGATCGCGACGTGGTCTGAGTTCGGCCGCCGGCCCAAGGAGAACGCGAGCGGCGGCACCGACCACGGGACCGCGTCGCCGGTCTTCCTCATCGGCGACGGCGTGAAGGGTGGCCTCTACGGCGAGACGCCAAGTCTCGCGAAGCTCGACCAGGGCGGGAACCTGAGCTACTCGGTCGACTTCCGCTCCGTGTACCAGGAGATCATGTCCTCGCACCTCGCCGTCGACGCCAAAGAGATCCTCGGCCAGAGCTTCGACCGCGTGCCGTTCGTGAAGACGCCGGCGTAGCCAAATGCCGGCCTGGGTCCTCAAGCTCGGGGCGCTCGTCACGACGCTGCTCGTGCTGGGCGGCTCCTACGGATACGCGATGACGCACGTGAAGAACGTCGCCGCGCCGCTGCAGCCCCCGGTCGCGGCTGAGACGCCGAGGGCGTCCGCCTCGCCACTTCCCTCCCTGGTGGGCACGCGGCGGGGAAATCCGCCGCGAGCGACGTCATCCCCGTCGGTTCTCAACCTGCTCCCCGGCGTTCAGGCCACGTCGCTCCCGCAGGTGACGTTCACGCACGTCTCGTAGACAGCGGGATTCAGCGCACCCCGAATTCGCGGAGCAAGAGCCGACCGTAGCGCTCGGCGACGGCCTCGTTGAAGTAGGTCCCGTGACGCCGGCGCTGCACGTGGTGACCGAGCTCGTGCGCGAAGCTCGAGAGCGGATCCTCGCGATCGTCGCGGAGCTGGTCGGCGTCGAAGTCCGCGGCCTGACACGTGCACGGTACCCAGACCCGAATGAGACCGGGTTCATAGTCGGCGAGCACCATTCCATCAGGCTCACCGGTCCGCTCGGCCTTCCGCTGAGCGCCGCCGGGGCGGCCGCCTACGCCGTAGCCGTACACGGCGAGCGTCCCATCGAAGCCGGCGCGCCGCGCCAGCCGCTGCCAGAAACGGGCGCTGCCGGGAAGTCGCTCCTTGCCGCAGTACCTGGAGATGCGCACAGTGCAACCACGAAGCACGCGCTGTACCGACGTAGGCGGAATGCCCCTTCCGCGATGGCGGATTGGCGCTTGGTCGCCCGACTGTGGAGAATGCGGCCGTGATCCCCGTCGGCGACCAGGACACCTCGGGCCGGACAGGCATCCCCTACGTCAACGTCGCCATCATCGCGATCAACATCCTGGTCTTCCTCTACCAGCTCACGAGTCCCGACTTCACCAATGGCTACAGCACCGTGCCGGCGGAGATCACGCGTGGCGTCGACATCGTCGGCCCACAGACGCTGCAGCTGCCCGACGGTACGGCGGTCCAGATCGACGAGGCGCCGGGTCCGAATCCGCTCTGGCTCACGCTCCTCACGTCGATGTTCATGCACGGCGGCTGGCTGCACATCGGCGGCAACATGCTTTTCCTCTTCATCTTCGGGGACAACATCGAGCGCGCGTTCGGCTCGATCAAATACCTGATCTTCTATCTCGTGTGCGGGATCATCGCGAGCCTCGCGCACGTCGCGAGCCAGCCCAATTCCGTCATCCCGAGCCTCGGCGCGTCGGGGGCCATCAGCGGCGTGCTCGCCTCGTACCTCGTGCTCTTCCCGCAGAACCAGGTACGCGTGCTCCTCACGCTCGGTTACTTCTTCACCTTCCGGACCGTGCCGGCCATCTTCATGATCGGCATCTGGGCGCTGCTGCAGTTCGTCAACGGGCTGGGCTCGATCGCGGTGAGCGATCAGACCACCGGCGTGGCGTACTGGGCGCACATCGGAGGATTCATCGCGGGCCTTGTGATCACGCTCCTCGCGCGGCCCTTCCTCAACACGGGCAGCGGGCCGCCGCCTCGGTACGCGACCTCTTAATAGGATTCGAATGAGCGAGGAGCGGTTCACCCGCGACGAGCGAATCCACCAGCCTTGAGCGCGTCTCTGGGCAAAGCCCAGAGATTGTTAAAGGATGCGGGCGAGCCGCTCCACGTCTTCGGCGACCGCGCCCTGGCCGTCGAGGCGGTAGGCGGTACCGAGCAGATGGCACTTCTCGCGGGCGGTCTCACGCCGGCCGAGCTCGCAGTTCACCTCGATAAGCAGGCGCTGCGCCTCGCGGTCCGCGTACCCCGCGCCGATGAAGTCGAGCAGAACGTCCGACGCGGCGTGCAGCTTGTGAAGGGCCATGAGCTTGCGTGCGGCGTCGAGCGCGGCCTCGGGGGCACGAGGGTCGTGGGCGCCGATGAGGATGGTCGCACGGACGTCGGCGAGGGCCACGTCCTCGGTGACGTTCCCGCGCGGCTTTAGCCGCGCGAGCTCGACCTCGACGTCCACGGGCGGCATCGCACGGCGCTTCGGCGCGGGTGCCGCCGCGGCTTCCGCCTTCGGCTTCCCGTTCAATCCCGCGCGCAGGCGCCAGTCGGACGCGCTTGCGACATCGGTGCGTTCCGCGTGCGTGAGGGTCTCCGCGTTCTTCAGCACGACCGCCGAGCTGGCCTGGGCCTGCGGGCGAGTGCGCGCCTGCACGGCCGCCGCCAGCGCCGACCGGTGCTGCGCCTCGACCGCTGCCTCCCGCGACAGCGACGGGGCAGGCGCAGCAACCGCAGGGGTGGGGATGGTCGGCGCCGGCACGGCCGGCTTCGCAGCGGGGGCTGCGGTGATCGCCGCGGTCGCGGTGGGGGCCGGTCGCGGCGTTGCGGGCGTGGAGGGTGTGGCCGCGACGCGAACGGGCGGAGGCGGCGTCGGCATCGCCCCGCCCTGCGCCGCGGCCACACGATCCGCGATCGCGAGAAGCTGTGGGAGGTCGCCAAGGGTCTCGCGGCCATACGCGAGCTCGAGCCAGGCGCGTCGCGTATCGCGTTCGCGCAGAGCGACATCGATGAACCTCGCGTATTCCTCACAGGCGCTGATGAGATCGCCCTGGTTGGCGAGCGCGGCCGCAAGCCGCCGGTGGGCCGCGAGGTCGGCGGGGGCGATCTCCACAGCGACGCCGAGGAGCGCGATGGCGCTCACGCGATCGCCCTTCCGGGCGAAGATCGCTGCGCCCTCGCGGAGCACGCCGATCGCAGCCTCGCCGTCTTCGAGGGAGACGAGCGTCCGCCCGAGTCCGCTGTATGCGTCGACGTCGCCGTGTCGCGCGACGAGCTCGCGATAGGCCGCCTCGGCCTGACGGAGCCGACCGCTGACGAAGAGCGTCGCCGCCGCATCGCTTGCGAGACGATGGTCGGTCGCGAACCGCGGTTGCCCGATCCGACCGCCGCGCTGCGCGAGCGCCTGGGCGAACTCGCCCGCCTTCTTGTTGTCCATCACCCTGGAAGCGGCCTGTCGCGCGCGCTCCGCGAGTGGCAGCACGTGGGTCGTCTCGACGGTGTTGGCGGTCACTCCGAGCGCGTGCAGCTCGCGAGAGAGGAACGCCGGCGCGGCAGGGCCAAGGTATTCCTTGGCGACGCCCAGCAGCTCCAGAGCGAGCGCGTTCACGCTATTCCTCCCCGCCGGTCCCGGGCTGGTCCGACAGCGCGTAGAAGCGGAGGGCGTTCAGCATCCGGTCGAAGGCCGAGGCCACCTCGTGGGTGATGTCATCGCCGCTCCGGGTATCGAAGCGGGCCTCGCGCAGGTCGATGTCTCCCGTCGACACCTGGGTCGCCTCGCCGACGAGACGGCGCAGCGGTCCGACGAGCGACCGCGTGAGCACGACACCGATGACGAACGAAAGAAGGACGCCCATGACGAGCATGAGCGAGGCATCGAAGGTCGCGTTGTCCGCCGCCTTGGTGTACGTGGTGATCGGGACGGCGAGGACGTACCCCCAGGGCTTGGTCACGAGTCGCGTGACGACCCCGCGCTGCTCGTCGACGCCGGCACCGAACGCGAACGTCGCGCCTCCGGTCACGCCCTTCGGGAGCGCGTCGAGCGCGGTCTTGAGCGTCGGCAGCGGGTCGATCACGAGCTGATCGGGGGTCTTCTGGCCAAAGCGCTTGTCGGCGACGAGCTTCTTGACGGTGTCCCCGTCGATCGGCGCGATCGGCTTGTAAATGAGTGACTCGGCCTGATCGCGGTGGCCCTTCGTCTCGGAGACGGCGAGACGGATGCCGTAGTCGTCGACCAGGAAGGAGTGCGCGCCGATGCCGACCGAGCCAGTGTCGCCTTCGACGATCTCCCAGATCGAGGCGAGGTTCACGCGCGTACGGACCACGGCGAGGGTGACCCCGTTGGCGACGATCGGCGACGAGAAGAAGAGGGCAGGCTTGTTGGTAATGACCGAGTACGAGGGATCGCTGACATAGGGCGACCCCTTCATGGCCGTGAGGAAGTATTCGCGGAAGGCGACGCTCGTCCCCTCGTCGCTCTGGATCGATGCCGCGGTGATGGTCCCCTTCGGGTCGACGACCGCGACGGATTCGTATTCGGGCGACCGGGCCGCGGCTGCGGCGAGCGCGGTCCGCGCGGCGACGCGGGCACCCTGGTCACCGAAATTCTGCGCGTAGCGAACGATGTCCGGCAGCTTTGCGACGAGGACGATGTCGCCGAGCCGGCTCTGGAGATAGGCATCGATCGCGTTTGCGGTGGAGATCGAGCGCTGCTTGATGTTGGTCACACCCAGGTTCGTCAGGTCGCTGCGGGTGCTCTGGATCGAGACGAAGGAGACGAGCGCGATCGGCGCGACGCCGACGATGAGAAGGGCGGTCAGCACCTTCTGCCAGAACCGAATACGAGGCCGACGCATACGCTCCCCTGCCGCCGCGCGCCCATCTCGTCCTCACCACACGCGCGACTGGGGAGCATCGTCGGCGTCCTTGGCCACGGAGCCTAGTCATGGAACGGGTGCGCGCTCGTACCTGAAAGGTCCTAGTACCAACTCTGGGGGGCTTCGCCCCCCGAGACCCCCCGCCGGCCGGAAACGCGTAAAGTTGGCGGAACATTACGGGACGTGCCACACGCACGTGGAGGACAAGTGGCCACAGGGACGATCAAGAAGCTCGTCGGCGACCGGGGCTTCGGCTTCATACAGACAGAGGACGGCTCGGACATCTTCTTCCACCGGTCGCAGGTGGAAGGCGACGCATTTGACACGCTGCGCGAGGGGCAGTCGGTGTCCTACGAGAAGGGCATGGATCCCCGCCGCGGCAAGCCGCAAGCGGAAAAAGTCACCCCGGCATAAGCCGGGATATGAGGGGGCAGAGCCGCCCTCAACGCTTTTAGACCCCCCGGGCGAAGGCCCGCGCGCCACTGCGGCGCGCGTCGCGCAGAAGACCACGGAGGAGACGCTTCGAGGTCTCCAACTGCTCGCGATCGGCCGCCGTCAGACCGTCGCGCTCGGGGTCGGGGCGCCACCAGCACTCGAATCCCCATAAGCGGTCGTCTCCGATCCGCAGTCGTGGTATGCCGTTGCCCGAGCGACGCAGCTCCCCTGATTCGAAATCGAAGAACCCCTCGAACACCGCCGCCGCACCCGTGCGGTCCGGCTCGCCCTCGCGGCAGTCCAAGAGGATCACGCACGGAGCGCCCGATCGAAGCTCGTCGCGATCGCGAGCCGGTCGCCGGTCACGCGGGCGCTGCGCCCTGCGGTCAGTGCGCTGTTGCGATGCGCGAGGACCGGGAGGCAGAGCCTCCCGCCTTGGCTCGGTCGGTCGTGGTTGGGCACGGGTGCGCCGCGATCGGAATCGGCGACGACGCGGGCGCTCCTCCACGCCGAAGAGTTTAGTTCGGGGCCGGGGGCGGAGCCCCCGATAATGTTTCATATGGATGCGCGACATGCATGACATCTTCGACGAGTTCAAGCATCAGCTCCCGGACATCGATCCCGACGAGACGCAGGAGTGGATCGAGTCACTGGATGCGCTCGTCAAGCAATCGGGCGCCGACCGGGCGCGCTTTGTCCTCTACAAGCTGCTGAAGCGGGCTCGCATGTTGCACGTCGGCCTCCCCCCGCTGACTCAGACGCGCTACATCAACACGATCTCGCCCGAGCAGGAGCCGTACTTCCCCGGCGACGAGGCGATGGAGCTTCGGATCCGGCGGCTCATCCGCTGGAACGCGGTCGCCATGGTCGTACGCGCCAACCACCACTACGAAGGCATCGGCGGGCACCTCGCGACGTACGCCTCCGCGGCGAGCCTCTACGAAGTGGGCTTCAACCACTTCTTCCGCGGCAAGGACGACGGCGCCTCGGGAGACCAGATCTTCTTCCAGGGCCACGCCGCTCCAGGGATCTACGCGAGGGCGTTCGTGGAGGGGCGGCTCACCGAATCGCAGCTCGACCACTTCCGCCGCGAGGTCGTTCCCGGCGAGGGACTCTCGAGCTACCCGCACCCGCGGCTCATGCCCGAGTTCTGGGAGTTCCCGACGGTCTCGATGGGCCTCGGCCCGCTCGCGGCGATCTACCAGGCGCGCTTCAACCGCTACCTCCAGCACCGCGGGATCAAGGACACATCGGGCTCTCGCGTGTGGGCGTTCGTCGGCGACGGCGAGTGCGACGAGCCCGAGGCGCTCGGCGCGCTGCACGTCGCGGCACGCGAGGGCCTCGACAACCTTACCTTCGTCGTCAACTGCAACCTGCAGCGTCTCGACGGGCCGGTGCGCGGCAACGGTAAGATCATCCAGGAGCTCGAGTCGGTCTTCCGCGGGTCGGGCTGGAACGTCATCAAGGTCCTCTGGTCGCGCGAGTGGGACGACCTGCTCGCGCGCGACGTTGACGGCGTGCTCGTGAACAAGATGGCCGAGACGACCGATGGCGAATCGCAGCGCATGACGATCGCCGACGGCGCATATATCCGCGAGCAT
>DASYSC010000083.1:0-8056 GCA_036003765.1 Candidatus Limnocylindria bacterium
CGAGGGCGTAGCGCGACCACGACGCGCGACGGGGAACGAACCCGCGACCGAGATAACGGTCGTGCCACGCGAGCCCGACGGGACCGCTCACCATTTGGCAGGATACCGAGCGAACGTTCGCAGGAGGTCCGCCATGTGCTATCCGCCCGGTGCCCGGCCTCCCGCGATCCCCGAGGACGTTCTTCCGCCGATGTCGGGTGGCGCGGGCGGTGACGTGACGCTCCTGGTCAGCGCCGACGGCACGAAGTTCCGCGCGTACCTCGCGAAAGCGGCTGGCGACGCCGGCGTGGTGATCGCCCCGGACGTCCGCGGCCTACATCCCTTCTATGAGGAGCTCGCGGAGCGGTTCGCGTCCGCAGGCGTCAATGCGCTCGCGTTCGATTACTTCGGGCGGACCGCGGGTACCGCGCGTCGCTCCGACGATTTCGACTTCATGCCGCACGTCCGGCAGACGGCACCGAAGACCCTCTTCGCGGACATTGCCGCGAGCCTCACCCAACTCGCGGAGGCGACTCCAGCACGGCGCAGCTTCGTTCTCGGCTTCTGCTTCGGTGGTCGGATCGCGTTCCTCTCGTCGGCGGAGCAGCAGGGCCTCGCGGGCGTGGTCGGGTTCTACGGCCGCCTCTCCAAACGCGAAGGCGAGACCTGGCCGGTACCCGCGGCTGAGGCCAAGCGGATGCATGCGCCGGTGCTCGGGCTCTTCGGCGGCGACGACCCGGGCATACCGGCGACCGATATCGCCGCGTTCGACAACGCGCTCGCCGCTGCGGGCGTCGAGCACCACATCGAGACCTATCCGGGCGCGCCGCATTCCTTCTTCGACCGGACATATGTCGAGCACAGGCGCGAGTGCGACGATGCGTGGCGGCGGGTGCTCGCGTTCATGAAGAGCGGGGATCCGGCCAAGCGCTCGTGACTGTCGACAGACGCTCCGAGCGGCCGAGCGTGTCGTCCGATACGGACGGGAAGCCCGGTCTCCGGTAGCTTCAAAGCGAATGCGACTCCTCGGGCTCATCCTCCTCGGCACCATCGGCTTCGTGGCGATCAGCTACTTCGAGCAGTTGCCTGTTCTCGGGTGGCTCGGGGCGGCGGTCTCGGTCGTCGCGTGGGCGACGCTCAGCCGCGCGCTCACGCGCCAGGGCGGCTCCGCTCTCGTGACGTCAGCGATCCTCGGCGGTTGGACCGGCTTCGTCGGGGCGTGGTCGGCGTGGGCGTTCCAGACCGGCAACCTCTTCGGGCTATCGACTGGCGGCCTGGAGCGCGTCGGAGCAGGGTTTGGCTTTGTCGGGGCGACCCTGGGACTTGTGTACTGGCCGCTCGTCGGAGCCGCGGTCTGCTTCGCGGTGGCGTTCTTCTCGTTCGGTTCCCGCTCGCCTGGCCGCGCCTAAGCGACGCGCCGCCTCTTGTGCGTGACGTAGTCGACGAGCACGTACTCGCCGAGGTGCTCCGGCTCCACGTAGAACGCGCGGCCGGTGTTGATCTTGGACATCTGGTTCACGAAGTCCACGAGATAGTGGCCACGCGCGAGCATGAACGTGTTGATCGTGATCCCCTCGCGCGTACAGCGCACGACCTCGCGAAGCGTCTCCTCGAACGTGCGCCGCGTCGGCGGATACGAAAAGCGCGGGATCGGGTTGCCCTGCTCGAAGTGCGCGGTCGGCTCGCCGTCGGTGATCAGGATGACCTGCTTGTTCTTCCCGCGTGAGCGCGAGAGCAGCGTTCGCGCCGTCTCGAACGCGTGCTGCATGTTCGTGCCGTACACGTACTCGTTCCAGGTGAGGCGCGGCAGGTCAGCCGGCTTGAGCTCCGCCGCGTACGCCGAGAAGCCGACGATGTAGAGGTCGTCCTTCGGGAAGGTCGACCGGATGAGCGAATCGAGCGCCAGGGTGACCTTCTTTGCGGCGAGGAAGCAGCCGCGGAACAGCATCGAGCGGCTGACGTCGACGAGGATCGCGGTCGCCGACTGCGTGACGAGCTCGGTCCGATACACGTCGAAGTCGTCCGCCGCGAGCTTGACAGGCACCTTCGGGGGTCGGGGGGCAGAGCCTCCCGCCTGGCGCATCACCGCGTTGCGGACCGTGCCCGGAAGGTCGAGCAGGAATGGATCGCCGAACTCGTAGGTCTTGAGCTCGTCCGTCGGGTCGCCGCCGCGCCCTCGGGACTTCGCGCGGTGGCCGCCGAAGGCGTCCTTCTTCAGGGTGGCGAAGATCTCCTCGAGTGAGCGCTGGCCGATCTTGCGAATGCCGCGCGGCGTGAGCTCGTAGCGGTCACCGTCTTTCCGGATGAGGCCCGCTTCTTCGAGCAGCTGGGTCATGCGCCGCAGCTCGTCGAGGGCCTGTTTCGCGGACGGTCCGGCGAGCTGCTCGACCTGGTCGCGGTCCAGGGCCTCCAGATCCTCGGAGTTGCGCGCGCTCCGCACGACGTCCTCCATGTCCGACAGCTGGTTCATCTCGTCCATGAGGCCGAGGGCCTCGGCGAGCGTGAGCGGCTCGTCGCCGGACATCGCGTGGTCGTAGCCCTCCATCGGCATCAGCTGCCCGAGCGTCTCGGCGAGCTCGTTCATCGCTTCCTGGAGGCCGGGATCGTTGAACGCGGCGCCAAGCAGCTCCTCGAGCTGCGAGCGCATGTCGGCGGACATCGACTGCCAGAGCGAGCGCATCGCGGCCATGCCCTGCGCTAGCTGGCGGAGCAGATCGTCCCAGTCCTTCGCGCCGCCCGCGAGCTCGGGGTACTGCCGCTGGAACGCCTCGAAGTCGGGCTCGCCGCCCTCCATGCGCTCCTTCAGCGCGCGGTTGAGGTCGCGGATCATCTGCCGCGTCCGCTCGAGCTGCTCGGGCGTGAGGTTCGTGAGCGAGTCGCGCATGTTCTTGAAGTACGACCCCAGGACCTGTTGCTGGAGCTCCTTCAGGAGCTCCTGATACTTCTCCGCGGCCTTCGGCTCGACGAACTCGTAGTCCTTGAGCGCCCGCACCGCGCGGCCGAAGTCCTCGGGTAACTGGTCGAGCTGCGCGATGCGCTCCGCGGCGAGCTTCTCCATCGCGGCCTTGAGCTGCTCGTTCGGCGCCGGCGCGTTCCGCCGTCGGTCGAGGCCCTCGCGCTCGAGCCGCTTGACTTCCTCGAGCTTCTCTTTGAGCTGATCGAAAGTCTTTGAGAGATCGTGCCGCTGGGCGCGCCGCTGCTTGGCCATCCGGAGGCGCTCGAGGAAGTCCTTCAGGCCTTCCATGCGACCGGGGATGCCCCAGCGCGCAAGTCGCGCCATGGCGTCCTCGAGATCGCCCCCCGAGAGAAGCTCGTCGGCCATCGCCCCGAGAAGCTCGTCCGCCTCGAGGGCGTCCAGGCGCTGCGTGCCATCCCAGCGCGAGTACCGAACATCCGCGAACGGCCGCGCGAGGCCCGGGGGCTCGTTGCCGGTCGGCTCGTGAGCGCCGGGCTCGTTCACGCCCTGAAGGTGGAGCGCGTCTCGCCGCGCTCCTTGTTGAGCTTGCGGTTGAGATGCAGACCCTCGAGCACGAACTCCACCGCGGCGGCGATCGCCGCGGGATTACCGGTCGCGCCCAGCTTGGCGACGGCGCCTTTCATCCCCGGGATCTGCAGCGCCTGCTTCACGTACTCCTGGCTCGCGAGCGTGGGGGAGACGTGCATCGTCGCGCCGCGTTGGAACGCCGCGAGGAGCGAGTCGAACTCGACGAGCGAGAACGTGCGGTTAAAAACGTTCAGCACCGCACGCTGCACGAGGCGATCGATGACGCGTTCCTCCGAAATCTCGCCGACCGACTCGAGCTCGATCTTGCCGGCGGTCGAGGCGACCACCGCGGGGAGGTCGCTGATGCGCGGGACGACGCTCGTCTCTCCCGTGCGCAGCGCGCGTTTGAGCGCCGCGGAGACGAGGTTCTCGTAGTTCGCGACGGTGACCCGTACCGAGACACCAGAGCGCTGCGAGATGTCGGACGAGCGGCGCGCGAGCTGCGAGATCTCGGCCAGGACCTCCTTCATGTAGCCCGGCACCACAGTCGTGATGCCCTCGTCGACGAAGGTCTGGCGCTCCTGCTCGGTGATCGCCACCTCGGTCGCGATCTCGCGGGGGTAGTGCGTGCGAATCTGCGAGCCGAAACGGTCCTTGAGCGGCGTGATGATGCGGCCGCGGTTGGTGTAGTCCTCCGGGTTCGCCGACGCGACGACGAAGAGATCGAGTGGCAGCCGCACCTTGTACCCGCGGATCTGGACGTCGCGCTCCTCCATGACGTTCAGCAGTCCGACCTGGACCCGCTCCGCCAGGTCGGGGAGCTCGTTCAGGGTGAAGATGCCGCGGTGCGTGCGCGGCACAAGTCCGTAGTGGATGGTCAGCTCGTCGGACAGGTAGCGGCCCTCGGCCACCTTGATGGGGTCAACCTCGCCGATGAGGTCGGCGATCGAGATGTCCGGAGTCGCGAGCTTCTCGCTGTAACGCTGGTCCGGCGTGAGCCAAACGAGCTCGACCGCGTCGCCGTCGTTCGCGATGCGGTACTTGCATGCGGCGCAGATCGGCGCGAACGGTTCGTCGTTGATCTCGCATCCCGCGATGGCCGGGACCGCCTCGTCGAGGAGCTCGATGAGCTTGCGCGCGATGCGCGTCTTCGCCTGGCCGCGCTCGCCGAGCAGGATGATGTCCTGTCCCGATAGGATGGCGTTCTCGATCTGGGGGATCACCGTCGTTTCGTAGCCGACGATCCCTTCGAAGATCGGTTGCTTCGCGGCAAGAGCGGAGATGAGGTTTCCGCGGAGCTCTTGCTTCACGCTCTTCGGCCGGTAGCTCGTCTCGCGGAGCGCGCCGATGGTCGTGGCTTGCGTCATACGGTCGGATCTCCTCGCATGTCGACTCTGGCTCGCTCTCCACGGTACTCGGCGAGGGCCGCGCGCACGTCGGGGATCGCGCGGCGCCGTTGCCGCACAAGGTCTTCGAGCAACGCCGTGCGCCGGTCGAGCTCCCCCGCGGCGCCCTGACCGCATCGCGCTTCCAGAAGCGCGAGCTCGGCGTCCTCGACGTGCCTGTGGTCGTCGCGCCGCTCGTCGTGCTCCACCAGCGAGATCATCCGCAGTGCCGCGCCGCCGCGTGGGATCAGGCGGTGGAGCGAGACCACACGCCGGGCATACTGCCCGCGCGCCGTCCCGTACACCCGCATGACCATGAGCAGATCCACGCGAGCGAGATCGCTCGCGGCGACGCCGAGCTCTCCGGTGAGCTGGGCGACCGCTTCGGCCGCGCTGTCCGCGTGCAGTGTCGAGCCGAGCGCGTAGCCCTTCCGTAGTGTCTCGAAGACGCGCACCGCCTTCGGTCCCCAGAGGTACACCGGCAGATGCGAGGAGAGCTCGTTGCCCAACAGGATCGTGTCCTGGGGCTTGGTCTGCTCGACGTAATCGAAGGTCTCGACCCAGCCGCGCAAGAAAACGCGGCGCACGCGGTTCGGCAGGAAGTCGAGGAGCGCGGTCAGCGTCGTTGTCTTGCCTGAGTGAGGCTGCTCCGCGGCGATGAGCAGGGATCCGTGCGTCTCGAGGACGATGCCGCAGAGCGCGGCGGTCCGTGCGTCCATGTTGCGCGCTTCAAGAAGCTCGGTGATCGACATCGGGATGGGCGGTTCCCAATTCCAGCCCCACCATCCGACGGGGACGTCATAGTCGCGCGGCGATAACGGCTGCTCGACGAGGCTCTGACGTCGGTACTGCACGCTTTCAGCTCCTCGGCCGAGCCTAGCACGCTATTGTCGTCACTTCGGTGGCGGAGGAAGAGCGGAACATCGACGATCCCGCACGGCTCGCCGACGAAGCGCGCGAGAACGTGCAGAAGGCCGCGACCGAACTTCGCGCGCAGCGCGTTCCGATCGAGACCGAGCCCCCGACGGTCTTCGAAGCCGATTGAGCGCGAGCGAAGTTCGTTTCTGCACGGCGGCTGAGCTCGCCGCGGCGCTCCGCAAGCGGCGAATCTCCGCCGTCGAGCTCGCCCGGGCATCACTCGATCTCCTCGCCAAGCTCGGACCGAAGTACAACGCCGTCGCGGCGCTCACACCGGAGCGGGCGCTCGATGAAGCGAAGCGCGCCGATGGCGTCCTCGCGCGCAAGGATGGTGGAGCGCTCACCGGCATCACGTACGGCGCCAAGGACCTGCTCGCCGCGCGCGGGGCGCCGACCACCTGGGGCGCGCCGCCGTATCGCGATCAGATGATCGGCGAGGACGCGACAGCGATCGCCAAGCTCAAGAGAGCCGGGGCCGTCATCGCGGCCAAGCTCGCGATGGTCGAGCTCGCGGGAGGCGGCGGCTACCGCTACCCGAGCGCATCGCTTCAGGGCCCCGGACGCAACCCCTGGAACGTAGAGCGCTGGTCCGGCGGATCATCGAGCGGGTCCGCGTCCGCGGTCGGCGCAGGGCTCGTTCCTTTCGCGATCGGGTCGGAGACCTCAGGCTCGATCGGCACGCCGTCGGCCTATTGCGGGATCACCGGCTTGCGGCCGACCTACGGGCTCGTCTCACGGAAGGGTGCGATGGCGCTCTCCTGGACGCTCGACAAGCTCGGCCCGATGGCGCGCACGGCGGACGACTGCGCGACCGTCCTCGCGGCGATCGCCGGCGGCGATGCCGCCGATCCCACCACGAGCGGCAAGCGCTTCGAGCCGCTCGCGCCCCGCGCCGCGGTGTCGGCGGTGAAGCGTGCCCGCGTCGGCTTCGCCGAGGAGGACATCGTGGACCACCCTTCGCCCGAGGCGAGGCAGGCCCTCGAAAAGGGGATCGCGGAGTTCAAGAAGGTGGTGCCGCGCTTCGCTCGCGCGACGCTGCCGGTCATGCCGTTCGGCCCGATGGTGCAGACGGTGTATGGCGCCGAAGGCGCGGAGATCTTCGCGGAGCTCATCGAGGGTCCGCGGTTCGAACAGCTCGTCGATGCCCGTCAAAAGGCGGGGCTCCGCGCCGCGCTCGAGATCAAGGCACGCGACTACCTCCACGCCATGCGTCTTCGAAGCAGCCTTCAGGGCGCGTTCGGCGCGATCTTCGAGGACGTCGACGTCATCCTCTCCGTCGGCCGCGCGATCACCGCGACGCCGATCACGCAGCCTCTCGATAGCCCGCCCACGACTGCGAGCGCCGGGCCACCGCCCGACAAGCGTCCCGGCAATATCGGGCTCATCCCGGCCGGGAACCTCGCTGGGCTGCCCGCGATCTTCTTCCCCTGTGGCTTCGGGACTGATGGGCTTCCGGTGGGGCTGCAGGTTGTCGGCCCGCCTTTCAGCGAGCCGCTCCTCGTCGCGCTCGCGTCGGCGTACCAGCGCGAGACCGATCACCACTTGAAGCGTCCCCGCGACTAGCCCCGGAGGCGTTCGCGCAGGGCGAGGATCCAGGCGGCCGCGATGACGAGCGAGACGAGCGGGACGACCAGCGCGAGGAATGCGGTGAAGATGGTCAGCACCGCGTCGGCGTAGGGGCCCGCCGGCGGGATCGTCACGAGATAGCCCCACCCGAGCCAGATGAGGACCGCGATCCAGATGACCGTCTGGCGGCGAAGATCGGTGAGATCGTCCCGGCGCCCCGGCTTCATCCCCGGTCGCGTCAAGCCGCGGCCGTGCTGCGGGCGAGGTCCGTTGCGGCCTCGCCGAGCGCGGCGATCTGCTCGCGCTCGGTTCCGTACGGCTGGAACATCACGTTCACGTGGCCGACGCCCAGCGAGGCGTACGTGCGGAGCTTCTCTATGGCCACCTCGGGCCTGCCGAAGATGAGGCCCGGGCGGGAGGCGAGGAACCCGGCGCGGTCGGTCTTCGCGCGCGCGGCGAGCTGGTCGAGCAACGCGTCCGATCGGTCCTGCGTGGTGGCGACGCACGCGATGAGGAACGCGCTGCGGAGCAGCGTCTTGGGGTCACGGTTCACCGAGCGGCACGCGTCATCGAGCTCGTGGAGGCGATCGGGCAGCTCCGCGGGCGCGGACGCGCTCACCGTGATGTTGAACGCATCGCCGTACTTCGCGGCGACACGCATCACGCGCGGCTTGGAGCCGCCGATCCAGATCGGCAGCGGCCGCTGCACCGGCTTGGGCGAGCA
>DASYSC010000084.1:0-21691 GCA_036003765.1 Candidatus Limnocylindria bacterium
GAGGCTCTGGTCGAGGGCACGCGGCAGCTCACGTATCGCGAGCTCGACGAGCGCGTCAGCCGCTTGGCCAACGTCCTCCGCGATCGCTTCGGGGTGCGTCGTGGCGACCGGGTGGCCACACTCGCCGTGAACTGCATCGAGTTCGTCGACGTGTTTTTTGCCACCGCCCGGATCGGCGCGCTGCTCGCACCTCTTAACTGGCGGCTCGCGCCGCCGGAGCTCGATCACCAGCTCCAGGACTCGGGCGCGAGCGTTCTCTTCATCGGACCCGAGCACGAGGGTCTCGCCGCGAAGCTCACGGCACCGCTCGCAGCGGACCGACGCGTCGCCTTCGGGCCGGACTACGAGGCGCTCCTCGCCGCGAGCTCGGCGAACGCTCCGGCCATCGACGAGCAGGGGCGATTCGGCGATCCGCATCTCATCCTCTACACCGCGGGGACGACCGGGCACCCCAAGGGCGCCGTGCTCACGCACGCCAACGTGTTCTGGAACTGCCTCAACGTCGCGCCGCCGGTCGGCCTTGGCCCGGACGACACCACTATCTCGGTGCTGCCCTTCTTCCACTCCGGTGGCATCGGCCTTTATCTCGTGCCCACGCTCTACCTCGGCGGTCGCGTGGCGATCATGCGCACCTTCGAACCCGACGCGCTCCTCGAGCTCGTCCTCCGCTATGCGGTGCGCGTGATCTTCGGCGTCCCGGCGATCTGGCTCGAGCTGCTCAAGCGCACGGACTTCGACTCGGTCCACTACCCATCGGTGCGTTTTTGCATTTCCGGGGGCGCGCCGCATCCCCTCGCGGTGATGGAGGCGGTCGCGGCACGCGGCTTCGGCTTCCTCCAGGGCTACGGCCTGACGGAAACGTCGCCTGGCGGGACGCTGATGCCGGTCGACGACTGGCGTCGCAAGCTCGCGACGGCGGGAAAGCCGTTCCTGCACGTCGAGCTGCGCGTCGTCGACGAGAATGGCGAGCGCTGCGCTCCGAATGAGATCGGTGAGGTGCAGTTCCGCGGTCCCAACGTCTTCGCCGGGTACTGGCAACGGCCGGACGCGACCGGCGAGGCGTTCACCGACGACGGCTGGTTCAGGACCGGCGACCTCGGCCGACTCGATGACGAGGGCTTCCTCATGCTCGTCGACCGGAAGAAGGACATGGTCATCACCGGCGGCGAGAACGTGTATTCCGCCGAGGTCGAAGACGTCCTCTTCGCCCACGCCGCGGTCGCCGAGGCGGCGATCATCGGCGTTCCGGATCCCAAGTGGGGCGAGGCGGTCTTCGCCGTCGTCGTGCTCCGCCCGGGTATGCGCGTGAGCGCCGACGCGCTCGGGGAACACTGCCGCGCTCGGCTGGCGAAATACAAGACGCCCAAGGGATACGCGTTCATCGACGCGCTCCCGCGTAACGCCGCGGGAAAGGTCTTGAAGCGCGAGCTCAGACAGCGATTCGGAGGTGATGGGTGAAGTAAAAGGCCGCCTCCGCCGCCGCATCCAAATGAAAGGAGCACCGAACGTGCGCAAGACAATCGTTTCGATCGTCGCGTTGGCCGGAATCGTCGTCGCAGCCTGCGGCGGTGGCACGCCCGCGACTTCGCCGACCGCCGCCACAGCCACGACCGCGGCCACCAAGGCCGCCATCAAGCTCGGCGCGATCCTCCCGCTCACGGGCCCGTCGGCCGCGACCGGTCAGGACATGAAGGACGGCTACGAGCTCGCGCGCGAGCAGATCAACGCCGCGGGCGGCGCCAACGGCGCCCCAATTGAGGTCATCTACGAAGACGACAAGAACGACCCAGCCACCGCGGTCGCGTCGTGGGAGAAGCTCGTCTCGAGCGACAAGGTCGAGGTCATGATGGGCGGCCTCGCCAGCACGATCAGCGCCGCGCTCATCGAGCCCGCCAAGAAGGCACAGGTGCCGATGGCCTGGACCGGTGCGGCCGCGACCTCGGTCGAGCAGGGCTTCCAGGGACAGGACTGGTTCTTCCACTACCACCCGTGGGAGTACCAGAACGCGCAATCGACGCTCGCATTCCTCAAGACGTCACCGGTCAAGAAGTGGGCCGTCGTCTACGAGGACGGTCTCTTTGGTACGGGCGCGTTCAACGGATTCAAGACGACGCTCCCCGCTCAGGGACAAGAGCTCACCATCGGTGAGGCCTTCAAGACCGGCTCGACAGACTTCACTGCGCTCATCAATCGCGTGAAGGCGTCCGGCGCTGAGGGATTGATCATGGTGCCGTTCGCAGGCGACATGATTCCGTTCCTCACGCAGATGCGCGAGATCGGCTACAAGCCCAAGCTCATCTACGCGTCACCGCCATCGTTCCCGCCTGACTTCGCGAAGTCGCCGGTCGCCGAGGGCGTCGCCGGCGCGACGCTGTGGACGGCGGACATCCCGGCACCCGCGTCGAAGAAATTCGTCGCTGACTTCCAGAAGAAATACAACAAGCCGCCGGTCAGCTATTGGTCAGCGCTCGCGTTCACAAACCTCGTGACCGTCGCCAACGCGCTCGCCAAGTCCGGCGCCGGCAACAAGGCCGGCTGGATCAGCGCGATGGAAGCGACCAACTACGAGTCGCCACTCGGACCGACGCTCAAGTTCACGCCGAGCAACACGATCAAGCACCAGGGGTTCACCGGTCTTATCAGCTTCCAGTTCCAGGGAGGGAAACAGGAGATCGTGTTCCCGGACAACCTCAAGACCGCGCCACTGAAGTAACGGACCCACGGCGGGGCGCCGCGAGGCGCCCCGCCCACTCTTTCATTTGGGGAGGCGCGCACGTGGGACGCATACCGACGCTGCCGGGTATCACCGAGCGACAGATCGCGACTGCCCGCATCTCGACGCACGTGCTTTCGAGCGGGCTTGACCACGCGACGCCGGTGCTCTTCGTCCATGGAAATGCGAGCTCGGCGACGTTCTGGGAAGAGACCATGCTGCGCCTGCCGCCCGACTACCGCGGTATCGCGCCCGACCTACGCGGATACGGCGAGACCGAAGACAAACTGATCGACGCGACCCGCGGCATGGGCGACTGGGTCGACGACCTTCTCGCTCTCGCCGACGCGCTGGACCTCGACCTCTTCCATCTCGTGGGCCACTCGCTGGGTGGTTCGATCGCGCTCGCGCTGATCGCCCGAGCCTCAGAGCGGCGCGTGCTGACCGCGACGCTTGTCGCGCCCGGTTCCCCGTACGGATTCTCCGGATGCAAGGGTCTCGACGGTGAGCCCTGCTACGCCGACTTCGCCGGCTCCGGCGGCGGGATCGTGAACGCCGAGTTCGCGACGCGCATGGCCGCGCAAGACCGATCGAGCGAGGGCCTCACCGCGCCGCGTTTCGTGATGAACAGCTTCTACTGGAAGCCACCCTTCCACGCCAAGCGCGAGGAGGAGCTTCTCTCGTCGATGTTGAGCGAGCGCGTCGGCCCGCGCGCATATCCCGGCGATCTCGTGCCGTCGGCGAACTGGCCGAACGTCGCGCCAGGGGTTTTCGGGCCCGCGAACGCGCTGTCCCCCAAGTACGTCGGCGACACTGTGAAGCGCTTCGTCTCGCTCCCCCGCGAGCGCAAACCAAACGTGCGTTGGATCCGCGGAGCGGACGACCAGATCGTGGCCGACGCATCGCTCTTCGATCTCGGCACGCTCGGGAAGATGGGCGTCGTCCCGGGCTGGCCGGGGGAGGATGTGTTTCCCCCGCAGCCCATGGTGTCGCAGATGCGCGCGGTCCTCCGGCGCTACGACCCGGAAGGCGCGTTGTCTCGCGAGGTCGTTCTCAAGGACTGCGGCCACACCCCATATATCGAGAAGCCGAAAGAGTTCGATCGCGAGCTCCACGCGCAGCTTCGGGTGGCCGTGGCCTCACGGGTCGCGTCAGCCTGATGGAGGCCTTGCCGCAGACGCTCCTCTTCGGGATCCTGCGGTCGGGCCTCTACGCGCTGACGGCGCTCGGGCTCGCCATCTCCCTCGGCGTCATCGGCGTCGTGAACTTCGCGCACGGCGAGTTCGTGATGCTCGGCGCGTTCATCGGTTTCTGGCTGTACGTGACGCTCTCCGGCGTGTCCGGCCTGGGCCCGGCGGTCAGCCCACTGGTGATCGTCATCGGGCTTCCGCTGTCGGCGGTCGCGCTCTACGTCCTCGCGGCCGGCATCTACCGTCTCGCGCTGCGCCCGGTGCTGAGGCAACCCGAGCTCAACCAGATGCTCCTCACCTTCGGCCTCTCGATCCTCGCGGTGAACGCGACCTCGATCCTCCTTTCGCCACAGGCGAAGGACGCGAATCTGGCGTGGCGCTTCGACCTGCTGGAGCTCGGCTTCGTGAACGTCACCTTCGCCCGCATCGCCGCCTTCGTCGTGTCGGTCGCGCTCGTCGGTGCGACCTACCTTCTTCTGGCCCGCACGCGACTCGGGAAGCAGATGCGCGCGGTCGCGCAGAACCGCCTCGGCGCGCAGATCGTGGGCATCCCCATCGATCGCGTATACGAGTTCGCCTTCGGTCTTTCCGCGGCGCTGGCCGCGGCCGCCGGCCTGATGCTCATCTTCCAGACACAGGTCTCGCCCTTCCTCGGGCTCGGGACGCTCCTGAAATCGTTCTCGATCGTGGTGCTCGCGGGGCTCGGAAACCTCGCGGGTGTCATCTGGGCGAGCTTGCTGCTCGGGCTCGCGGAGCAACTCGTGTCGCAGTACGTCCCGGGTGGCGCCGCCCTCCGCGACGGCCTCTTCTTCGTGATCATCTTCCTCGTCCTGCTCGTCAGGCCGAGCGGTCTCCGCAGGTGAGACGCAACCTCTTCGGTTGGGCGGCCTTCATCGCGGTGGTCGTCGTGCTTCCGTGGCTGGGGATCGGAAGCGATCGATATCTGATGCTCCTCGCGAACGTGATGCTCATGTTCATGACACTCGCGCTCTCTTGGGACGTCGTCGCGCGCACCGGCCAGCTGTCGCTCGCGCACGGCGCGTTCTTCGGGCTCGGAGCGTACGGGGTCGCGATCGCTCACCGGACCTGGGCGCTCCCGCCGCTGGTCGGCATGCTTGTCGCCGCGTGCGCCGTCGCCGCGCTCGCGCTCGCGCTCGGCGTCGTGACGCTCCGCCTGCGCGGGATCTACTTCGCGATCGCGACGCTCGCGTTCGCCGAGGTCCTTCGCACCGTCGCGCTGCAATTCCCGGATCTCACCGGCGGAACCGTCGGCATCGCGATGCCGCCTCTCTTCGACGGCGACCGTCTCCTCTCTTACTACCTTATCGGAGCCATCTTCGTCCTCGCGCTCGCGACCTCGCTCGGGGTGCGCTGGTCACGGTTTCAGTACGCGGTCAGCGCGATCCGCGCGAACGAGACGGTCGCGCAGGTCATGGGGATCGACGTCGTGCGCGTGAAGGTCGTCCTGTTCGTCGCGTCGGCGACGCTCGCCGGCCTGGCGGGCGCCTTCTACATGCCGTTCATCACGCACACCGACCCGAACGACGCGTTCGACATCGGACGATCGGTCGCGGCCCTCGTGTTCCCGATCTTCGGTGGCCTCTACACCACCGCCGGTCCGGTCATCGGCACGATCCTCATGCGCTCGCTCGAGGAGTACCTGCGGGTGACCCCGCCCTGGAAAGAGGGCTACCAGGTCGTCTACGGCCTGGTGATCGTGGTCGCGGTGCTGTTCATGCCGCGCGGGCTCCTTGGCCTCGTCGGAGAGGTCCGCCGGTCGCGGCCTGATCGGAGGTGGGCGTGGCACTTCTCGAGGTGAGCGGCCTGGTGCGCCGCTTCCGCGGTCTCGCCGCCGTGGACGGCCTCTCGTTCACCGTCGCCGAGGGACAGACCGTCGCGATCATCGGACCGAACGGCGCGGGAAAGTCGACGACGTTCAACCTGGTCTCCGGCTTGCTCGGCTCGGATGCCGGGACGATCCGGTTCCGAGGGACCGACGTGACGCGCACGCCAGCGCATTCCCGGACGCGCGCCGGGATGGGCCGGACCTTCCAGGTCGTGCAGCCCTTCGTCGACCTCGACGTGCTCGACAACGTCGTCGTCGGCGCGCTCTTCGGCGGATCGTGCGGCCTCGGCGCGGCGCGTAAGGACGCCGAGCGCCTCGTGGATCTTGTGGGCCTCGGACCGAAGCGGCACGGAGCGGTGACGTCATTGACGCTCGCCGATCGAAAGCGCCTCGAGCTCGCGCGTGCGCTCGCGACGAAGCCCGCGCTGCTCATGCTCGACGAGGTCATGGAAGGCCTCACCCCGGTCGAAGAGCGCGACGCCGTCCGACTGCTGCACGAGGTGCGGGCGCAAGGCATCACGCTGCTGCTGATCGAACACGTCATGTCGACCGTGCGCGACCTGTCGGACCATGTGCTCGTGATGGACTACGGCAAGAAGCTCGCGGAGGGCCGCTACGAGGACGTGGCCCGCGACCCGCGCGTGATCGAGGCCTATCTCGGCACGGAGACTCTGGAGTGATGCCGCTCCTCGAGATCTCGGGCCTCGTCGCCGGCTATGGAGCGGTCTCGGTGCTGCACGACCTCGCGCTACACGTGGACGAACATGAAGCCGTCGCCCTCGTCGGGGCGAACGCAGCCGGAAAGACCACGCTGCTTCGCACGATCAGCGGCATCGTGCCCGCACGCGCCGGGTCGATCCGGCTCGGAGGTCGCGAGCTCCTCGGCCTTGGCTCTCACGAGATCGCAGCCGCCGGGATCGTGCAGGTTGCCGAAGGGCGTCAGCTCTTTCCCGAGATGAGCGTGCTCGAGAACCTGGAGCTCGGTGCGATGGCCTCGAGCGAAGCCTGGTCCGGCAGGGCGGCGATGATCGAGCGGGTGATCCGGCTCTTCCCTCGAGTCGGCGAGCGCCTTGCGCAGTGGGCCGGAACGATGAGCGGTGGCGAGCAGCAGCAGGTAGCGATCGGCCGCGCGCTCATGGCGCGACCGAAGATCCTCCTCGTAGACGAGCCTTCCGCCGGACTTTCGCCTCTGCTCGTGCAGGCGGTGTTTCGCGCGCTCAAGGAGATCCACGCGGAGGGCACGACGATCCTGCTGGTCGAGCAGAACGTGCCGCTCAGCCTGCGCCTCGCGCAGCGCGCGTACGTGATCGAGCTCGGCCGCGTGGTGCTCGAGGGCACGGGCACGGAGCTCCTCGCGAACCCGCACGTCCAGGCCGCGTACCTGGGACGGGCCTGAGCGCGAACGATGGACATCCAAGGAGTGCTCGCCAAGCACGCACGGTACCGGCCCGATCAGCTCGCGGTCGTCTTCGAGGAGCATCGCCTCACCTACCGCGACTTCGACCGGCGCGTCAACCGAGCGGCGAACGCCGTCCGCGAGCTGGGGGTCGTCAAGGGCGACAGGATCGCGACGTTCCTTGCCAATTCGCTGGAGCTGCTCGAGGTGTACTGGGCAGCGGCGAAGATCGGGGCGGTCGTGGTCCCGCTCAGCTCGCTGCTCCGCGGACGCGGCCTCTCGACGCTGCTGAGCGACGCGGACGTGGGGCTGATCGTCACCGAAGTGGCCCAGGCGACGTACCTGGACGAGGTCCGGTCCGAGCTCGCCATCGCCGCGGATCGTTATCTCCTGACGGACGGACCGGCTCGTGCGGGTTATCGCGATTACGAAGTGCTCGTCGCAAGCGCGAGCGATGCCGAGCCGTCCCGGGTCTCCGTCGACGAGGACGACCCCTACAACATCATCTACAGCAGCGGCACGACGGGTCAGCCCAAGGGCATCGTGCTGAGCCACCGCGTTCGTGCGCTCTACGGCACCCTCTTTGGCAGCGCGTGGCGCATGACTCCCGAAAGCGTCGTCCTGCACTCAGGGTCGCTGTGCTTCAACGGCGCGTTCCTGACCATGATGCCGTCGTTCGTGATGGGCGGCACCTTCGTCCTGCATCGCCACTTCGAGCCCGACGCGGTCATCGAGACGATCGCGCGCGAGCGCGTCACGCACATGTTCATGGTCCCGTCACAGATCGTGGCCCTTCTCAACTCGCCACGGTTCACCGCCGCGAATGTCCCATCCCTCGAGATGCTCGGCGCGGTCGGCGCGCCGTTCCACAAGCAGCACCGCGAGGAGCTGGCGCGGCGCGTCCCGGGAGTGTTCTGTGAGCTCTATGGGCTCACCGAGGGATTCATGACCATCCTCGACAAGACGGACTACGCGAGGAAGCCGACCTCCGTCGGTGTCCCGCCGCCCTTCTTCGAGATGCGCATCCTCGGCGACGCCGGGCGCGACGTCGTGCCCGGTGAGACTGGCGAGATCGTCGGCCGCTCTCCGCTCCTCATGTCCGGCTACTACAAGCGGCCGGATCTCACGCGGGAAGTCATCGTCGACGGCTGGCTGCACAGCGGCGACATGGGCTACGTGGACGAGGACGGTTTCCTGTACCTGGTCGACCGGCAGAAGGACATGCTCATCTCCGGAGGCGTGAACGTGTACCCGCGCGACATCGAGGAGCTCATCGTCCAGCACCCTGCGGTGCGCGAGGCTGCCGTCTTCGGGATCCCGAGCGACAAATGGGGAGAAACGCCGCTCGCCGCGGTGATCCTGCGTGAGCCGGGCAGCGTCACGGCCGACGATCTGCGGATCTGGATCAACGAGCGCGTCGAAGCCCGTTTCCAACAGGTGCAGGAGGTCGTGATCATGGAAGAGTTCCCGCGGAGCGCGGCCGGGAAGACGCTGAAGCGCGTCATGCGCGACCCGTATTGGGCCGGCCGCAAGACCCGGATCTGATAGTGATAGAGACGGCCGCCTACGCGGTCGAGACGCGCGCGCTGGTCAAGGAATTCTCCGGATTCCGCGCCGTCGATTCGGTCGATCTGCGGCTGGACACTGACCGCGTGCACGCCCTCGTGGGTCCGAACGGCGCGGGGAAGACAAGCCTCTTCAACCTTCTCACCGGGTTCCTCCGGCCGACGGCGGGCCGCATCCTGCTCTTCGGCCAGGACTCGACCGGTCTCTCGCCCGAGAAGATCGCGCGACGCGGTGTCGCGCGCTCGTTCCAGATCACGAGCCTCTTCGATCACCTCACCGCGATCGAGCACACTGCGCTCGCTCTGCAGGCCGGGTCCACGCTCGGGTTTCGTTTCTGGATGTCCGACCGCGCCCTCGGCCGCTTCCACGACCGGGCCCGCTCCATCCTTGCGGACGTCGGCCTCGATGAGCTCGCCACGCGACCCGCGGGGAGTCTTCCCTACGGACAGAAGCGTGCGCTTGAGCTCGCTCTCGCGATCGCGCTCGATCCGCGTCTCCTGCTGCTGGACGAGCCGACGGCGGGAATGGGCCTCGAGGATGTCCGGCGAACGATCGAGCTCATCCGCCGCCTGCGTGTGGGCCGCACGGTCGTGCTCGTGGAGCACAACATGGGCGTCGTTGCCGAGCTCGCCGACCAGGTCATCGTGCTGCAGCAGGGCCGGGTGATCGCGCAGGGCGCGTACGCCGCCGTCCGTGAGGACCCCGCCGTCGTCACCGCCTACCTCGGACAGTCGCATGCCTAGTCCGGCCCTCGAGGTGACCGATCTCTCGGCTTGGTACGGCGAGGCGCAGGCCGTCCGGAGCGTCTCGTTCCGCGTCGGTGGAGGCGAGCTCGTGACGCTGGTGGGCCGAAATGGGGCCGGCAAGACCACGGTGCTGCGCTGCATCATGGGTCTGCACCAGCAGCAGCGCGGCTCAGTGCGGCTCGGCGACACGGACTTGTCGGATCGCGCTCCGCACGAGCGCGCTCGCGCCGGCCTCGCCTACGTGCCCGACGACCGAGGGATCTACGCGTCGCTGTCCGTCGCGGAGAACCTCGTGCTTCCGCCGATAGTCGGACACACGCGCTGGCCGCTCGAGCGCGTGTACGAGGCGTTCCCGATCCTGCACGAGCGCCGCCGCCACGCGGCCACGAAGCTGTCGGGCGGCGAACAGCAGATGCTTGCGATCGCGCGAGCGCTGCGGACGGGCGCGCAAGTCCTGCTCTTGGACGAACCGACCGAGGGGCTCGCTCCGGTGCTCGTCCAGCGCATCGCGTCGATGCTGGTCGAGGCGAAGGGCGAGGGGACCACGATGCTCCTCGTCGAACAGAACCTGCGCTTCGCCACCACCGTCGCCGATCGTCACTACCTGATCGCGAACGGCCAGATCGTCGAGTCGCTCGACAACGGGGAGGTGATCGCCCGCGAATCCGAGCTCTTACACCATCTCGGCGTTTAGATCCGGCACGACCGGAGGGAGGTACGGCATGCAGCGAACGATCGCGCTCCTCGTCGCGACGCTCGTTCTCGCCGCGGGTTGCGGCGGCGGGAACGTCGGTCCCGGCGGTGGAGCGGTCAAGCTTAGCGACGGCAAGCTCGTCATCGCGGTCATCAACGATCAGTCCGGCGTCTACGCGGACCTGTCAGGCAAGAACGCGGTCGAAGCGGTGAAGATGGCGGTCGAAGACTTCAAGGCGAAGTACGGCGAGAACTCCCTCGGTGGAACCGTCGAGGTCATCACCGCCGACCACCAGAACAAGCCCGATGTCGCCTCCGCGAAGGCGCAGGAATTCTACGAACGGAACGCAGCGGATCTCATCCTGGACGTGCCGACGTCGTCGGCCGCGCTCGGGATCGCGAAGGTCGCGCTTGATCAAAAGAAGCTCTACATCAACGTGACGGCGGCGACGACCGATCTCACCGGGGCCAGCTGCAACAAGTACACGTTCCACTACGCGTACGACACCTACATGCTCGCCCAGGGCACCGGCATCACGGTGACGCAGCAGGGCGGAAAGAGCTGGTACATCATCTATCCGAACTACGCGTTCGGCCAGGACATGGAGAAGTCCTTCCGCCAAGCGGTCATCGGCGCGGGCGGAAATGTGATCCAGTCAGACGGCTCGCCCTTTCCGAACACGACCGGCGACTTCTCCTCGCTCCTCTTGAAGGCCGGCCAGCTGAAACCCCAGGTGCTCGGGGCGATGCAGGCCGGCGGCGACCTGGTGAACGTCGTGAAGCAGTACAACGAGTTCAAGCTCAAAGACCAGAACATCAAGCTGGCGATCGGGCTCTTGTTCGACACCGACATCACAGCGCTCGGGCAGGACGCCTTCGCCGGCACGCTCTACACGACGCCGTGGCTCTGGAGCATGGACGACCAGTCCAGGCAGTTCGCTGACAAGTTCCTCAAACGCACCGGGATCCGCCCGACGTTCGCCCACGCAGGCAACTACTCGGCAGCGTGGCAATACATGGAGGCGGTGCGGCGCGGCGGCACCGACGACGCCGATGCCGTGGTGAAGCAGCTCGAGGGCTACAAATTCAGCGACTTCTTCATTCGGAACGGCGTCGTGCGCGCCGACGACCACTGGGTCATGCACGACGCGCTCATCGCGCAGGTCAAGCCGAAGTCAGAGGCCAAGGAGCAGTTCGACTACTCCAAGGTCGTCGGCACGCTCTCGGCGGAGAAGGCCTCGCGGCCGCTCGCCGATGGCGGCTGCAAGATGCCGAAATAGCACAGGAGCCTGAAGGGGCGGGACAGAAGTCCCGCCCCTCGTGTGCCTATGGAATACGTCGCCCTTCAACTCTTCAACGGCCTCGCTAACGGCAGCTTCTACGCGCTGCTCTCGCTCGGCCTCGCCGTCATTTTCGGCGTGCTCCGAGTGGTGAACTTCGCACACGGCGCCTTCTACATGCTCGGCGCGTTCGGCGCGTATCTCTTGCTCCAGGACTTCGGCGTCGGGTTCTGGCCGGCGCTCGCGATCGCGCCCCTTGCGATCGGCCTCGCCGCGATGGGACTCGAGCGACTGCTCATCCGACGCCTCTACGGACTCGATCCCCTCTACAACTTCCTGCTCACGTTCGGGCTCACGCTCATCATCCAGGATGGGATGCGCCTGCGATTCGGCTTGCAGGGCCAGCCGTATCCCGCCCCGGCGGAGCTTGGCGGGTCGCTCTCGCTGGGACCGGTCGGGTATCCCGTCTACCGGCTCTTCGTGATCGTGTTCTCGCTCGCGGTGTGCGTTCTCGTGTGGTACCTCATCGAGCGCACGCGGGTCGGCATGGTGGTACGCGCGTCGACGGAGCGACCTGAGCTGACGCGGGCGCTCGGCATCAACGTCGACCGCTGGGTCACACCGGTCTTCGGCTTCGGCGTTGCGCTCGCCGCGCTCGGCGGCGTGCTGGCGGCGCCCATGCGGAACGTTTCGCCGCTCATGGGCAGCGAGCTGATCATCTTCACCTTCGCGGTCGTGGTCATCGGCGGCATGGGATCGATCGTCGGTGCCGTCGTCGCCGGGTTCCTCGTCGGCATCCTCGCGAGCCTCGCCGCTGTGTTCGACCCCGCGCTCGAGAACGTGCTCGCCTTCGCGCTCATGGCGGTCGTGCTGCTCGTCCGGCCCGCGGGCCTGTTTGGTTCCGTGGACCGCACGTGAGGCGTTTCGTGACGCTGCTGCCTTATGCGGGCGGGACCCTGGTCGCGCTCGTGCTCCCGCGCCTCCTCTACCCGGTCCTTGCGCTCGACATTCTGCTGTGGGGCCTCTTCGCGGTTTCGGTCGACCTGCTCCTCGGATTCGGTGGCCTGCTCTCGTTCGGTCATGCGGCGTTCTGGGGCTTCGGCGGCTACGCGGGAGCGATCACCGCGAAAGCGCTTGGGGTCCCGTTTCCGGTCGCCGCAGTGGTCGGCGCAGTGTCAGCGGCGGCGCTGGCGGTACCGTTCGGCTTCCTCGCAATCCGCCGCCGCGGCATCTATTTCGCCATGGTGACGCTCGCGTTCGCGCAGATGCTGTTCTACCTCGCGAACGAATGGCGTGCTCTGACAGGTGGCGAGAACGGGGTGCAAGGCGTGCCGCGGGTCCTTCCGGGCCTCAGCGTCGGACGCTCGATCGATTTCTACTACGCCGCGCTGCCGCTGGTGATCGTCGGCTTCGCGCTCGCCATTCGCATCGTGCACTCGCCATTCGGTCACGTGCTCGTCGCGATCAGGGACAACGAGGCTCGTGCGCAGGCGCTCGGCTATCACACCTGGCGCTACAAGCTTCTCGCATTCGCGCTCTCGGGCGGACTCGCCGGCCTTGCCGGCGCGCTCTTCGCGCTCGGACACGGGTTCGCTTCGCTCGACCTTCTGCACTGGACGACCTCGGGCACCGCTGTCCTCATGACCATCCTCGGAGGGATCGGAACGCTCTGGGGAAGCCTCGTCGGGGCGGCGGTCGTGTTGCTCGTCCGCGACACGCTCACCAACGTGCCGGAGGCGTCGGGCGTGGTGACCGGCGCGATCTTCGTTGTGATCGTGCTGGCGTTCCGTCGAGGACTCTGGCCGACGCTCGCCGACCTGATCCGTCTTGCGAGGTCGAGGAGCCTCGGCTCCTAGCGCGGTCGATGGGCACCAGAGCCGAGGTCCTCGCGCGCCGCACGACCGGGAGGGGGCCCGGTACGTGCGTGACCGTTATTTCGGCTGAAGCGTGTCCTCGACGAGCTTGCTGCCCGCGGCAGCGATCTTCGTCGCCGCAGTCTGGCCGGCCTGGACTGCCTGGGTCCACGCCTTCAAGCCCTCGTTCTGCGCGGCGAAGGCCCTGCGCAGACCATCAAGCGCGGACGCATTGGTCGCCGCGAGGTACTCGCGAGCGGCTTCGGCCGACGCTTCGAAAAAGGACTGGATCGCCTCGGGGTCGGGCTCGTCGGTGCGCGCACGTCTCTTGAGCTGTTCGGGTGCGGTAGCCACTTGGGCCTCCTAGAATCGCTCTGCTTGCAGAGCGGCAATATCTGCAGTATGCATATAGGTGCAATGATGTCAAGTCGGCGAAAGCAGAGCACAACGGGTCGCGCACGGTCGCCGGGAAGCGGAGCGCGAGGAAGCCGCCCAAGCGAGCCAGGCTGGAGTGGTCGCGATCTGCTTACCCCGTACGTCCTCCTCGCGATCTCCACGCAGAAGGCGCACGGGTACTTCATCGAGCAGTACCTGCGCAGTCTCGGGCTCGCGCAGGTCGAGATGACGACCCTTTACCGGATGCTGCGCCAGCTCGAAAAGGACGGACTGGTGCGGTCGGTGTGGGAGGCCCAGGCGGGCGGACCGGCGCGTCGTGTGTACACGCTCACCGACGCCGGGCGCTCGTTGCTCGATGCCGGCGCGGGCTACCTCGAGCGGTACCGGCACGCGATCGACACGTTCTTCGGCACGTACGGCGCGACGGCGAAACGGAAGGAGCGACGCGGATGACCAAGCGGCGGACGACGAAGGAAGAGACGGAGACGACCCCGCCGGCGGATCCATTCGAGATGTGGCGCAAGTTCTACGAGGCGAACGAGACAACCTGGACGAAGGCTGCCCGGGAGGCCACTTCGAGCGAGGCGTTCGCCGAGATGCAGGGACGCATGCTCGACACGGTCCTCGCGTTTCAAAAAAGCGCGCGCGATGCAATGAACACCCAGCTCGCGACGCTCAACCTTCCGAGCCGCGACGACGTCGCGCGCCTCGGCGAGCTCATTCTCGGCCTCGAGGAGAAGATCGATCAGCTCGATGATCGCCTCGCCGCGACGGGCGGGCGCCCCGCGGGCACTCGAAAGCCAGCGCGAGCAAAGGCTCCCGGCCGGAAGCGGCGTTCGTGAAGACGGCGCCGGCGCTGCCGCTCGCCGACGCGCTCTGGAGCTCCAACGACCGCGCCCTGGAGCTCATGCGCGTCGTCGCGACCGCGCGGGAGGCCCCCGTCGGCCAGACGCCGAAGGATCTCGTGTGGCGCAAGAACAAGGCGCGCCTCTATCGCTACCGGCGCTCGAGGCCCGCCACCAAACGGACTCCTGTCTTCCTATGCCTACCGCTCATCAACCGGGCGTACATCCTCGACCTGCGGCCTGGGAATTCGTTCGTCGAGTTCCTTCTCGACGAGGGCCACGACGTCTTCATCCTCGACTGGGGGGTCTGGGGACCGGAGGACCGGAACCTCACCTTGACCGATCTGGTTCTCCGGTACCTACCGCGCGCCATTCGACACGCCAGCGAGGTGGCCGGTCAGGAGATCACGCTCCTCGGCTACTGCATCGGTGGCGTCCTGGCCACCTGTTTTGCAGCCCTGCACCCCGCCGCGCCACTGCGGAATCTGGTCCTGTTCACCACGCCGATCGACTTCGCCGACGCCGGACAGTTCGGGCTGTGGACCGCCAAAGGGAGCTTCCCGATCGAGCGCATCCGGGAAACGCTCGATGTCGTTCCAGGCGAGCTCATCGACGTCGGCGCCAAGATGCTCAACCCGATCGGCTCGACGATGGGGACGTATCTCCAGCTCTACGAGAAGCTCGGCGACCCGAGCTTCGACGCGCGCGGGTGGCAGGCGATGTACCGATGGGTGAACGAGGGCACACCGTTTCCGGCGGCTGCCTACCACCAGTGGATAACCGAGTTCTATCAGGACAACCGATTGGTCAAGGGACGACTCCAGATGCACGGTCGCCCGGTGCGCCTCGGCGCGATCCGCGTGCCGTTCCTGAATGTTGCAGCGACGACGGACACCATCGCTCCCCGCACCACCACGAAGGCGACGCTCGCGAGCGTGGCCAGCCGCGACAAGGCCGAGATCGTCATTGAGGGCGGCCATGTCGGGATCGTGGTCGGCCGGACCGCCAAGATGGAGCTCTGGCCGCGCGTCTCGCGGTGGCTCAAAAGGCACGACTGATGTTCCGTCTCGACGGCCGCGTCGCGGTGATCACCGGCGGTGCGCGCGGCATCGGTGCCGAGACCGCCCGAGTGTTCCGCGAGGCGGGCGCCATCGCGATCACTTGGGACATCGCCGAGGCCGCCGACGCGAGGGTCGACGTGACCGACACGGTGGCGGTCGCGAAGGCGGTCGCCGACCTCGTCGCGAAGCACGGGCGAATCGACGTGCTGGTGAACAACGCGGGAATTCTCCGCGACGCTCAGTTGATCAAGGTGAGTGAAGGCAGCGTGGTCGGGGGCATGAGCGATGCGGACTTCGACGCGGTGATCAACGTGAACGTGAAGGGCATGTTCGTCTGCACCCAGGCGGTCGCCCCGGTGATGATCAAGCAGGGCTCGGGCCGCATCCTCAACGCTTCCTCGGTGGTCGGGCTCTACGGCAACTTCGGGCAGACGAATTACGTCGCGTCGAAGGCCGCGGTCATCGGCATGACCAAGGTCTGGGCACGCGAGCTCGGCCCCCGCGGCATCACCGTGAACGCGATCGCTCCGGGCTTCATCGGCACCGAGATGGTCCGCCAGATGCCCGAGAAGATCCTTGCCGCGATGGTCGAGCGGACGCCGGTCCGGCGGCTCGGCGAGCCACGCGACGTCGCATACGCGTACCTCTATCTCGCCTCCGACGAGGCGTCGTTCGTGAACGGCACGGTGCTGTCAGTGGACGGCGGGGTCGTCGTCGGCACGTAGTGCCGACGGCCCAGGTCGACGGTATCGACCTTTACCACGAGCTTCACGGCGAGGCGACCGCATCGCCGCTCGTGTTCGTGAACGGGATCTTCCAGGACACGACCGCCTGGTCGCTCCACGTCCGCCGTTTCAGGGGTCGGTTCCGATGCCTGGTGTACGACTGCCGGGGACAGGGCCGCTCGGCCCGGCCGCCGGGACCGTATCGCATCGAGCGCCACGCCGCCGACCTGCTCGGCCTCCTCGACGCGCTCGGCATCAGGCGCCCGAACATCGTCGGCCTCTCGAACGGTGGCGCCGTCGCGATGACCTTCGCCGCCGCGCATCCCGACCGCGTCCGTGCGCTCGTCCTCGTCGACACCTTCGCGCGCGCGGACGGCGCGCTCCGCGCGAAGCTCCGGGCGTGGCGAGCGGCGCTCGACGCCGGCGGGCCGGGCCTTCGCTTCGACGTCTCTGTGCCGTGGAACTTCTCCGCGGCGTTCCTCGAGGCGCACGAACCCGAGCTCGCTGGGCTTCGCGAGCGCGCGCTCGCCTGGGACCCGGATGCGATGCGAGCGCTCATGGCCGGCTCGGCCGAGCACGACGCGCGCGCTGCGCTCTCGCGCATCACCGCCCCGACTCTGGTGCTCGTCGGCGAGCAGGACGTGCTCGCACCGCCGTGGATGGCCCGCGACGTCGCGGCGGCGATCCAGGGTGCGCAACTGCGCCAGATCGCCGGCGCCGGCCACGCGATGCCGATCGAAAAGGCGGAGGAGTTCTGCACTGTGGTCCGCGATTTCCTCGAATCGACCGAAACGTGAGCGGAGCGACGTCACCGAAACATGACCCTCCCGCGACCCGAACGCACCACCTTGACTACCGCGACGCCGTCACCCTGTGAGCGTGGCTGCCATCCTTCGCGTCGCGCTGATCGCGCACGACGCCCAGAAGACCGACATGCTGGAGTGGGCGCGCTGGAACCGCGACCTGCTGTCGCTGGCGATGCTCTGCGCAACGAAGCACACGGGTGAGATGGTCGGAGACCGACGTGCGATCGCTGATCAGGCTCGCCGTGCTCCGCCGCTGCTGCGAGCGACGGCGGTCGCTTCGTAGCGGTCCGCGCTAGGAGTCCGCGCCGTCCTCGAGCGTGATGAGCCGGATCTGCTCCGCGAGCCAGCTATCGCCAGCACCCGAATCGCCGGGCGTTTCGTCGCGCTCGTCGGTCGCCATGGCTGCGTCGTCCTGCATCGTGCTCATACAGCCTTCTCCGCCAGCTCTCCCTGGAACTTGCCAAGGCGCGACGCGCCCATCGACTCGCCGAGCACCTGGTGGTACGGAACTCCGGTGAAGAGGTGATGGCTCTTCGTCGGAATGTCGTCGTCGGTCGCCCATTCCCTCCGCTGGAGCTCGATGTAGGCGCGCTCCCGCTCGCCCTGCAGACCCTGCAGCAGCTTGCTGAACGCGTAGCCCATCGCGTGCTGCGCGGCGAGCGTGATGAAGAGGAACTTGTACCCGAGCTCGCCGAGCTCCGCGAATGAGATCGGGTCGGGATCGTTGAACCACTTGAATGAGCTCGACCAGTTGAACGCGAAACGCGCGCGCGGGAAGCGGCGCCGCACTTGTTCGGCGAAGCGCTCGGTGGGCCCGCGGTCCGAATTCGGGAACTCGCACCAGACGAGGTCCGGCGCGCCGCTGTCGAGATAGCGGAGCGCCCGTTCGATCGCGAGGTCGAGGCCGCGCGTCGTCTCCGGCGCATCCACCGCCGATACGGCATCGGTACGCGCGATGACGATGAAGTCGCTGCGACCCAGATCATCCGCGACGGCGCGAGCCATGCGGAGCTTGCCGACCATCTCGTCGGCGGAGATGAGCGCCTTGCCGGCGATGTGCCCGCAGCGCTTGGGGAGCACCTGGTCCTCGATGTGCGCACCCGCCACACCTGCGTTCACGTACAGCTCGGCGATGCGCTGCACGTTGAAGAGGTTGCCGTAACCGCCGTCCATGTCGGCGACGACCGGCGGGATCTCGAGGTGCGTCGGGGCGACGCCCTTCTCGGGATCGCCTGTGGCCATCGTGAGCTGGAACTTCCGCAGCGCCGAGACCGTGCGGCGCGCGCCGTCCGCGATCTCGGGGCCGGAGTAGAGGTCCATGTCGGTCGTGCCAAGGTGACCGATGGCGAACGAGTAGCCCGAGAAGTACACCGCCGGGAAGCGGTGGTACATGACCAGCTCCGCGCCGTGCGGGTCGTACACGCCGGGCGCGAAGACGAAGGGCTCGGCGTCCAGCAGCTCGCGGAGTCGCGTCGCCGGATCCGTCCAGCGCGACGCCGGCAGGGTGAAGCCGGGCGGCAGGAGCGGCGTCTGGGCGAGCCTAGTTGTCATGGTCGATCTGGCAGAGCTCAGGGCACGCGCACTCCGTCTGCTGCGACCGCACTGGAGTCTCCCCGGTCTCGCGGACGCGCAGGATCGGACGGTATTCGTTGTTCGCGCCGGTGTTCTCGAGGTTATTCATGAGGTCCATGAGGGAGCACTTTGCGTGCCGAGGATGCTATAAAGCAAATCGTTTGTTTGGATACGACCGATCAACATTGTCTATGATGGCCATCCATGCAGATGGCGCAGCTCGAGGCCTTCGCCGAGACGGCGCGACTCGGCAACGTGAGCCGAGCGGCGGAGGCGCTGAACCTGACCCAGCCGGCGCTCACCGCGCGGCTGCACGGTCTCGAAAGCGATCTCGCCGTCGACCTCTTCGTGCGCCGCGCGCGGGGCATGACCCTGACCGACGCCGGTCGGGCGCTGCTCCCCTACGCGCAGCGCGCGCTCGCGCAGGTCGTCGAGGGACGCAAGGCGCTACAGGAGCTGCGCACCGGCAAGGTCGGCGAGCTGCTGATCGGCGCGGCGCCCGCGGTCAGCACCTACTTCCTTCCCGGCGTGCTCAAGACGTATCAGACGACGCATCGCGACGTGCGCCTCGGGGTGCGCACCGGACACACCGAAGAGGTGCTCGAGATGGTCCTGCGCCGTGAGGTCGACGTCGGCGTGGGCCGGCCGATCCGCCACCCGGACGTCCTGCTCATTCCGGTCTTCGACGACGAGCTCGTGCTCGTCGCGAGCCGCGCGCACCCCTTCGCGCGGCGTGGAAAGGTTCGCCTGCAGGAGCTCGCCGCAGACCGGCTGATCCTCTTCGATCGCGCCTCGAGCTACTACGAGCTCACGAGCTCGCTGCTGCGCCAGGCCGGCGTTGTCCCCGAGAGCGTCATCGAGCTCGACAACGTCGAGGCCGCCAAGAAGATGGTGATCGAAGGCCTCGGTGTCGCGCTCCTCCCGCGGATGGCGCTGCTCGCCGAGCTTCGCGCGAGATCGCTTCGGCCGGTCCGCATCATCGGTGCGCCTCCGGTCCGGCGGCCGATCGTCGCGATCCGCCGCGCCGACGCCGGCCCCCCGATGGGCCCGGTCGCCGACTTCCTGGCGATGCTCGGTACGCGCGTTTAGCGCGCGGTGAGGTTGGCGTGCTCGCGTCGCGCGAGCGCGGCACCGATCGATGCCGGATCCGACTCGATCGCCTGCGCGAACGTCGCGAGCGCGTCACCTGAAAGACCCGCCTCGCGCAGGGCGACGCCGCCGAGGTAGCTCAGGAACGCGCGATCCGCGGGCCGCAGCTTGCCGGCATCGCGCTCAGCCTCGCGCAGCGTCGAACGGGCGGCATCGCGATCATCGGGCGCCGCGGCGATCGCCTCGAGCGCCAGGCGCATCGCGATCCGTTCGTGCGAGCGCGCGAGCTCGGGATCCGACGCAAGCTCGCGGACCAGTAGTCGCCCGCGTTCGCGGTCTCCGCCGATCGCGACCAGTTCGCTCCACACAAGCGCGAGCCGGACGTCGATCTCGCCGGGCAGGAGCGCGGCGCACCTTCGCGCGTCGCCCGCGCGGTTCAGCGCCGCGTAGGACGCCACGAGTCCCACGACGACGGCGCGATCGTGCGGGAGCTTCTTTGCGACCTGCTCGAAGAGCGTCGCCGCCGAGAGTGGATCGCCGGACGCGTAAAGCACCTCGGCGGCGACCTTCCGTACGAGCGTGACGGCGCCGAAGCGGTCGAGGAGCGGACGGACGAGGGCTCGAGCAGCAGCCAGGTCACCCTTATCGAGCGCCCGGCGCGCCCGCCAGACGTCGCGCGGCACCCGCCAGATATCGGAAATGGACGCTCGCCGAACAGGCCGCTTGTCCACAGGAAGTGGTTCGTTACGGCCTCTAGAGGGTGGTTTATCCACCGTTTTTATGTGGTTATCCACACCCAAGCAGGCGGCGTTTGCTTGCTAGGTGTCCGCAAGCAACCCCTGCGCAATAACGAGCCGCTGGATCTCGCTCGTGCCCTCGTAAATCCGGTAGATACGGGCGTCGCGGTAGGCGCGCTCAATCCACAGCTCGCGCATGTATCCCATGCCGCCGTGGATCTGGACCGCCACGTCCGCGATGCGGCCCAGCGCCTCGGTCGCGAAGAGCTTCGCCATCGACGCGCGGTCGCTGACGCGCTCGCCGCGATCGGCGCGAGATGCCGCGTCGTACACCATGAGCCGCGCCGCGTGGATCTCCGTCGCAGCGTCGGCGAGCATCCACTGGATCGCCTGGTTCGCGCCGATCGGCCTGCCGAACTGCACGCGCGTCTTCGCGTGCTCGACGGACGCCTCGAGGAGCCGCTGCGCCGCGCCGACCGAATGCGCGGCGAGGCCGAGCCGTCCGAAGTCAAGCGTGCGGAGCGCGATCTTGAAGCCGTCGCCTTCGTTGCCGACACGCTGCGTCGCCTCCACCCTCAGACCGTTGAAGTAGAGCTGGGCGGTGGTGGATCCGTGGAGACCCATCTTCTCGTCGTTCGGCCCGACCTCGAGGCCCTTTGTCCCGCGCTCGACGACGAACGCGTCGATGCCCTTCGACCCCTTCGCCGGATCGCCGTTCGCGAAGATCACGAAGACGTCGGCGATCGGCGCGTTCGTGATGAACGTCTTCGAGCCGCCGATGACGTACTCGGTGCCGTCCCGGCGCGCGGTGCTCTTCAGGCTCCCCGCGTCGCTGCCGGCGCCCGGCTCGGAGAGCGCGTACGCGCCGAGCTTCCGGCCGCTGTACAGATCCGGGAGGTAGCGCTCGCGCAGCTCGTCAGGTCCGCCGACGGAGATCGCGGTGCCGCAGAGACCGGACGTCGCGCCGACGACATTCCAGATCGACGCATTGACCCGCGCGACCTGCTCGACCGCGACGCAGTAGCCAAGCCTGCCGAAGCCCTGGCCGCCCCAGCGCTCGTCGTGGCCGATGCCGAAGAGTCCCTGCTCGCCCATCTTCGTGATGAGGTCGCGCGGGATCTCATCGCGCTCCTCGATCTCCTGCGAACGCGGCCCGAGCACGTCGTCGACGAACTTC
>DASYSC010000085.1:0-2469 GCA_036003765.1 Candidatus Limnocylindria bacterium
GAGATCTCGCGGCGCAGATTCCTCTCGCGTCTCGCTCTCGGGCTCACCGCGGGGATCGCCGGCCTCGTGGGCCTTCCCATAGTCGGCTATCTGCTCGCGCCGCTCTTCCGCCCGCCGCCGGATGTGCCCGTTCCCGTGGGAAACGTGACGGACTTCCCAATCGGCCAGACGAGGCTGGTGAAGGTGCGCGACCCGAGCCCGCTGGCGTGGGCCGGGCAGACGGCCGAGACCGCGCTCTGGGTCCGACGCCGGCAGGAGGGCGGACCCGACATGTTCCAGGTCTTCAACGTGAACTGCACGCACCTGGGCTGCCCGGTGAACTGGCAGGCGGACGCGAAGATCTTCCTTTGTCCGTGTCACGGCGGGGTCTTCTACGAGGACGGCACCGTCGCGGGCGGTCCGCCACAGCGGCCGCTCTTCGAACGCGGGTGGGAGGTCAGCGGGGGTCACCTCCTAGTGCGGCAGCATGGCCTCCCGACGGTGAAGCGCGGATGAGCCGGGTGCGCGGGCTTCTCGAACGGTGCGCGAGCTGGCTGGGAGAACGCTTCGAGCTCGAGGATTCGGTCCTCGCGGTGCTGCGTCATCCGGTCCCGCGCGAGCTCGAACGCCCGATCGGCTGGTGGTACGTCACCGGCAGCGCGACGCTCGCCGTATTCGTGGCGCAGGTGGTCACCGGTATCGGGCTCGCGATGACGTACGTGCCCGCGCCGAACAGCGCCTACGACTCGCTGCAATTCATCACCCACGACGCGACGCTCGGCTGGATCGTCCGTGGGATGCACTACTTCGGGTCCGGCGCAATGGTCGTGCTCGTCCTCGTGCACATGACGCAGGTCTACCTGTTCGGCGCCTTCAAGTTCCCGCGGGAGGCGAACTGGCTCACGGGCTCGCTGCTCCTTCTCGCGACGCTCGCGATGGCCTTCACCGGGCAGCTCCTGCGCTGGGATCAGGACGCGTTCTGGTCGATCGTCGTCGCGGCGGAGCAGGCCGCGCGGGCGCCGCTGATCGGGGACTGGCTCGCGCGGCTGGTCGTCGCCGGCAACAACGTCGGCGGCGCCACGCTCACGCGGTTCTACGCGACGCACGTGTTCCTCATCCCCGCCGCGATCTTCGGCCTGATCGGGATGCATCTGTACCTCGTGGTGAAGCGCGGCATCTCCGAGCCGCCGGTCGCGGGTGAACCGGTAGAGCCACGCACCTACCCTGCGCGTTACGCCGAGATCCTGCGACGCGGCATCCCGTTCTGGCCGGACACCGCGTGGCGCGACGCCGTCGTGGCGACGCTCGCGGTCGTGGCCGTGGTCGTCCTCGCCGCGGCGATCGGCGCGCCCGCACTTGGAAAGCCTCCGGATCCCACGAACGTGCTCGCGGATCCGCGGCCGGACTGGTATTTCCTCGGATACTTCGCGGTCCTCGCGCTGATCCCGCCGGCGACGGAGTCGCTCGTCATCGTGGGGCTTCCGCTGTTCGCGTTCGTGTTCCTCTTCCTCGTTCCGCTTCTGTGGCCGGACGGCGAGCGACACTGGTCGCGCCGGCCAACCGCGATCGCGGCCGTCGCGCTCCCCTTCATCGCCTACGCCGCGCTCACGGTCGCGGGGCTCCAGTCGCCGTGGGTCCCTCGCCTCGAGGGCGCCGCGCTGCCCGGGTCGGCGACCGACGGCCTGAGCGGCACCGCACGCCACGGCGCAGACCTGTTCATCACGAAATCGTGCTGGGCGTGCCATCAGATCGCGGGAAGCGGCGGTCGCAAGGGCCCCGATCTCACGAACGTCGCGTCGCGGCTATCGCGTGATCAGTTGACGCAGCGCATCGCGACCGGGGGCGGTGGAATGCCGGCGTTCGCGGGAAGCGTGACTCCGACCGAGCTCGACGACCTCGTAACGTTCCTCGCGACCCGGAAGTGATCTACCCCTAAACTCGCGCAGATGCCCGAGGTGCGCGTGCGCCCGATGAACGAGCTCGACATCGAGGGGATCTGTCGCATCGACGAGCGCATCACGGGCCGCTATCGCCCCGAAGTCTGGGAGCAGCGCACCGCGTACTACCTGCGGCGCGACCCGGACTCATCGCAGGTCGCGGAGGTCGATGGCCGGGTCGTCGGTTTCATGCTCGGCGAGGTGCGCGGCGGCGAGTTCGGCCTCGAGGAGGCGACGGGATGGGTGGAGTTCTTCGGGGTCGACCCGTCCGCGCGCGAGAAGGGCGTGGGGCGGCGGCTGATCGAAGCGCTGCTCGGGCACTTCCGGTCCAAGGGCGCGCACGTCGCTCGCACGATGGTCGCGTCGCAGGACAAGGAGATCGCTGGCTTCATCGCGGCGATGGGCTTCGTCCCCGCGCCGGTGACCGCGCTCGAGAAGCGCCTCTAGAGCGCGTGGCGGAACACGCGCTCATCGCCCATCTGAAGCTGTCCGACGCTGGGTTCGGCACGCCGGCCGAGCGGCAAGACTTCATGTCGCTTGAGTCCAAGCTCGA
>DASYSC010000086.1:0-67320 GCA_036003765.1 Candidatus Limnocylindria bacterium
CGGACATCGCCTTCACGAGCAGCTCCGCTACTCCGATCGCGGCGGAGCCCGCTCCGAGAAAGAGGAAGCGTTGCCGCGCGAGCGGAGCGCCGGTGATTCGCAGCGCGCCGAGGAGACCGGCGAGCGCGACCGCCGCCGTGCCCTGGATGTCGTCGTTGAAGCAGCAGACGCGGTCGCGGTAGCGCTCGAGCAGGCGGATCGCGTCGTTGCCCGCCCAATCCTCGAACTGGATCAGCGCTCGCGGGAACTCCGCATCCACGGCGGCCACGAACTCGTCGACGAACGCATCGAGCTCGTCGTCGGCAGGGCGCGTCTGCTTGATGCCGAGGTAGAGCGGGTCGGTCAACAGCGTTTCGTTGTTCGTCCCGGCGTCGATGAGCACCGGAAGGGTGAATTGGGGCGGGACGCCGCCGGCTGCCGTGTACAGGGCGAGCTTGCCGATCGGGATGCCCATGCCATTCGCGCCGAGGTCGCCGAGACCGAGGATCCGTTCGCCGCTCGTCACGACGATGCAGCGGACGTCACGCTCAGGCCAGTTGCCCAAAATTTCGCGCACCCTGCCTTTGCGCTTTATCGACAGGTAGAGCCCACGCGGACGCCGGATGATGTGGCCGAACTTCTGGCAGGCCTCGCCCACGGTCGGCGTGTACACGATCGGAAGGAAGCGCGCCGGGTCCGACATGAGCACGCGGTAGAAGAGCGTCTCGTCGGTGTCTTGAAGCTGCGACAGATAGATGTAGCGCTCGAGATCGGTCGTCTTGCCATCCAGCTGGGCGAGCGCGCGCCGGAGCTGCGTATCGAGGTCGTCGATCCCTTCGGGCAACAAGCCGACGAGGCCAAGCGCATCGCGTTCCCGTTCGCTGAATGCCGTCGACTTGTTGCGGCGCGGGTCATGGAGCAGATCAGCCCCGCGCGGCGTCGTCATCTGGGGTGGAGGATAGTCGGGTGGACTCATTCGCGGCCATCGCGATCGTCGCGGCGGTCATCGCCGGCGCGATCGCATCGGTCGCGGGATTCGGGATCGGCAGCGTCCTCACGCCGGTGCTCTCCACGCAGCTCGACGTGCGCCTTGCGATCGCCGCAGTCTCGCTTCCCCACCTCACCGGCACCGTCGTTCGCTTTCTGCTCGTGCGCACGCATATCGATCGAGACGTGTTGCTCGGGTTCGGAGCCGCGAGCGCGATCGGAGGACTCACGGGCGCGGCTCTCCAGTCCGTTGTGCAGAGCACGGCGCTCGCGGTCATCTTCGGCGCGCTCCTGATCTTCGCCGGCCTGGGGAGCCTCACGGGGTTCGCGCAGCGCATGCGCTTCCGCGGTCGCGTCGCGGCGCTGATCGGCGGGACCGTCTCCGGTCTACTCGGTGGCCTCGTCGGCAATCAGGGCGGGATCCGCGCCGCGGCGCTGCTCGGATTCGACGTAGAGCGACAGGCTTTCGTTGCGACCGCCACCGCGGTGGCACTCATCGTCGATGGCGCGCGCATACCGGTCTACATCGCGACACAGGGTGCGGAGCTCGCTTCGCTCTGGGCGCTCATCGTTCTGCTGGCGATCGGCGCGGTGATCGGCACATTCGCCGGCCAGTGGACTCTCCGCAGAATGCCGGAACCAATGTTCCGGCGTGTCGTCGCAGTACTCCTCCTCGGGCTCGGCGCTTACACCCTCGCGCGCGCGGCATCCTGAAGCAGGTCGGCCACTCGCTTGTCGTAGTCCGCTCCGTACTTGCGAAGCATCCGCGCGACCATGAAGTCGACGAACGGCGCCTTGAGGCCGCTCGTCTTCCACGAGACCGCCGTGTCGACGCGCGTGGTAGACGGCCCCTCGGCCTCGACGCGATCGGTGCGCCAGACGTTCCCGACCATCGGGAAATCCATCTGCATCGTGATCTCGCGTGGAGCCGAGCAGTCGAGGACCTTGAACACCGCTTTCTGATTCTCGCCATGGATGCAGTGGTACTCCGCGCCCACGAGCGAACCGCGCGCGCCGGCGAAGAAGTCCACGCGCGGGACGCCCATCCATATCTTCCGGAGGTTCGGATCCGTGATGTGGCGAAAGACCTCCTCGGGCGTGCCGGGGAAGCGCGCGGTACTACGGAGCTTCGCCGTCGCCGGGTCCACTTTCGGACGCTCCTCGTCCCAGACCGCCTCCCGGATCGGGCGGAGGTCGAGGTACGACGCGTCGACGTCCCCCAGGTCGTAGCGCTGGGGAGCCGCGACAAACTCGGCGCGAGCACTCTCCGGCCAAGCCGCGAGCGCAGGCGCCGTGGCGAGCAGGTACTCGTGACCGGGCACGGTGTTCTTGAGAAGGCGGTGGATCAGGTTCACGTCGTTGCCGTGAAGCTGCACGCGTCCGGCAACCTCATAGCGCGAGAAGGTTCCGCGGTGAACGACAAACTTGAGGCCGAGGCTCTGAACGGTGGCGCACGCCCGACACGGGCATGTGGTAGCTGACCGAATGTCCCGCAAGCGTCCGTGGAACACTCGGAAGGTCTCGCGGAGCCAGTCGATGACTCCGACATCGGTGCGATCGGTCGTGCAGCAGAGCGCGTCGCCCTCGACCTGGTCGATGGTCAGCTTCCCGCCGAAGCTCCGTGAGATCGCCTCCATGAGCTCGGCGAGGATCTCCTGCGAGTGCTCCTGCTCGGTGCCGGCAACGAAGGCCGTGTAGCCGGAGATGTCCGCCATGACCAGGAGCCCTTCCATCCGATCAGATGGTACGAGCGCGCCGCGCGCTCGGATGGCTGCTAGACGCCTCCGAGGCGCAGCCGGAATCGCGCCCCGCCGTCGCTCGGCCGCTCGAGGATGACGGACCCGCCGTGCGATTCGGCCACGTCCTTCACGATCGAAAGCCCGAGACCGGAGCCCGGCAGGTGATGCGCGTCACTTGACCGCCAGAACCGATCGAACACTCGCGACGCGTCTTCCGCGGCCACGCCCGGACCGTGGTCGCGCACGGAGACCTCGCCGTTCGCGACGCTCACCTCGACGAGCGCGCCTGGCGGGCTCCACTTCGCCGCGTTGTCGAAGAGATTGGTGATCGCGCGCGTGACGCGGACCTTCACGCCGTTGACCGTTGTCGGCGCCGCGGTCACGGCGAAGCGCACCTTCGGGTAGCGCATCTTCATGTCATCGACTACCTCGGCGACAACATCGTCCAGTCGCAGCTTCTCGAAGGGCATCGGCGTCTCTTCATCGCGGGCGACCTCGATGAGGTCGCCGACGAGCGTGGTGAGTCGCTCCATCTGCGTGACGAGATCGGCGAGCATCTGCTGCCGCTCGGCCGGGTCGGCCGGCTGTCCGCGCTCGAGGAGCTCGAGGTTCGTGCGAAGGCTCGTCAGCGGCGTGCGCAGCTCGTGCGAGGCATCTGCCACGAGCTGTCGCTGCGAGCGGAGTGACACCTCGAGCTGGCCAAGCATCGCGTCGAAGCTCGTCCCGAGCCGGCTCAGCTCGTCCCGGCCTTGCGCGGCCACGCGGCGCGAGAGATCGCGCGTGCGCGTGACCTCCTCGACGGTCGCGGTGAGGCGCTTCACAGGTGACAGCGCGGCGCGCGCGATCAAAGCGCCGAGCGCCGCGGCGAGCAGGATCGCGCCGCCCGCGAAGGCAATGAGCAGGAGACGTGTTTGCCCGAGTGCGCCGTCCACGAGGTCGAGCTCTTGAACGGTCTCGATCGCGCCACCGCCCTGGATCGGCACGACGAACACGCGAAGGCGCGCGTTCTGCGCCTCCGCCGTCGCCGTGAACCCGGCGCCCCTGCCGGCCGCGACGTCCTTTACTGACTGCGGCACCAGTGCCGTCTGAGGCTTCTCGAAGTCGGTCCTCACGATGGTGCCGCTGCTGTTGATGATCTGCGCGTAGATGTCTGAGCGACCGGTCATGAATTGCGACGGGGGGCCGAATCGAGGCGGCCGGTCACCGGGTCCAGGACCGCCGCGCGCCGCGGTCTGAGCCGCCGCTTGAAGATTCTGGTCGACCTGGTTGATGAGCTGGTCCTGCACCACGAAGTACATCGCGATCGCGGCGGCGATCGCGGCGACCGCGACCGCCGCCGCGGTCAGCAGCGTGACGCGCAGCCGGAAGCTCAAGCTTCCTTCATCACGTAGCCGACCCCGCGCACCGTCTGGATGACGCGCGATTCGCCGCCCTGCTCGAGCTTGCGGCGGAGATAGCCGACATACACGTCCAGTGAGTTGGAGTCGGGGCCGAAGTCGTAGCCCCACACGCGATCGAAGATGACGTCGCGCGGGAGCACTTTCCGCGGGTTCGCGATGAAGAGCTCGAGGAGCGAGTACTCGGTGCGAGTGAGCGGGATCAACCGGTCGCCGCGGCGGCACTCCATCGCGTCGCGGTCGAGTGTGATGTCCATGAAGTGCAACGCTCCGCGCCCATGCGCTCCGTCCTCGCCGCGCCGGCCGAGCGCCCGGATCCGCGCGAGGAGCTCATCCAGCGCGAACGGCTTCACGAGGTAGTCGTCCGCGCCTGCATCGAGCCCTTCCACGCGATCCCGCACGGCGGCGCGCGCGGTGAGCATGAGGACGGGTACCTGGTTGCCGGAGGCGCGAAGGCGCCGGCAGACCTCGACGCCATCGAGGCCCGGAAGACCGAGGTCGAGGACGACCGCGTCGTAGGGGTTGGTCATCGCCAGCTCCAGACCCGTGGGGCCTTCTTTGGCGAGGTCGGCCTTGTGGCCCGCGCCACGCAGCGCGCGCTCGACCGCGTCCCGTACAGCGGGTTCGTCCTCGACGAGGAGGACGCGCACGACGTCGAGTTTACGGGCGGAATCGCTAAAAACGCGCTAAGGAACCGCCCTCTTAACCAACTCTGAAGTTCGTCTCATGCAACGGGCGCTGCCGGGCAGTTCTCTAGTGCAAGACACGACCTCCAGAAGGGGGCATCCATCGCATGAAAAATATGGACTTGGCGAAGGTGCTGCTCGTCGCGGCGGTCATAGGCCTCGGCCTGTCCGGCGGATTCGCCGCCGCGGCCTTCCTGCCCGGAGGCACTCCCGGGACCGTGGCGCAGATCTGGGACAACACTGTCGGGCGCGCGCTCCAGAACGGCCCGGGCGACAAGGGGTCGCTCTTCACCGCGGCAGCGACGTACATCGGGATCACCGAGGCGCAGCTCCGGACCGAGCTCGGCACGGACAAGAGCCTCGCCGACGTCGCCATCGCCCACGGCAAGACGCGCGACGGACTGATCGCCGCGCTCACGGCGGCGCAGCAGCAAAGCATCACCGCGCTTGTCGATCGGAAGGGCCTCGGCGCGCGTCCGAACCCAGGTCCCGGATTCGGTCGCCGACCTGGCGACGTCGCCGGTGACCCGTTCGCGGCGGCCGCGACGTACCTCGGAATCTCCACGGCCGATCTCCGAACCAAGGTGACGGCGGGCCAAACCCTCGCGCAGATCGCGAACGCGACGCCGGGCAAGAGCCGGGATGGCCTCGTGGCCGCGCTCGTCGCCGACTCGACGGCGAAGATCGACGCCGCGCAAAAGGCCGGCACGATCACCGCGGCGCGGGCGACGGAGCTCAAGTCGAACCTCGCAAGCCGCATCGCTCAGCTGGTCGATTCCACTCACCCCTTCCCCGGACGCCGCGGCCCCTAGAGCACCCAGCCCTCCGACCGAAGGCTCACGTATTTCCCCAGTACTTGACGAGCCAAGGTACTGTGCGCTACACAGTAGCCGGCATGAGCTGGGACGAACGCGAGGCAGCCGAGTGGCTGGTTCAGCTCCGCCGTGGGGTCCTCGAGCTCTGCGTCATGAGCGCGATAGCCGACGACCCGCGCTACGGCTACGAGCTCGTGTCCGAGCTTGCTGCGAGCGAGCCGCTCGCCGCGATGGAAGGGACGGTCTATCCACTGCTTCGGCGGCTGCGGCAGGCCGGCTTCGTGGAGACGTCGTGGCAGGAGTCGCCAGCGGGTCCGCCGCGGCAGTATTACCGCCTCGCTCCGGTCGGCCGGCGAGCGCTCCGCGGCATGCGTCGATCCTGGCGCGAGCTCGTCTCCGCGGTCGACCGTTTCACCAGGGAGGAGGCCATTGCATGAAGCAGACCCCTCTGCGGAGTACCTGCGTCGCTTTCACGATGCCCTCCACGTCCTCGGCGTGAGCGATCGCGACGAGCTCGTCGCTGAGATCGAGAGCCACCTCGCCGAAGCCGAGCGGGCCGGCCAGGCGCCCTGGGTCGTCACCGCACGGCTCGGCGATCCGCACCGGCTGGCGCGGGCTTTCGCCGCGAGCTCCCTCCTTGCCGACGGCGGCGGCAGCTCGGCGCTCCGCAGCGTGCGAGCCGCGACGTTCCTCGCAACGACGAGCCTCGCGAGCATGCTCCTTGTGCCGCTGCTGCTGGTCCTCGCCCTCGGTTTCGTCATCTCCGGCGCGATCGGCCTGTTCTTCGGGGTCGCGGCGTTCTTCCTTTCGCCCGCCGCCGTGTCGATCAGCACCCCGACGTACGAGGCAGCGGCTGCGTCGGTCGCCCTCGGTATCGCCTTCGTCGGCCTTGCGGTGCTCGCGGCGCGCGCGCTGCGCTCGTATCTCCGCTTCGCCGCGCGCACCGTCCGCTCGGCGGCGATGCGGCTCAGCGCGGACGGCGCTTAGCGGCGCCACCGCCGCGGGCGGCATGCTATCGCGGTGACGTCAAGCGTCGCCCGTGCGGTAGGTGATCGCCTGCGGGCGGCCGGCATCCGCCATGTCTACGGCCATCCCGGCGGCGAGGTGGTCGATCTCATCGAGGGATTCCGCCAGGCGGGCCTCGAGTTCGTGCTGACGAAGCACGAGACGGCCGCGGCGTTCATGGCCGAGGCGGGCGCGACGCTGACAGGCGTTCCCGGTGTCTGCCTCGCCACGCTCGGTCCAGGCGCGACGAACCTCGTGACCGGGATCGCACACGCGTACCTGGACCGCGCGCCGGTCCTCGCGTTCAGCGGCCAGCTCCCGGCGGAGCGCTACGAGATCACGACCCACCAGCGCCTCGATCTCGGCGCTCTGTTCGCTCCGATCACGAAATGGCACGCGACGCTGTCGCCGGCCAACGCAGCGCCGGTCGTCGAACGGGCGCTCCGGACAGCGCAGCGTCCACGTCGCGGTCCGGTCTACATCCAGGTCCCCAGCGATGTCCCCAAGCAGCCGACCGTTGACGTCGCGCTCCCCCGTTTCGTCACCGAGCCGAGCAGTGCGATCGACGAGGACGCGGTGCGGACGGCCGCCGCCCGCCTTCGGGGAAGCGAACGGCCGCTGCTGCTGGTGGGAATGGACGCGAACGAGGACGCGGTCGCCGGCCCCCTTCGCGCACTCGCGGAGGCGCTCGGCGTCCCGGTGATGGTCAGCCCGAAGGCGAAGGGCGTTTTCCCAGAGGACCACGAGCTCTTCCTGGGGACCATTGAAGGACTCGGCACGGCGTACCTCTACGACTACATCGACACCTGCGACCTGCTGTTGATGGTGGGGTTCGACCCGGTCGAATTCGATCGCGACTGGGCCGCGAAGGCGCGCATCGTCCATGTCGGTCCCCTGCCCAACGACGATCGCTATTACGGCAGCGAGGTGGAGGTGGTGGGGCCGATCGACGTCGCGCTCGAACGGCTTCGCGCGAGCTCGGAGCACCGGCCGAGGGTCGCGCGCGACGAGGTGCGCGCGTTCCGCGACGCGTTCACCGAGCGCGTGCGACCGAGCGCTCGCGGGCTGACCGCGCAGCAGGTGCTCGCCGAGCTGCGAGACGTCTTGCCTCGGGACGCTCTCATCAGCTGCGACGTCGGCTTCAACAAGGCCGTCTCCGCGCAGTGCTGGCCGGCCTACCGGCCGCGCACCTTCTTCGTCTCGAACGGACTGTCTTCGATGGGATACGGGCTCCCGGCCGCACTCGGGCTCAAGCTCGCGGATCCGGCGCGCCAGGTCGCGTGCGTCCTCGGCGACGGCGGCTTCGCCATGTCGATGGCCGAGCTCGAGACCGGCGTGCGGCTTGGACTGGGTGTCACCGTGGTCGTTCTCGCCGACGATGCGCTGTCGCAGATCAAGGCCGGCCAGGAGCGCAAGGGCTACCCGGTGACGGGCACGACGTTCGGCCCGCTCGACTACGCCAAACTCGCCGCCGCATTCGGGATCGATGGGATCGAGGTCAGCAACGCCGCCGACTGCCGCAAAGCGTTTCAGGCGCCGCACAGCGACCGCCCGCTCCTCGTCGCAGCGCGTGTCGACCCTAGCGGCTACCGCGTGGCTTAACGAAACGCGACGTGGCAGTGCGTGCAGCTCCGTGGATCGAGACCGTTCAGGTGCGCGCCGCAGACCGGACAGCGCCAGTTGAACCGGCTGAAGGCGATCGTCGCGAGGATGAAGCCGAAGGCCGTCGTGTATGGGACCTCCTGCGGTAAGCCCAGCAACGCGGCGGCCGCGGCGGCCGCGAGACCGAGGACTATGAGGAGGAGCGTCACCGGGAGCTGACGCGCGCGGAGGGCACGGTACGAGCGCACGACGTCGCGATGCGCCGCGCGCTCGCCCATCTTCCGGAGCTTCGCCGCGCGGAACGGGGAGGCGAGCAGCGCCCGGCCGAGCAGCGTGAGATACCGCTCGATCCCGGCGATCCAGACGAGCCACGTGATCCAACCGACGGCAAGCCCGAGCTCCTGGAGGAAGAGCGGGAAGTTGTATGCGGTGTGAAAGCTCGCCGCGAGCAGGATCCCGCCGATGAGCATCCGGCCTGAGCCCTTCTCGAGGTAGTGGCGCGAGAGGAACCATCCGGTGATACCCGACCACGTGATGTGGCCGATCGTGCTCAGGAGGGCACGGAGCGGCGCGGTCACAAGGAACGCGTTGATCACGGCGAGGGCCAGGCCCGGCCGCGTCGTGTCCGCCAGAAGCCCGAAGTACGTGTTGAGGATGTACACCGCGTTCTCGCCCGCGGAGAAGCCGATCGCGGCGGTGCTCATGTAGATCATGCCGTCGACCGGCTCGTTGAATGCGGGATCACCCCGAACACGGCTCGAGACCACGACGTATTTCATGACCTCTTCGTTCAATGCCGAGAGCGCGACGAGCAGGAAAAGCAGGAACGCCGCGACGAGGAACGATCCGTCTTCGCGCGCTCGCTCGACCGGAGGCGTGAAGAGATGGGCGATGAGGATGTTCATCCCCGATGCCCACGGGCCCGCCGCCAGGCCCCAGAGGAAGAGTCGCGCGATGAGGGCCTTGGGCTCGGGCTCGAAGCGGTCCCGCCGGTAGATGAAGACGAGCCAGAGCAGGGCTGGGACAAATGCGGCGATGAACGCGAGGGCCACGATCGCCACTGCGGCACTCTGGCACGCCTGTCCAGCGCGTTAGATGTTTTTCACCACCGCGCTGACCTTTTTGAAGCGGAGCGTGGTCCAGGTTTCGTCGATCTTCGCGAAGGCCACCGGCTTGTAGCCGGTCTGGCCCGTGATCTCACCGAGCACGTCGCGATGCTTCCACCACGGAGTCGCCGGGAGATCGGTGACCGCCTTGGTCTTTCCGCCCTTGGGATAGGCGACCCAGAGTACTCGCGCGCGAACACCTGCACGAAGTCCAAGTCACGCGATGGTCGCGACAGGAGGCACGCGCCGTCCGGCAGGGGTCTGAGCTTGCGGAGACATCCATTGGGCGGGTTGATGACGGCAGCGCGCATCTTCGGACCCAGGCGCAGCTTCCGCGCGAGCGCGGTCGTGCTAGCGGACCTTCACGCGGTCCGCGAAGTATTTGCGGACCTTCTGCACCTTCGGCGCGGCGTTGAAGAGGATGTACGGCTCGAGCGGGTTGCGCTCAGCGTAGTCCTGGTGGTAGTCCTCGCCCTCGTAGAAGCGCTCTAGCGGCACGAGCTCGGTGACGATCGGCGCGTCGAACACGTGCGCGCGGTCGAGCTGCGCGATGTACGCCTCGGCCGTGCGCTTCTGCTCGTCGTTCGCGTAGAAGATCACCGAGCGGTACTGCTTGCCCACGTCTGGACCCTGACGGTCGCGCGTGGTCGGGTCGTGCGCGATCGAGAAGAAGACCTTGAGCAGCTGGCCGTAGCTCACTTTTGAGGGGTCAAAACGGATCTCGACCGCTTCGGCGTGACCGGTGCGGCCGGACGACACGGTGGAGTAGTCAGCCGTCTCAGCGGAGCCGCCGGCGTACCCCGAGACGACCGAACGCACACCGTCCAGCTGCTTGTACACCGCCTCGACGCACCAGAAGCAGCCCCCCGCGAGAACGGCCGTGGCCTCGCCGTTCTGGGCGGGGACCGGCGAATCGACCTCGGGGCCGGGGAACTTCTCGGGGGAGACCACGACCATGGAACTGTAGGCTCCCGCAGTCCATTCCATGGCGACGACCAGCGCCGCACGCAAAGCGCTTCTCGCCCACGCGCTGACGCATAAAGGCGCGTGGGAGGACCACCCGTGGGGTGAGGACGTCGCGAAGGTCGGCAAGAAGATCTTCGTCTTCTTTGGGCAGGAGGGGCCGGGCCTCGGAGTCGGCGTGAAGCTTCCTCGCTCGCTGCTCTACGCGCGGGCGCAGCCGTTCGTCCAGAAGATGGGCTACGGCATGGACAAGTCCGGGTGGGTCGTCGCGCGATTCGCCAAGGGCGACGCGGTACCGGTCGAGCTCCTTCGGAGCTGGATCGACGAGAGCTACGAGGCGATCGCGGCGGCCGCCCTGCCCAAACGGAAGGCCCCCACGAAGATGACCCGCCGGCCGGCCGCGCGCCGATGAAGCTCGCGCTCGGCATCCACCGGATCGGCGAGGGCCTCATCAACTCCTATCTCCTCGAAGAAGGCGGCGAGGTCACGATCGTCGACTGCGGTGCGCCAGCGTATTGGAAGGATCTGCCGGCCGAGCTCGCGTCGATGGGTCGGTCGCTCGCGGACGTGCGTGCAGTAGTGCTCACGCACGCGCACGTCGATCACATCGGATTCGCGGAGCGCATCCGCAGCGAGCGCGGCGTTCCGGTCAACGTGCATGAGCTGGACGCGAGGATCGCGCGCGGCGAAGAGAAGCCGAAGAACCAGTCGTGGGCCGGTATCCGGATCGGCCCGCTGCTCGGCTTCATACGATTTGCCCTAGGTCACGGCATGCTGCGATCGACCCCGATCGCGGAGGTCGCCACGTTCGGCGATGGCGCGACCCTCGACGTACCCGGCGCACCGCGCGTGATCCATCTTCCAGGACATAGCGAAGGGAGCGCCGCGCTGCACATCTCAACACGCGACGCGCTCTTCGTCGGGGATGCCTTCGTCACCTTCCACGTGCTCTCGGGCGAGACGGGCCCGCAGCTTGCACCGTTCGGGTCCGACCTGCCGCGCGCCCTCGCCTCGCTGGCGCGGCTCGACCGGATCGAAGCCGGTCTTGTTCTTCCTGGGCACGGCGAGGCGTGGACCGGCGGGCTCGCAGACGCGCTGCGACGCGTCCGGGAGAGCGCACCGAACTAGCATTCGGCGCGCGTGACGCAGAAATTCCGAACGATCATCGAACCCTTCCGCATCCACTCGGTCGAGCCGCTGCGCATGACCACCGAGCAGGAGCGCAAGGCGAGGATCAAAGAGGCTGGTTACAACCTCTTCGCGCTCCGGGCCGAGGACGTCCTGATCGATCTGCTCACCGACTCAGGCACGGGCGCGATGTCGCGGGATCAGTGGGCCGCGATCCAGCACGGGGACGAAAGCTACGCGGGCTCGCCCTCATGGTTCCGCTTCCTCGACGCGGTGCGCGAGCTCTTTCCGTTCCGGCACGTCATCCCGACGCATCAAGGCCGCGCGGCCGAGCGGATCCTCTTCTCGGTCATCAGTGGCCCCGGAAAGGTCATCCCGAACAACACGCACTTCGACACGACGCGCGCGAACATCGAGGCCACCGGCGCGGAGGCGGTGGATCTCGTCATCGCCGAGGGTCGTGAACCGCGGCGCATCCATCCGTTCAAAGGGAACATGGACATCGCGGCCCTGGAGACGCTGCTGGCGAAGCGCGCAGCCGACGTCCCGGTCGTCTTCGTGACCGTGACGAACAACTCCGGCGGCGGACAGCCGGTCTCGATGGAGAACATCCGCGCGGTGCGCGCGGTCTGCGATCGCTACCGCGTGCCGTTCTTCCTCGATGCGTGCCGGTTCGCGGAGAACGCGTGGTTCATCCGAATGCGCGAGAAGGGATATGCGGACAAGGCCGTTCCGGACATCGTCCGCGAGATGGCGTCGTACGCGGACGGCATGACGATGAGCGCGAAGAAGGACCCGCTCGCGAACATCGGCGGCTGGCTCGCGCTGAACGACGACAGACTCGCGGAGCAATGCCGCAACCTGCTGATCCTGACCGAGGGCTTCCCGACGTACGGCGGACTCGCCGGGCGCGACCTCGAGGCGATCGCCCAAGGTCTGAAGGAGGCGGTGGAGCACGACTACCTGCGCTATCGCATCCGGTCTACCGAGTACCTCGCCGAGGCGCTGGATCGCGCCGGGGTTCCGATCGTGAAGCCCGCGGGCGGCCACGCCGTGTACATCGACGCGCGGGCGATGCTTCCGCACATCGCGCCGCTCGCCTATCCCGGGCAAGCGCTGGCGGTCGCACTCTACGAGGCGGGCGGCATCCGCAGTGTCGAGATCGGCACGGTCATGTTCGGCCGTCACCCCGATGGGCGTGAGACGCCTGCCTCAATGGACCTCGTTCGGATGGCGATCCCGCGCCGCACGTACACCCAGAGCCACATCGACTATGTGATCGAGGTCGTGACCGCGGTCGCGGCGCGAGGGTCAGAGCTGTGCGGCTACCGGATCGTCGACGAACCGCCTCAGCTCCGGCACTTCACCGCGCGCTTCGAGCCGCTGGCGTGAGGTCAGGCCTGTTGTGTCGATCTAGCGGTCGGCGCCCGTGCGGTCGCGAGCAGACCGCCAACTAGCACGACCACTATGGCGGCGTGATACGCGACGTCGGGCACTGTACGCGGACCGACCCCGATGGCGATCGTGAACACGCCGACCAGTGTCCCAAGTAGCGCGATGGTCTGAGCGACAAGGCCGACCGCTCGTGTGGACGTCCGGCTGGCCCAGCTCAGCGCGAGACCGATGAGCAGCACGACGGCGATCACGCTCTCGGCGGTGCCGGCCTGGCGGTGCTCGTACCCCTGGGTCAAGACACCGAAGTGGACCAACGCGGCCGTGGCGAAGCTCGCGGCCTCGATGAGCAGGAGTGCTCGAATGGTCTGCGTCATGAGGCACGCTCGAGGCCACGAGGTTCCATCGACCCCGGCGCCGCGCCTGATGTGGCGAACGCGAGGGCCACGCCGGCGACCGCGAACGCGACGAGCGCGAGGATCGATCCGACGAGGTCGGGTTTTACGGTCATGAGCAGCACGATCCCGAGCCCGATGCCGATCCGGGTAAGGATCGATGACCAAACGATCCGATCGCGGATGCGGGCGCGCGCGTCGGGCAGGAGCGCGCCGCGTAAGGGCCCGATTGAACGACCGATGGCAGGCATCCGCGTGGCGTTCGACGCCGCGCCGAGCGCCGCCATCACGACCATCGCGAGCAAAGCGAGAACGTTCCAGGCTTGCCATCCGGCGCTCGTCACCACCATGTAAAGACCGGGGACCAGGATCGTCACGAGCGCGACCGGCCCGATCACCCGGATCGAACCCATCACGCTGAGCCAATCCCGCGCCTGCTCGGCCGTTCCCGCCGAACGCAGCCTCGACACCGTCAGGAATTCGATGCCCAGCGCCACGAACAGCAAGAGCGCACCGACGATGTGCAGGTAGAGGACGATCGAATAGGCGTTCATGGTTTGTCTCCCCGCTAGGAATCTGCGTCGAGACGATAACGCAGATACTTTGACTAGTCAAACTATCTTGCCAGTCAAACTATGCCAGCGGTATCATGCCCTCATGCCGAGTCGCCCGCGTCCACGCCAAATGTCTCTAGCCGCCGATTCCTGGCGCAGCATCTTCGACTTCATCGCGAGTACTGCCGATCAGCGCGATCGCATACTCGAGCGCCTGGACCTCACTCCCGGTGACGTACGAGCTCTGAGCACCCTCGGAGCGAGCGAGGGTAAGACGATGTGGTCGCTGGCGAAGGAATGGCGATGCGACGCGTCCACGGCAACGTGGTTGGTCGATCGTCTGGAGAAGAGGGGTTTCGCCAAGCGCGAGTCCTCGAAGACCGACCGGCGCGTGACGTTCGTGAGGCTCACGCCGCTCGGGTCAACGACCAAGCGCCGACTGCAGTCCGCCCTCTACAAGCCTCCGCCCGAGCTCCTCCGGCTCGATGCCGCGGACCTCATGGCACTTCGCAAAGCCACGTCGAAGCTTCCGAGCGGTCCGTGGCCCGCGCCCCGTGCCGCGGCCGAGCTTCAACGAGTGAAGAGGCGGCCTGGATCTCATCCGGCCTGAGTCGCGCCATGGCACGCCGTTCCGAACCTCGGTGTAGGATCGCGATCCATGGCCAAGTGGGTCCGTCTGCTTACCCGACCGGCCGGAGCCTCGAGCCAGTGGCACGTCCTCGCCATCGACAACGAATTCGCGGTCGCGAACGCGCTGTGTGGCGAGAGACTCCCGAGCGCCGTCGAGGTCGCGCCCGACGAGGACAGGACCGAACGTGAAGGTCGCTGTCCCACGTGTGAGACCGGTCTAGCGGCGAAGCAGTCGGAAGCGCTCAGCGGCGTCGCTCCGCGGTCCCTCTAGAAGACCGGCGGCGTCGGCGGATCGTTCGAGCTAGTTAGGCGACCGGGAACCAGCGTTCGCGGAACGGGAATAGGTACCGGTCCGTGAGCACGTTGAGGAAGCGGCGCGCCTCGACGAAGCGCGCGGCGACATCGGGGAGCACATCGGGGGTGCCCGCGGAGCGCTGTTCCGCGAGGCGGTAGCAGACGCGACCAAGCCACTCGAGCACCGTGATGCCACCCTCGCGAAACGCGCCCGCCGCGATCGGGGGTGGGCCTATGGGTCCCACGCTCGCCTCGATCGCGCGTGTGATCCGCGCGAGATGACGCGGCTCGATCGGATGACGGCCGGAGTGATCCGGGAAAACGCCGGCGAGGAAGAGCGCGAGGTCGCCTAGCCGGCGCAGTGCGGCGCCGCGCTTGGCCTCGGGCAGCGCTGCGATGAGCTCGCCGAGCCACAGCGGGTCGAGCTCGCTGTACCGGCGCCTTCGCCAGCCGCGGGCGGTACGTGACCAGACCCGGCCGCTCGCGACATGCGTATACGACGCGAGCAGCTCCGCGAGGAATATGCGCCGGTCCACGTCGTCCGCGAAGTCACGGAGTGAGGCGGTGTCGAACACGGGCACGCGCTCGCCGGGCCCCACCCATTCGGCAACGAACGAGAGCGAGGCGAGGTCGTCGGCGGTGCGCGCGATGAGCAGCCCGAACGTGTGGAGCGGGGACGCCGTCGGATCCGGTTCGAAGTGGGCTCTCACGGCAGGTTAGGCATCAGCATGGACGTGGCCGCGTGGCTCGAATGAAGGCCGCGCCTCTGGCAGCTGGACCTGTGCTCCCTTTACGAGAAGCCAAAAGATCATCGACAACTCGCCGAGGGCATAGAACGGCAGGGCGACCAGAGAAACGACCTGCCTCTGAGCCGGCAGGACGATCGACGTGAAGCTAGCGGTGACATAAGCCGCGCCCGCAACGATCAGGAGGATCCCCAGGATCTTGGGAAAGAATCCAGATCTGATCACGAGCATGCCGAACGGAAAGAGCCAGAGACCCCAAAACGCCGACGCAACGACAAGGCCGTTGGCGCGCAACGTGATAAGGCTGAACGCCAGGGCGTCCAACTGAGGCCTGGTGAACGCTGACAAGAAGTCGGCGCCGCTCAAGACGATCAGGGGTGCGACCAGAACGATCAGGTCGACGAATCCGAGAGGGACGATGACCGAAGCCGATACCAGCATGAGCATGGCGCGGTTCCTGTTGACGTCCTTGAGCAAGCTGTAAAGGCTCACGATCAGGAGGATCCAGAAGATCTGCGAGACAACACCGCTCAGGATCCCGATGCGATAGAGGAGCTCGCCATCCGTGATCCTGCGGGCCGTAGCGGCTGCGTCCCCGGCGACAACGAAGGCGGCCGGAACATAGACGATGCTGAAGGCCGCTGGTACCGCACTCAGCAGATACAGCACTCCGATGTACCGTGCTGTAGGTCTCCTTGTTGGCTGACGTTCGTTCTCCACGTGATCCTGCTCTATGCCCTAACCGTGTCTCGCAACTCAGCTCACCGTTATAACGACTCTGGCCCGAGCGTGACCGTTTCCCACGTAGCGAATGGTTCTGGGGACCTGGCTTAGGGGCCGATACCTCGTCAATGCCTCTATGACATACGCCGTGAGCTGAGGTCACATTTCGTTCTCGATGCGCATCCGGCGTCGCCCAGCGCTGTGAAGAGGGGTGACGGGCCCTGAGGGATCAGCGGAGAGGCGGACCGGCTTGCTGGATCTTGATGGCGACCACCGTCAATTGAGGTCAAACGGTCCTCAGGAACCCTAGGATCGAGCGGTGCGTGGCCACATCGCGATCGCGACCGTGCTGATCGTCGCCTGCTCGGCTCCGCCGCCGAACTCGACGCCAGTGGCGGCCGAACCGTCTGCGACGCCGGCGCCCGTCACCGCGACCCCTAGACCCATCACGACCGCGCCTCCGTCGAGCCCGGTCAGCGCGGGCGCCGTGCCCGACGCCGGGCTTTTGTTCTTCTTCGACTACGGCGGGCCTCCTGACCTGGGCCAGACCGTCATGCCGGCGGTGTATCGATACGACGGCGCCGCGGGCGTGCTTTCGAAGATCGACGGGTGGTTCTCCTGGAGCGTGGCTCATGAGACCGCCGGCGGCATCTACGTGCAGGGTCCGAACGGACGAATGGATTTCATGCGCTGGGACGGAGGCCGTGCCAGCGACCAGGAGTTCACCGCGTGTCAGCAGGAGCCCGGCCACTTCGCGTCCTGGTGCTCGGTGAGCGCCACCGGAGTCGGCGTGGGGTACGGCTCGCACACGGGGCCAGGGCCCGGCCCGTTCACTGGGCCGTGGTGTCCGCCGGCGTTCATTCGACTGCCGGGCACGGCGCGGAGCACGGGCTTCCCGGCCGAGCTCTGCGTCCAAGTGGCGCGGGTGAGCGCGGACGGGAAGCAGATCCTGATCAGCGACGTCGCGCGACAGGCGTCACCTGGGGCTCTCGTCGGAGGCCGCTGCCAGCCGGGGTATGTCACGTTCGACGAGACCACGTGCTACGAGCAGCGCCTCTGGATCATGCCGGTCGATGGTCCGCCGCGGCGGCTGCAGCTCTCGCCGGGCCTGCCGGAGTTCGCTCCTCAGGAGCTCTCGCCCGACGGCAGGTCGGCGGTCGGATGGCACATCGGCGGCCTCGTCCTCGTCGATCTCCTTACCGGCCGGACCATTTCCCTCGGGCCTGATCGGCGGACAGGCTCGCCGCGATGGTCGGCGAGCGGCGGCCTCGCGTTCGTACGTGGCGCGGGGGAAGAGTCGTGGATCGACAAGACCGTCGTCGTCGTCACGGCGGACGGGTCAACGCGCGATGTCCGCTTCTCGCAGAGCGCCTGGGCCATCGGCCTCGCGCCCGCGTGGGATCCAACAGGGCGGCGCGTCGCGTGGATCGCCTCGCCCGCGGGCGTCGCCGGTGCGGCTGGCGCAGCCCAGAACTACCTCGATGGAAGGGGCGTCGGAGATCGCCGGGTGTTGGTGAGCGACCTGACCTCCGACCCGCTCGAGATCCGCTGCGGTGAGAGCGTCGCCGAGGGCGTGCGTTGGTCGCGCGACGGGACCGCGCTTCTCCTTATCTGCAGGCGGCCCGGCGCGCGCGTCGCTGCGTTCGAGCTGTGGTTGCACCGGCTCGGCGCTCCGGGCAACGCTTCCGTCCCTCTCGTGAGAGGGATCACCTGGGGAGGTGTGGATGCACACGGGTTCGCGCCTGATCTCTTTACGCATACCGCGTGGTCCCGCGCCGTGTAGCCCGTACCGGACAGTTTTCGAACCAACCACGAGCCGAGAAGCGCCAAAGAAGAGGTTGGTCGACCTCCTGATCGAGCACTACGGGGCGCTGGACAAGTTGCTTCGCTCAGCCGTGATCGACACCCGAAGTGGCCGAAATAGTGCTGGGGATTCCTCGACCCGTTCGCAGAGGTTCGACGCCGTCCGCTCTTCGAGCTCCGGCCGAGATAGGAGAATCCGAAGTGGGAACGATCGTGATCAGCGAGAATGTATCGCTCGACGGAGTGGTCGAGGATCCAGCGGGGGATGAGGGCTTTAGCCGCGGAGGATGGGTCGGACCGATCGCGGCCCGCGAGGACGTAGCCAAGGTCGCACTCGATGAGGCGCTCGGCGCCGAAGCATTTCTGCTTGGCCGGCGGAGCTACGAGTGGCTAGCCGCGCGGTGGCCAACACGCAGTGGCGCGTTGGCGGACCGGCTGAACAGCCTTCCCAAGTACGTCGTGTCCTCCACGCTCAAGGATCCCGCATGGAACAACTCGACCGTACTGGCGGGGGACCCGGTGGAGGAGGTCTCGAAGCTGAAGCAGCGGCTGAACGGTGAGATCGTCGTCGCGGCTAGCTTTCAATTGCTACGCATGCTTCTGGAGCACGACCTCGTCGACGAGATGCGATTGAAGGTCTTCCCAGTGGTACTCGGCGCCGGCAAGCGTCTATTCGGCGAGACGAGCGATAAGAAGCCGATGCGCCTCGTCGACGGTCGGACTCTCGGCGACGGTATCGCCTACCTGACCTACAGCGTTGTCCGAACGTCTAGCGGTCCGACGTCATCAGCACCTGAGGAACGCGGAGTCGCCCGACAGCGCGTGTAGACCGGACCGGACACTATTCGAACCGCTCATCTCCCAGGAAAAGGGCTTTCACTGCTTGATCTCCTAATCCGCTGCGAGAAGGAGCTGGTGGACCTTGCCGCGCTCCTAAGCGAGACAGATACCTCTATTGATGGCGAGAGCGGGAAGCGAAGTCAACAGGGAAGCACGGCTGTCCTCAGGCGTGAGTACGCAACCAATCGAGGCGGTTCCGCGTACGGACTCCTACCGCTTCAAGAAGCACTGGAACTATGCTGCCGCGCGATGGTCAGGGGAGGGCGTCTCTCGGCCACGGCGGGGCTGCTCTACGTTGTGTTCATGCTCGGCTTCATCGCGGTGTTGTTCACATCGGGAAAGGTCGGCAGCGAGGATTCCCAGAAGCTCGCATGGGTCAGCGACAACGCGTCGAGGACTGGGACGGGCGCGTTGCTCCTCGGCCTCGCCGGCATTTCGATGCTCTGGTTCGTCGGAACTCTCCGCGTCGTCTTGTCGCGGGACGAGGGCCAGCCTGAACGACTTTCCATGCTTGCGTTCATTGGTGGAGCGATCTACTCGACGTTCCTGCTCCTCAGTAGCTTCTTCGTCGAGTTCGCCGTGATCAGCGCGACGATCGACAAGTACGCACCGGCAGTCGCAGTTTCGCTCGCGCTCGGGGCGGATCTCTCATTCTTCAGCCCTGGCTGGGCCTTCCCATGCTCGGTCCTCGTGTGGGCAACGGCGCTCGTAGGCGCGCGAGGGAACGCCTTCCCGCGCTGGCTCAGTTGGTCCTCCGCCGGACTGGCGATACTGCTCATCGCAAGCGCCGCGGTGACCTACATCTCCGGTGCGCTGGTCATTCTGCTCGGGCTTGTCCTCTTCCTCATGTGGGTGCTGGCGACGAGCGTCGTTCTGCTCAAGTCGAGCACGGCGGCGGCGGAGATCGTGTAGCCCGTAGCGGATTCGAACCGCTGATCTCAGCCTTGAGAGGGCTGCATCCTAGGCCACTAGACGAACGGGCCGGGAGAACACCATTGTACCGGTGATGACCGACACGAACGATCCCTCGCGCTGAAGGCGCCGATCGTCGCGCCGGGCGTCCGGCGCATCGAACTACCTCTCCCCCTCGCCCTCCGCAGCGTGAACGCCTATCTCATCGAAGGCTCGTCGGGATATGCGCTCGTCGACGCGGGCCTGCACACCGCCGATGCGGAGTCCGTTCTTCGTGCGGCGCTCGCCGAAGCCGGTATCGCCATGGAGGACGTGCACCGGGTCTTCGTCACGCATCTGCACCCCGATCACATCGGCATGGCGGGAACATTGGAGCGCACTGGCGCCGAGGTCGTGATGCACGCGCCCGAGATCGCGAACGCTCGGCGCATGTGGTCGCGCGACCAATCGATGGTCGACGAGACTTACACGTGGTTCGAGCGTCACGGCATGCCGGAGGACGTCGACCAAGGGATGCGCGAGGCGTGGCTCGCGATGGGTCAGCGCGTCGACGAGATCAGCAAGATCGCGGAGGCCAGGGACCGAGAGACTCTGGACCTGGGCGGGAGGCGCGAGCGCGTCGCGTGGACACCCGGACACACCGACTACCACGCCGTGCTGGTAGACGAAGCCGAGCGCATCCTCTTCTCGGGCGATCACGTGCTGCCGCGTATCACTTCGAATGTCGGGCTCTATCCCTACTCGCGGGACGATCCGCTCGGCGACTTTCTCGGTGCACTGCGTGGAGTACGGTCGCTTCCGGTGACGCGCGTGCTGCCGGCGCACGGCGATCCATTTGACGACCTTCCTGGCCGAGTGGATCAGATCCTCGCTCACCACGATGACCGCCTTCGCGCGACGCTCGACGCGCTCGGGGATGTCGAGCGCGACGCGTACGCCGTGTGCCGCACGCTCTTCCCGGTGCTGCGATCAGCGCACGAGGAACGGTTCGCGCTCGCCGAGACGCTCGCGCATCTGCGGTATCTCGAGCGGCGTGGAAAGGTGCGCGAGATCGAAGGACCGCCCGCGCGATGGGCGCACGCCTAGAAATCGAGAGGTCCCATTGACACAAGGTGAACAAGTGTTCTAACTGAGCGAGCGATGCAGAAACGTGACCAGCGCCCGTACAACGTCGCCTACTGCGCGGCCCACCGCCAACAGGAGCCGAGCGCGTCCGCTCGCGCCAACGCGAAGCGGTCGAGTTCCTCCGCGGCCTGCGGTGCGCGCCATGCGCGGACTGCGGCGGCGAGTTCCCTCCGTACGTGATGGATTTCGACCACAAAGGTGATGCTCCCAAGGACTTCTGGATTCTTCAGCGTGCCGCGCGGTTTCGCGCGAACGGCTGATGAGGGAGATTGCGAAGTGCGACGTTGTTTGCACGAGGCGGACACCCGAAAACGGAAAGTCGCCTCCGCAGGGAGCAAACAGCGTTGCTACAGGAGTTGCGCGATGTCCCGTGTACCGATTGCCTGCAGCGCTTTCCCTTCTTTGCCATGGAGTTCGACCATCGCGATCCGACCGCGAAGTCATTTGAGGTGACGCGGATGCTAGGTCGTCTCACTACGGCAGAACTTCTTTTGGAGGCGGACAAGTGCGATATCGTTTGTGCTAACTGCCACCGGAAACGAACCTACGAACGCCGACTGGCAGCCCGCGGGTGTGTTGTAATGGTTGCAAAAGACCCCTCCAAGGTTTGAGTGCGGGTTCGATTCCCGCCACCCGCTTCGAGCGCTTAATCCTCGGTGACGTAGCTCTCGGTCTTCTCCCACCTCAATCGTCCACCGGCGTCGACCCTCACCGTCACGAACGTCCCGCCGCCGAGCACGCGCTCGTCGAAGAGCTTCATCCGCGACGTGCGTAATCGATAGAACCGATACGCCGAGAGATCGCCCGCGTACGCCTTGAACCGTTTCGCGTAGAGCCGCTCCGCATCGCGCGCGCTTCGGCCGTGCAGCTCGCGCGCCTTGCCGAAGAGCTGGATACCGCAATCGCTCCCGCCCCAACGCTGCGTCGAGCGGAATACAGCGACCGCGACGGACAGGTTCGCGCGGATGTTCCGCGAATGCCGCGCCTCAGGAGCGGAGAGCCACACGACCGCGAAGTCCGACGCCCACGCGAAGTACGCGGTATTCACGTGCGCGCGGCCACCGGGCGACACGGTCGCGATCGCGCAGAGGGTCGATGCATCGAGCAAGCGGCGCGCTATCGCGGCGAGCCGGGACGCCGGCGGATGTTTCGACGAGCGCTCGACTGGCACCGCCAGATGATGCCGCCTCCGCGCCGCGCCTCCGCTCTGTACGATGCGGCGACGTGACGAAGTACAAGAAGGCGAACAAGTAACACGCGCTGAGACGGTGCGGTCGCTCGGCGATCGCACCGTCGACCTCCTCGTCATCGGCGGCGGGATCATCGGCGCTGGAATCGCGCGTGACGCCGCTCTGCGGGGCATGTCGGTCGCGCTCGTCGAGCAGGACGACCTCGGTTCAGGTACGAGCTCTCGCCCCACACGGCTGATCCATGGCGGCCTGCGCTACCTCGAGCAGTTCGACTTCGGTCTGGTACGTAGCGACATGCGCGAGCGCGAGACCCTGCTTCAGATCGCACCGCACCTGGTCTTTCCCCTTCCCTTCCTCCTACCCCTCTATCGCCCGAGCTTCTTCTATCAACTCAAGCTCCGCCTCGGAATGCAGCTTTACGACGCGCTCTCGCTCGACAAGAGCCTCCCCAGGCGACAGCACCTTGACCGTGCGGCGACGCTTGCCGCCGAGCCGAGCTTGCAGCCTCACAGCCTCGCCGGTGCCTGGCGCTTCTACGACGCGCAGGTCCCGCTCGTCGAGCGTCTCGTGGTCGAGAACGTCGTCGACGCCGCGAGCAACGGAGCGCTCATTCTCAATCACGCCCGCGCGACGCAGTTCACGCGTGATGCGGATCGCATGACCGGCGCGCGCGTCCATGACAGGATCAGCGGACGAGATCTCGAGATCCGCGCGCGCTTCACCGTGAACGCGACAGGTCCATGGCTCGACGAGACGATCGCGCCGCTCCGCCGCGTGAAGCGACCTTTGCTCCGCCTCACGAAAGGGATCCACCTGGTCACGCGGCGCGCGACGGAGCACGCCCACGTGCTGTTCGCGCGGAGCGACGGGCGACTCTTCTTCGTGCTCCCCTGGCTTGACGCCACGATCGTCGGGACGACAGATACCGACTACGCCGGTGACCCGGCCGATGCGACGGCGACCGAAGAGGACGTTCGCTACTTGCAAGCCGAGGCGCGTCATGCCTTCCCGGCGGCACCGTTCGACGAGATCTACTTCACGTGGGCCGGCGTGCGCGCGCTCGTGCGTGAGGAAGGCGTGGCCGAGGGCGAGGTCTCACGAAAGCACGCGCTGTTCGACCACGAAAAGCGCGAGGGCATCGCGGGCGTCCTCTCCGTCGTGGGCGGCAAGATCACGGCGTATCGGGCCATCGCCGAAGAAGTGGTCGACGCGGTCGCGGGAAAGCTCGACCGGCGCGTCCGATCGCGCACGTCCGATGAACCGCTGCCCGGCGCGCGCGTCGTCGATCTGGGCGCCCGCGCACGGCAGCTCGAGCCGGCCACGCTCGCGCACCTCACGCGCGTCTACGGCGGACGCGCGAGCGAGCTTCTGGATCTCGCCGCCGCGGACCGGGCACTCGCGAAGCCGCTCTGTCCTCACCATCACGGGATCGCCGCGGAGGTCGTTCACGCGGTGCGCGCCGAATGGGCCATGAGCCTCGGGGACGTGCTCCTTCGGCGCAACGCGCTTGGACTCTCCGCGTGCCAGGGCCTTGACTGCGTCGACCGCGTCGCCGACCAGATGGCGCCGCTGCTGGGCTGGGACGACGCGCGGCGTCGAGATGCTGTCGAGGCCTACCGTCGCGAGATCGAGCCCATGCGCCGCTTCAGCACCGAGTGAAAGCGGTCCTCGCGCTCGATCAAGGCACGACCGGATCGAGCGCGATCGCGTTCGAGGCCGAGGGATCCGTCCGCGGAAGCGCCGACCGCGAGATCCGCCAGTTCTATCCGGCGTCGGGCCACGTCGAACATGACCCGGACGAGATCTTCGCGACCACCGTGGCCGTCGGGCGCGAGGCGCTCCGGGCCGCCAACCTGAGCGCCAGCGAGATCGCGGCCATCGGCATCACCAACCAGCGCGAGACGACGGTCGTCTGGGAGCGTGGTACTGGCCGTCCAATCCATCCAGCGGTCGTCTGGCAGAGCCGCGCGAGCGCGGCCATCTGCGATCGCCTTCGCGCGCAGGGCCTCGAGCGGCTCTTCCGCGAGCGCACCGGTCTCGTGATCGACCCGTACTTCTCTGGCACCAAGATCCGCTGGATCCTCGATCAAGTCCCGGACTCGCAGCAGCGTGCGGAGGCGGGCGAGCTGCTCTGCGGGACGATCGACACGTGGCTCGTGTGGAAGCTGACCGGTGGCCGCGTTCACGCCACCGACGTCTCGAACGCCTCGCGAACACTTGTCTTCGACATCCACCGCCGCGTCTGGGACGATGAGCTGCTCGCGCCCCTCGGGATCCCGCGGGCGATGCTGCCCTCGCCGACGCGGTCGAGCGGCGTCATCGCTGAGACCGACGCGCCGCACTTCGGCGCCCCGATAGCGGTAGCCGGAGTCGCGGGCGACCAGCAGGCCGCGCTCTTCGGACAGGGATGCTTCGCGCCGGGTGAGGCGAAGAACACGTATGGCACCGGGTGCTTTCTTCTCGTCAACACTGGATCGCGCGCGGCGCCCGCGAGTGGCGGTCTGCTGACCACGCTCGCCTGGGACATCGGCGACGGTCCGCGGTACGCCCTCGAAGGAAGCGCCTTCATCACCGGGGCCGCCGTCCAGTGGCTCCGTGACGGGCTGGGGATCATCGCGTCCGCCTCCGAGACCGAGGCGCTCGCGACGAGCCTCGCCGATAACGCGGGCGTCTACCTGGTGCCGGCGTTCACCGGGCTGGGAGCGCCGCACTGGGATCCGTACGCGCGGGGCCTGCTCATCGGGATCGAACGCGGGACGTCGCGGGCACACCTCGCGCGCGCGACGCTCGAAAGCATCGCGTATCAGACCCGCGATCTGGTCGAGGCGATGCGCGCGGCAGGTCAACCGATCGAGGTGCTGAGGGTCGACGGCGGCGGCACGATCAATCGCTTCCTCATGCAGTTTCAGGCCGACGTGCTCGGCATCCCCGTGGAGGTCGCGGCGATCCGCGAGACGACCGCATTGGGCGCCGCGTTCCTCGCGGGGCTCGGCGTCGGCTTCTGGAAGTCCGCCGACGAGCTGCGGAAGCGTCGCGCGGCCGCCGCGCGCTACGAGCCCTCGATGTCTGCGGACCAGCGCGAGGCCAACTACGCGGGCTGGCTGCGCGCGGTGGAACGCGCGCGGGGGTGGGCATCCAGCCCTCCTCAGTCCTTTGGGACGCGCTCGGGGTAGTCGGACATGATCCCGTCGACGCCCCACTCCCGGAACTGAGCGATCTCGCGCGGCTCGTTCACGGTCCATGCGTTCACGACAAGCCCCGCCGCGTGCGCGTCACGGACGAGCTCCGGCGTGACGTACGCGCGGTTCGGGTGCAACGCCCACAGGCCGGCGGCGCGCGCGCTTGCGAGGAGCGCGCGCCGATCGGGCGAGTCCGAGAACAGGAACGCTCGACGGACTGCCAGTCCGGCTCGTCGCGAACCTTCGAGTGCGCTCCACCAGAAGCTGGATACGAACACGTGTGGATCTCCACGGACTGCGATGATCTCGGCGGCGCGAAGGCCCGTCTCGTCCGCCCGGTGCTCGCTCGCCACGCACTTGAGCTCGACGTTCACCTCCAGCTTTCCATGGCAGAAATCGAGGACCTCTTCGAGAGTGAGTGCCGTGTCGCGCCCTGGTGGATCGTGGGAGACGACAAGCCGGCCGGCCTCGATGAGCCACACGTCCGTCTCGATCGCATCGCAGCCGAGGTCGATCGCCTTCTGGAATGCGGCGATCGTGTTTTCCGGCGCGTGGCCCATCGCGCCGCGGTGTCCGATGCGACGCACCCCGAAGCGACCTAACGCACGCCGAATTCGGCCACGCGCGACGCCGCCGCACGGACGCGACCAGGATGCTCGATCCAGGGGAAATGTCCGCACTCCTGGATGAGATCGACCTCGGCCCGCCGCATGAGGGCTGCGGACTCGACGCTGACGTGCGCGGGGATCGGATCGTTGGCGCCGTGGACAAAGATCGCGGGTGCGTCGACTTTCGGAAGTCCCAGCTCGAGCGTCCCCTTTGCCGCGTGCTCTCGCACCGATGCTCAGGTCTCGGCGTTGCTCTCGCGCATCGCGATCGGTGGCATCGGAGGGGCACTGGCCGACAGCGAGAAATAGAACGGCCAGATGTCGGCGAGGGGAGTGTCATCCGGAGGCGGCCGTCCGTGACATGCGGCAAACCGCTCGTTGAGCGTTTCACGGAGCGCGGCAAGACCACCGTCGCCAAGCGCGCCGAGGGTATCGATGATCACGAGGCCGAGGACGGCAGCGGGCCGCGCCACGGCGATGTGCATCGCGAGGTAACCACCCCATGAATGCCCCACGACCCAAATATCGCGAGATTCCGAGCCCGTCGACGACGGCCAGACCATCGGCGACATGTGCGTCCACGGTGATTGACCCTTCGATGGTCGATGGAGCGAGGCCGCGCTGCTGGTAACGGATCGTGTCGAAGATCGGAGCGAGCTCTGCAGCAAGACCTTCCGTGTAATCGCTGAGACCAGGGCCACCGTGGAGTACGAGCGCTGGTGGACCCGAGCCTTCTCGAGCGCCGACGAGCGTACCGGTCGTTGTGGCGATCCGGACCTCGCTCATCCCGCGTCGGTCCCCATCGCGGCCAGTCTTGCATGCCACCGTGCGGAGCCTCGACTAGGCTTCCGGCGTGCCCGAGAAGTTCGTGACTCGTGGATTCGTCGGACGCCGTGAGAGCGCGGGAACGCAGGCGAACCGCATCCCGCCCGGTCAGCATCTGGTGAAGGACTTCCCCGTTCTGTCGGCAGGCCCGACTCCGCGGACCGATCTCGCGAAGTGGACCTTCCGCATCGAAGGCCTCGTGAAGGAGCCCGCGCAATGGACGTGGGGCGAGTTCCAGAAGCTCCCGGCGCAGGAGTTCGTAAAGGACATCTCGTGCGTAACCAAATGGACCAAGCTCGATACGCACTGGCGCGGCGTCTCGGTGGACATCCTGCTGGAGCATGTCGAGCTCGATCGGCGGGCCGCGTTCGTAACCGCCTTCTCCGATGGCGGCTACACCACGAACGTTCCCCTGCCCGACCTGATCGACGGCCAGGCGTTCGTCGCGTACGAGTACGAGGGCAAGCCTCTCGCGCCTGAGCACGGTGGGCCCGCGCGGCTCGTGGTCCCCCACCTCTATTTCTGGAAGAGCGCGAAGTGGATCCGCGGACTTCGCGTGATGGACAAGGACGTGCCCGGCTTCTGGGAGTCGCTCGGCTACAACAACCACGGCGATCCCTGGAAGGAGGAGCGGTACACCGGCGACTGATGAAACGCACCCTCGAATGGCAGATCGCCACGGTGACCGCGATCAAGCCGGAGACCGCGGAGGTCAAGACGCTCACGCTCCGGCTCCCGGACTGGACCGCGCACCGGCCCGGACAGCACTACGACATTCGCCTGACGGCGGAGGATGGCTACGCGGCGCAGCGGAGCTACTCGGTAGCGTCCGAGCCGGAGCGCATCGGAGAGGTCGACATCACCGTCGAGCGCATCCCCGACGGCGAGGTATCGCCATTCCTCCTCGACACGGTGGTCGTCGGCGATCGCTTCGAGGTCCGGGGGCCGATCGGCGGGTACTTCGTCTGGGATGGATCGGTCGGAGGTCCGCTGCTCCTCGTTGCGGGCGGGTCCGGCGTCGTGCCGCTCATGGCGATGCTGCGGCATCGCGCGGCCGCGCAGGTGAGCGCACCGGCTCGGCTCCTCTACAGCGCGCGGACGTACGAGCAGATCATCTACGGACCGGAGCTCGACATGCTCGCGGGTCTCGATGGGCTCAAGGTCTCGTACACGCTCACGAGACAGCAGCCGCCGGGATGGAAGGGCTATGGGAGGCGCATCGATGACGCGATGCTGAAAGAGGTGAGCGCGCCGCTTGGACGGGACGTCCTCGCGTACGTTTGCGGACCGACGGCGCTCGTCGAGGTCGCCGCGGACGGCCTCGAGCGTGTCGGACTCCCGGCGGATCGGATCCGTACCGAGCGCTTCGGGCCGAGCGGAACATGAGCGAGCCGATGGACGACGAGCTCGTGCTCGACGGCAACGCGGCGGCCGGAGCACTCTCCGAGATCTACGGCGACGACATGACGACCGTCCTCGCCGAGTGCGGCAGCTGCGGGCAGGTGGACCCGATCGGAGGATTGGTCGCGTTCGTTCACGCCCCGGGCATCGTCTTGCGTTGCACCGCCTGCGCGACGGTCATCATCCGCATCGTCCATACGCCAAAGCGCACCCTCGTGGACGTGCAGGGCAAACGCATACCGCAACCTCCAACAGGGACCTAGCCACAGAACCGCCGCGATAACCTGAATCCCTGATCTTCTGGGGGCGCGGACCGGGTCGCGTGGAAGCTCCGCCCGAGCGGCGGCAGCTCAAGCGGATCCCGCGCGTGCTCGCCTCGTCGTTCAAGCTGGTCTGGGAAGCCGCGCCCGGCCGCTTCGTGACGTCGCTCGCGCCGCAAGCGGTGAGCGCCGTGGTCACCGGCCTACAGCTCATCATCACGCGCGACCTCATCGCCGCGGTGCTGGCGACGGGCAGCGGCGGCGATCTCAGCCGGGTCGGCTATCTCCTCGGAGGGATGATCGGGCTCAGCATCATCTCGAGCGCGGCGAATCTCGTGCAGAGCCAGCAGCAGTCAATGCTCGGCGCGATCGTCGAACGGCATACGAACTCCGTGCTGTTGGACCGCATCATCGCGATCGACCTCAAGCGGTTCGAGACACCGGAGTTCCAGGATCTGCTCCGCCGCGCGATGAACGCGATGGGCCGGATGATGGGCGTCACCGGCTCAGCGATCGGGATGGCGCGCAGCCTGTTCCTCATCGCGGGCGTCGCAGCGGCCCTCTACGTCCTGCAGCCGATCCTCCTGGCGCTCGCGATCGTCGGTTTCGTGCCGATGTGGCTCGCGAGCGCGGCCACCAGCCGGCAGACCTATCAGTTCTGGAAGTCGATGACGCCCAACGAACGGAAGCGCTCGTACATCTTCGGGCTGTTCACGAGCCGCGAATACGCGAAAGAGCTCCGCGCGTTCGCGCTTGCACCCTATATGCGCGCGCTCTACGAAAGGCTCTCGAACGAGCGGCTCAAGGAGCTCGCGGCGAATCTCCGCAAGCGGGCCCGCTACTCGATCCTCAGCACCGGCGCCTCGTCGGTCGTGACCGCGCTCACCTATGGCGCGCTCGCCTATCTCGTCATCGAGCGCCGCATCGGGGTCGCGGAGGCCGGCGCCGCGGTCGCCGCGAGCCAGCAGCTGTCAGGGCAGCTCTCGAGCCTGGTGAACAACATGGCGCAGCTGTACGAGGCGAGCCTCTTCCTCGAGGACTGGGAGGAGTTCAGCGCGCTGACGCCGACCCGGCCGCAGCCGCTCCAGGGGCCGGCCACGCCATTTGAGCGCATCGAGCTCGATCACGTCTCGTTCCGCTATCCCGCGTCCGCGTCGAGCGACGGCACGCCCCCGCAGCCATCGCGTCTCGCGCTCGACGACGTGTCGCTCGAAATCCGCGCAGGTGAGGTCATCGCCCTCGTAGGCGAGAACGGCTCGGGCAAGACGACCCTGGCAAAGGTCCTCTCCGGCCTGTACCGCCCCGACTCCGGTCGCGTGCGTTGGGACGGCGTCGACGTGTCGACGCGCGACCCGAGCTGGATCTTCGAGCGCGTCGCCGTGCTCTTTCAGGACTTCGCGCGCTTCATGCTGACGGCGCGGGAGAACATCGGGCTCGGCCGCGTCGAGCGCATCGATGACTTTCAGCAAATCGTCCGCGCGGCCGAGCGCGCCGGCGCGGACGGCTTCGTGCACGCGTGGCCGGACAGGTACGACACCGTTCTCGGCCCGTATTTCATGGGCGGGAAGGATGTGTCCATCGGCCAGTGGCAGCGGATCGCGCTCGCGCGTGCATTCTTTCGCGATGCGCCGCTCGTGATCCTCGATGAGCCGACGGCGGCGCTCGACGCGCGCGCCGAGCACGACCTCTTCACGCGGATGCGCGACCTGTTCAGCGCGCGGTCGGTGCTGCTCATCTCGCACCGCTTCTCGAGCGTCCGTTCGGCGGACCGGATCTACGTGCTCCATGAAGGCCGGGTCGTCGAACACGGAACGCACGACGAGCTCATGCGGCTCGGTGGCCTGTACGCCGAACTGTTCACGCTGCAGGCATCCGCCTACCTCCCGCGAATCCGTGAGGAGGCTCGCGCCTCGACCTAGTCGGCCGCCGCCGCCACCATTCGCTCAGGCAGGTCGGCGGTGCGGCGTCCCGCCGCGATGAAGACGCAGCCCGCGGCGGCGAGCAGGAGCACGACGATCGCGACGACCGCGGTGGGGTGCATCGCCAGGATGAAGGCGTTCTCGAACACATCGCGCGCGATCTGCTGGATCTGCGCCACTGCCTGCGCCGGAACATTCGCTGGCAGGTGCGCTCCTCCGCTCTGACCGACCCCGACCTGGAAGCCCGAACGCGAGGCCTGGGCGAAGCCGTTCACGAATTGGTCGCGGAACTGCGGCGGCAGCTGCCCTGACTTCGCGGCGGCCTGCGCCGGAAGGTCGATCGCGAGCTGCGCCTGAAGCACCGCCCCGATGACCGCACTGCCGACGACGGCGCCGAGCTGGCGCATCGTGTTGAAGACTCCCGACGCGGCGCCCGTGTCGCGCATCGCGACGTCTTTCATCGCTACCGCGGTCATGGGCGCGAAGACGCAGCCCATGCCCAATCCGGCCACCATCAGCGGCGCGACGAACGTCTGCCAGGTCGAGTCAAGAGACGCGAGCACGAAGAGCAGTCCGGTGCCGGTGGCGAAGAGAACGAGTCCGGCCATGAGGAAGTACTTGCCGCCGAAACGGTCCGCCAACCGTCCGGAAAAGGGCGCGACGAACATCGAGACGAGCGACAGCGGCGCGACGGCGAGACCCGCGTCGAGCGCGGACATCCCTCGAACCGACTGCAGGTAGATCGTGAATGGCAGGAAGATGCCCTGCATCGCGAACGCAACTGCGAGCGACGTCCCGTTCATGAGTGTGTAGTTGCGATGGTTGAAGAGGCGCAGCGGCACGAGCGGCTCGGCCTGCGAGCGCTCCCAGGCCAGGAACGCGACGAAGAGCACGACGCCGACCGCAAGGATCAGCGGGATGGAGATGATGCCGCTGATGGTCCCCCAGTCGTAGCGCTGGCCTTCGATGAGGGCGTAGACGATCGCGAGGAGCGCGACTCCCGAGAGCGCGACACCAACGAGATCGAAGCGGTGCAGCCGGCCGGGACGGACGTCCGGGACGACGAGAAATGCGCCAACGAGGGCGACGATGCCGATCGGAACGTTCACGAAGAAGATCCAGCGCCAGTCGAAGTTCGTGACGATGAAGCCGCCGAGCGTTGGACCGGCGAGCGTAGAGACTCCGATGACCGCGCCCCAGAAACCGAGCGCGGCCCCCATGCGTTCGCGTGGAAAGATCGAAGTGAGGATCGCGAGCGACTGCGGCGCGAGAAGGGCACCCCCGACACCCTGCACGACGCGAGCGGCGATGAGCTGACCGGCATCCTGCGAAAGACCGCAGAGCACCGACGCCGCGGTGAAGATCACAAGGCCGGCGGCGAACAGGTTGCGCGGGCCGAAGAGGTCACCGAGGCGGCCCGCGGTGATGAGGAGAACGGCATACGCGAGGAGGTATCCGTTGAACACCCACAGGACCGAGTCGAGCGAGGTCTGAAGGCTGGTCAGGATGCTCGGCGTTGCCACGTACACGATCGTCGTGTCGAGCATGATCATGAAGAAGCCGAGGCAAACAATGAGCAGCGCAGGCCACGGGTTACGGAGAGGTTGGGGCAATTCGGGATCCTCCTGTGGTTCGCGTATGACAACAACGACGATGCGGCCGCTATTTCGACGGGATCAACCCGCGCAAACGTGTTCTGTTGCGAAGATCACAGAACGGGCGGGGTCGCCGGTGCAAAGCGCAAGCGCAGAAACCGTTTGATGCCGAGCGCGCTCAAGGCCCGCCGCTCCCACGCTGCGAACGCGGGAAGCCCTGCGTCCTCGACGATCTCGGGTTCGATCATCTGATGTTCTCTGCCGTTCCATCGGACGACGCATCCGCCCGCGGCCAGAATGTTGCGGCACCAATCCGCCTCGGGACCGAATGGCAACGGGACCACGAGCGCGTCAGGCGTGTGCCCGATCGCGACAGGCGTCGCGTAGACCCGCCCTGAGCGGCGACCGCGGTGGCGGACGATGGCCCAGAGCGGCAGATACGCGCTTCCTGCGAGTCGGACGACCAGAGGATTCAAGAGCCGAGCGAGCGGACCGAAGACGCGCGCGATCGGCACCCGCCCGTCGTGCGGCCGACTCGCGGCTATGGTGTTTGCCATCTCAGACCTCCCCAAGAACAATCTCGTGTATGATTCAATCATCTGATTGATGGAAAGTCAAGGACGCCGGAGAAAGACCGCCGAGCCCAGACGCGACGAACTGGTCCTTGCCGCCTACCGGCTTCTCGCGGAGCGTGGCTTCGAAGGGCTTCGCACGCGCGACATCGCAGGAGCAGTTGGCCTCAACATTGCCACGCTTCACTACTACTTCCCCACGAAGGAAGCGTTGGTGAGAGGCGTCGTCCACCATGCGCTCGGGCGATTTCGGACCACGCTCACCGCCGAAGGCGGCGCGACCGATCTACTGCGATCGCACTTCAAAGGCCTGCGCCGGCTCGGCCGCGAAGAGCCGCAGCTTTTCGCGGTCATGGGTGAGCTGGCGCTGCGGGCCGTCCGCGATCCAGGGATCGCCACGATCATGAGGGAGATCGACGAGACCTGGCACGCGACGCTGCGCGGTCTGCTGCGCCGTGCTCAGAAGGACGGCGCGCTCGACAAGAAGATCGACGTGAATGACGCCGCAGCCCTCATCGTGGCGACGCTGAAGGGCGTGTATCTCCTGCCCGCGGGGTCACTCCGCCAGGAGAGACTGACTCAGGCGCTGCGACAGCTCGAACGGTGGCTCGGGATCACGAGGGGCCGGACGAGCGTGGCGTCGGTCGCATCTAGGAGAACGTCACTGCGGCCGGTAGAGTGATAGCGGATGAGGAAGGGCCACCCGAGCGCGGCGTGGATCGCCGCCACCCTGGTCGTCGTACTTCTCGCCGGCTGCAGCACGCCAGCCGCCGCTCCGAGCCCATCGCCTGAGCCCTCGCTAGCGGCCGTCGCGACGGCGACACCCGTGGCGACACCCGTACCGACACCGGAAGCGACCCCCGACCCGGCCGCACCCTGCAAGGACTGCTGGCCGCTCACCGGGAAGCCCGTAAAGGTCGGCGCCGTCGACAAGCGTCCCCTCGTGGTGAAGATCGACAACGTCCCGCTGGCGCGCCCGCATTACGGCATCACGCAGGCCGACATCGTCTTCGAGATCCTCGTCGAAGGATTCGTCACGCGCCTTGCCGCGGTCTACCAGTCGCAGGACGCGCAGACGATCGGGAACATCCGCAGCGCGCGCCTGGCGGACCGCTCGCTCACACCGATGGTCCGCGGCGCGCTTGTCTACTCCGGGACCTCCTCGTACGAAATGCCGCTCATCCAGGGTGACGCCTCGGATGGAAAGTACCTCGACCTCTCGGCCGACTACACGAGCGGCTATTACCGCGTGAACTTCCGGCCGGGTCCCTACAACATGTTCACGAGCGCCACCGCGATGCGACAGGCGATCGCTGCGAAGGGCGGCGACGCTCCGCAGCAGGTCCCGTCATGGGGCTTCCTCGCCGATCCCGATCATGCGTCGACGATCGCCGGGATGAGCGCCGCGACAACGGCCACGGACATCACCATCCCGTACCGCGAGGACAGCTCGCGGGTCCAGTACAAGTACGACGCCAAGACCCGGACCTACGCGCGCTGGCAGAACAGCGCGAGCAAGGCGGTGCGCGACGTCGACGGCGTCAACAACCAGCCGGTCGCTGCTTCGAACGTGGTGATCATCTACACCGAGATCTGGGAGGTGCCGCAGATCGTCGACGCCGCCGGCGCGCACGCGCACGACATGCGTCTTGTCGGCACCGGAGCGGCGACGATCTTCCGCGACGGGCTGCGCCAGGAAGGCACGTGGTCGCGAGCGACCGAGAGCGACCTCTTCACGTTCAAGAACGCGGCCGGCGAGCGGATCCTCTTCGATCAGGGCCAGACCTGGGTCCACGTCGTCCCGAACGAGTGGGAGATCACGAGCCAGCAATAACCCGAGCTACCGCTCGGCCTGCACGCGAAGCGCCCTAGCGGGCACTCTTGGGACGGTGCGACCCCGAGCCCGACCGCGCGCACCCGTCCCCACCCCCACGGCCGACGCTCGTGCTCAGCTCAGGATGGAAAATGACCGCTGTGCCGAAGGTGACACTCACGCATAGTTCGTAGCGTTGGACGACCTGACCTTCTGGTTCGCGGCCCGCGCGACCGGACTCACCGCTTTCGCCGCGATCTGCATCTCGGTCGTGTCGGGAGAGGCGCTGCGCACCTCGGTCCTCGACTTCCTCGCGTCGAACCGCGCCATCCGGAAGCTGCACGACTTCACCACGCCGCTCTGGATCCCGCTCGTGATCGCTCACATCGTCACGCTGGTCCTCGATAAGACCGCGCAGATCGCGCTCCGCGACGCGATCGTGCCCTTCCAGGTCGACTACGGCTGGTGGCAGATCGGCCTCGGGACGGTCGCGTTCGACATCCTCATCGTGGTCACGGTGACGAGCTGGCTGCGGAAGTACATGAACAACACGCTTTGGCAATGGATCCATCGCACGAGCTACATCGCGTTCGCGGCCATCTTCTTCCACGCGTTCTTCTCGGGGACCGACTTCGCGGCGCCGGTTGTCTCCGCGATCGCCTGGTCGTCGGCGCTCGCGCTTGCGATCTTCGGCCTGGCGCGGCTTCTCTGGGGCCGGCTCCCCGCCTGATGCCGGTCGTCACGCATACCGGCGACGTCGCCCTGGCGCGCGCCGAATACGACCGCCGACCAGGGACGAATCTGAAGTACGCGCTACGGAAGCGCTTCTCCTGGATGCAGCGCTACCTCGGTCCGACCGCATTTGCCGTCGAGGTGGGATGCGGCGCGGGCTTCAGCGAGCGGTTCCTCAAGGCCGGCCGCCTCGAGCTCACCGATGCCGAGCCGCATCCCTGGGTGGCGCGCGTGGTCGACGCGACGGAGCTGCCCTACGCCGACGCGAGCGTCGACGTGCTGATCGCGAACAACGTGATCCACCACCTCGCGTACCCCGACCGCTTCCTGCGCGGGGCCGCACGGGTGCTCAGACCGGATGGACATCTCCTGGTGCAGGAATGCAACCTCGGCAAGACCACCGAGTGGGCGCTTCGGCTCACCGGGCATGAAGGCTACGACTGGTCAGCCGATCCATTCGACGCGAGCCGTCCGTGCAACGATCCGAAGGACCCCTGGAGCGCGAATTGCGCGATCCCGAACCTGCTCTTCGATGACCTCGCGAAATTTACGCGGCACTATCCGATGTTCGCGGTCACCGAGGCGGGCCTCTCGGAGTTCATCATCCACTTCAACAACGGCGGCATCAGTGCGCGAGTCCCCTACGTGCCGCTGCCGGAAGCGGCGCTGCGATTCCTCGACCTGATCGACGACGGACTCATCCGAGTCGCTCCGCGCTTCTTCGCTGCGCAGCGCCGCATCGCGCTTCGTCGCGAAGCGTCGTGAAGCGTCAGAGCGGAGAAGGTCCTAGCGCGAGCGGAGGCGCCAGACAGTCCACCCGCTTTGCTGCAGCACTCCCAGTCGCTCGTAATTGGCCTCGACGAAATCGACGATGCGTGAGGTCTCGGGCGGCCACGCGTACTGCGGCTCAGGCGACGTCCAGGAGACAAGCCCGGCACGATCGAGCGGCGGTGTGACGAAGCTGTCCTTGGACGCGTCGATGATGAGGAGTGGCCGCTCGCGGTCGAGATCGGCGATGAACGCGTCGATCGTCGCCGGCGAGGCGTAGCCGCGCGTCGCGAGCGCCGCGTACTGGTACACCAGGCGCGTCGCCGAGCGCCGGTCCGCGAGCACGAGTACCTCGGCGCGCGAGCCCCAGACCAGCACAGCGTCGGCGCTGGTGGTCGCGTAGTCAACATACGTCGCGGCCTCTCTTGCGGCGCCGTCGTCACGGACCCCGATGAGCCGGCCGACGAGCACTGAGGGAACGATCGCCATAGACACGCAGGCCACGACCACCGCGAAGGAGAAGCGCGGTCCGAAACGAGTGAGTAGCCACCAGCAGAGGTACGCCGCCAGTACGCCCATCGCCGGGAGCCACGGCAGGAAGTAGTAGTGGTAGGCGCGCCCGGTCGAGGAGAGCAGCAGCTCGATCGGGAACCCCGCGGCCGCCAAGAGAACGATCGGCGGTCGCGGCCCGGAGAGCGCCGCCACCCAGCCAGCGATCGCGACGAGCGCGAGCCCCGACGGAAGGGTGAGCCGCAGGCCGAGGCCGATCGCTTCCGCGCGGGCCAGCGGGGTAGCGAACGCCGAATACGCCGCGTTGTAGCGAAACACCTGCGCGACCGCATCGGGGAGCGCTCCGCCGATGGCGAGCCAGGCGACTGCTACCAGAAGGACGCCGAGAAAAGGCCCGGCGATGAGCAGCCCCCTACGGCGGAGGTCCCGCCATCGCCCAGATCTAGCGCTCGTGAACACGAGGACGAGCGCGATCGCCAGCCAGAGCCCGATCACGGTCGGCTTCAGCAGGGCCGCCGCGGCGCCGAGCGCGCCCAGCGCCGCGGTCCGCCAGGTCGGCGCGTGCCGCGCCTCTTCCTCGGCGAACAGACCGAGCGCTCCGAACTGGAGCGGTAGCGCATAGAACTCGGGGAAGTTCGTCTGCAGGCCGTCCTCCAGGAAGAGCCGCGGGACCGCAACGAGCCAGGCGATGGTGCCGAACACCGCGCCGTACGGACCGAGGCCGCCGCGCGCGAGCGCTCGATACGAAAGCCAGATTGCGGCCGACAGCGCGATGGCTTGCAGCACGAACACGCCCCACACGTTCGCCCCGGCGAGCAGGTCAAGGACATACACGCCCGGAGGCTTGTGATCCCAGATGTCGCGATATGGCATGCCGCCCGCCGCGATCGTGCGCGCGACGTAGAGAAAAACGCCCTCGTCCTCGCTCGGCACGCGGTTCAGAGGGAGATTCGGAGTGAGGACGAAGAGCGTGCCGAGGACGATCGCCGCCGCCATCGAGATCTGCGGACGGCGCCTCATCTCGCGCATCCTAGGTGCGATGCCGCGACGGATCGCCATCGTCGGAGCCGGCGTCACCGGTCTCGTCGCGGGCAGAGAGCTGGCCCGACACGGGTTCGCGGTGACGCTCGTCGAGCGCTGGCCGGACGTCGCGGGACAGGCGAGCGCGTTCGAAGTCGCGCCCGGGATCTGGCTGGAGCGCTACTACCACCATCTGTTTCCGAGCGACCGCGAGATGATCGAGCTGCACGACGAGCTTCTCCCGGGCGAGCTCGAGTGGTATCCGTCGTCGGTCGGGATCTTCACTCGCGGCCGCGTCTATCCATTTGTCACCCCCAGGGACCTACTCACGTACGCGCCGCTCCCGATCGTGGACCGCCTGCGGCTCGGTTTCGTCGTGCTGCGGCTCGTCGGCCGCACCGACTGGGAGCGCATGGACGACATCGGCGCGCTCGAGTGGCTGCGACGCACGTGCGGCGAGCGTGCCGTCCGCTCCGTGTGGCTGCCGCTCATGCTCGGCAAGTTCGGCGAGGACGCGGAGCGGATCCCGCTCGCCTGGCTCTGGTCGAAATTCGTGCTCCGCCGCGGGAAGGGCGCGAGCGCCGGACGCGAACGGCTGGGATATCCGCGCGGCTCGTTCCGCGCGATCTGCGTGGCGCTCGCCGATGATCTGCGCAAACGGGGCGCCGTCATCGAGCTCGATCGCGAGCTCGTCACCGTCCGGCCGGAGGGAGATGGCTTCGTGCTGCATTGCGCGGCGCCGGGCGCGTACCGCCGGCCGGCTGGCAACGCGACAAGGGAGAGCGGTCGGGAGCTTCGCGCGGACATCGTGTTGCTAACGACTCCGACGACGGCGACCGCCGCGGTGTGCGAATGGCCCGCCGAGTACCGCGCTCGCCTGGAGGCGTGGACCTATCGCGCCGCGGTCGTCCTCCTTCTCGAGATGCGTCGCGCATACCTCGACGTGTACTGGATGAACGTCGCCGACATGGACGTCCCCTTCCTCGGTATGGTCGAGCACACCAACCTCGTCCCGGCAGATCGGTACCCCGCCCGCTACCTCTACGTGTCCAATTACGTCGCGCCGGCCGATCCGCTGACGCGGCTCGGACCCGAAGCGCTGCTTCAGCATTACCTCGCCGCGCTCAAGCTCATGAACCCGTCCTTCCGCCCGGATGACGTGCTCCGTTACTGGGCCTTCCGCGAAGACGCCGCGCAGCCGGTGCCGCGCGTGGGCAACCGGCATCGCCTCTTGCCGTTCGAGACGCCACGGAAAGGGATGTTCCTGGCGAACACCACGCAGATCTATCCGGAGGATCGCGGCACCAACTACAGCGTCCGCCTGGGACGCGACGTCGCGAAAGTGATCGCAGAACGCCACGGCTAGCATCCGAACGATGCGTCTCGGGGTCATCGTGTCGCCCGCGGCCGGCTTCAGCTACGACGAGGTCCGCGACCTCGCGCGAAGAGCCGAGACATCGGGCTTCGACTCTTTCTGGGTCAGCGACCACTTCTTCGGCGGCACTGGCGGCACGCCGGACCGCAACTGCCTCGAGGCATGGACGCTGCTCGCAGCGCTGGCGCGGGATACGCAGCGCATCCGTCTTGGCGTCCTAGTCGCGGCGATCCAGTATCGGAACCCGGCGCTCCAGGCCAAGATCGCGGCCGGTGTGGACCACATGTCGGGCGGCCGCCTCGAGTTCGGCGTCGGCGCGGGATGGAAAGAGGCGGAGTACCGGGCGTACGGGTACGCCTTCCCGCCACCCGGCGAGCGCGTCGAGCAGCTCAAGGATGGGCTCGAGATCACCAGACGCCTCTGGAGCGAGGAGCGCGCGACGTACCACGGGAAGCACTACCGCGTCGACGACGCGGTCTGCGCGCCGAAGCCCACGCAGCGCCCCCGGCCGCCGATCTGGGTCGGCGGCGAAGGACCGCGTGTCATGCGCCTCGCAGCGCGCTACGCCGATGGCTTCGACCTGGGAAAGCACGGTGCCGGCGGGGCCGATCTGACGACCGAGGAGATGGCCGCCGCCTTCGGCGAGCTGGGATCGATCGAGAGGGCCGCGAAGCGCGAAAAGCCGCTGTTGCGTTCGCATTGGTCGTCGAGCACGCTCGAGCGCGACCACGAAGGGCTGGTCGAAAAGATCCGCGGGTACGCAGGCGCCGGGCTCGACCAGTACCTCTGTGCGTTCCCCAAGGACCGCGCCGCCGAGATGATCGAGCAGTCGCGCGAGCGACTGATCCCCGCTTTCAACTAGCTGATCTCGCCCTGTTCCATCAATTGGCCGGGCGCGTCCGTACACTGGTTTCAGGTGGCCACTCCCCAAACCGTGTCAAGTCCTGATTACGAGGAACCCGTCGGCGGGGCGCCCTTTTCGTGGCGCGCGATCCTCGAGATCGTGCAAGCGCTCGCTCTTGCGGTCGTCATCTCCGTCGTTCTCAACCTGTTCGTGGTGCAGGTGACCGAAGTGCGACAGCGATCGATGGAGCTGACCCTCGAGCAGAACGACCGCGTTCTCGTGAGCAAGCTCGACTACCGGTTCGGCGTTCCGCGGCGCGGCGACATCATCGTGTTCAACCCGCCGACAGACTCGACGATCCCGTATGTCAAGCGCGTCATCGCGGTTGGCGGAGACAAGATCGATCTACGCGACGGCAAGGTCTATGTGAACGGCAAGATCATCGAGTACGCGGAGACGCGCGGGCAGCCGACGACGCCGCAGGCGCCGCGGATCACATACCCGTTCACGGTGCCGCAGGGCGAGATCTTCGTCCTGGGCGACAACCGGCAGTCCTCGTCGGACTCGCGCACGTTCGGTTCCGTGCCGGTGGGCAACATCATCGGCAAGGTGATCCTGCGGTTCTGGCCGTTCGACCGCCTCGTCTTCTTCGAGTGGTAACGCCCAGCTAGCCGATCGGGCTCCCGAGCTCGGCATCGCGGTCGGGCTCGAGCAACACCACGCGGCCGTCCTCCTGCATCGCGCCCAGTGTCAGCACCTCGCTGTCGAATGTCGCGATGCGCCGCGGCGGGAAGTTCGTCACGCAGACCACCAGGCGACCCTCGAGCTCGGCTCTGTCATACCAGCGTCGCAAAGCCGCGGAAGACTTGCGGGTGCCGTGCGGTCCGAAATCGATCGTCAGCTTGTACGAGGGGTTGCGCGCCTCCGGAAAGTCCTCCACCGCGACGATGCGACCGACGCGCATCTCGATCTTCCGGAAGTCGTCCATCGTGGCCGGCACGTTCGTATCATCGAGCGAGTGGCCGATGTCTTCCACCGACCGGTGGGGTGGGAAATAGTCCCCGACGAGCGAACGTTCCGCGTGCAATGGGACGACGGGAAGGTCGCCGAGTACGACTGGGAGCCTCTCCGCCGCGCCTGTCCGTGCGCGTATTGCTCCGGTGAAGGGGCGTTTGCCGGGAACGTGAACGCCGACACGAAGTTCAGCGAGACACAGACGACCTTGAAGGAGGTGTACGCGGTGGGCCGCTACGGGCTGACGCCGGAGTGGGCGGACGGCCATGACACCGGCATCTACACCTTCAAGCTGTTGCGGCGCGCCGCGGGACTCGACTAGTGAAGTACTTCACGAAAAAGAGCGAGCTCCCCACGGAGATCGCCGCGCGCGTGCCTCCGGGCCAGTACCTCACCGAGAAGTGGCCCGTCCTCCACTACGGGTCGGTGCCGCGCTTCGATCCGAGGACTTGGGACTTCCGCGTCTTCGGCAAGGTCCTGAACGAGTTCAAGCTGAGCTGGGAAGAGTCCCGCAAACTGGCGGAGACCACCGTCGTCGCGGACATGCACTGCGTCACGACGTGGTCGCGCCTCGACCAGCGCTGGGAGGGGATCCCCTTCTCGAAGATCGTCGAGCTCGCGAAACCGTTGCCCGAAGCGAAGTTCGTGATCGCGCACAGCGAGCAGGGCTTCACCGCGAACATCCCCCTCGAGTTCTGCCTGCGCGACGATTGCCTTATCGCGCTGCGCGCGAACGGCGAGCCTCTCACACCGGAACATGGGGCTCCCGCGCGGCTTGTCGTCCCTCGCCTCTACGCGTGGAAGAGTGCGAAGTGGTTGCGTGGCATCGAGTTCTCAGCGGTCGACAAGCCAGGCTTTTGGGAGCGCAATGGATATCACAACCGCGGCGACCCATGGAAACAGGAGAGGTACTGGGGTGACTGACCGCGCAGCGCGTTAGCTAGCGCAGCTCCTGGACCGCTACCTTCCAGTCGCCGCGATCCGTGTTGATCTTCAGGAAGAACCTTCCGCTGCCGGACCAGAAGGTCGAATCGGCGCCGGCGTTTTGCGTGCCCACTGCCTCATACAGCAGCACCCGAGGCTCGACGGAATAGATGAAGACGTGAAGACTTCCCCCGCCTTTCGCGGGGCTGAAGATCCAGTCAACACGCCAGTGACCCGCCATGGTGAGCTCCTCCGTGTCCCGGCTGTCGCTTCCCTGCCAAACCTTCGTGACGGTCCAGCTCTTGCCGGCATCCGCGGGCGCGCTCTCAGCGATCAGTGTCGGCGCAGGTGCCGCCGGTCTGGCGGTCGCGACGACCGGGGCGATCACCTGGCTCAGCTGGCTCGTGCTGGATCGGCCAAGCGAACCGCAGAGGTTCATCACGCTCGCCAGAACGATCACCGCGGTGACAGCGAGGGCGAGCTGCATCCTGCTCGTCTGAGCACGCCACCATGCGGTCAGCCCTCGCCATGGTCTGGTCTCGAGCCAGCGCTCGAGCTCGAGCAGGACAAGCTCCAGGCCCGCGCGCTGACCGCCGGGGCTGCTGGTCGTCCTCATCGTCGTATGAACGCACAGATGTACGGGGCTTTAAATGAGTTGCCTTGGGGACGTACCGAGGTACGGGCCAGTAGTACGACCGGGGCCTCAGCAGACCACAGCGCCGGTAGGCGCGAGGATTACTGGATGTTCGCCTCGGGAGCGTAGTTGGGGTCGGAGTAGTGCGACCGGACGAACTGCACGACCTGTATCTGGTCGACACTCTGGAGCTTCAGCAGCCACCGCCAGGATGTGAGCGCGACCTTCGCGTCGCCGAGCGGCGGGTAGGGCTCGAGGATGATCTTCCGATAGGTACCGCCGGTCAGCGCTCGGACGATGCCCTTGAGCTGGTCCGTCTCAGCTTGCGTCAGGTTGTTGTAGGCAATGACGATGCCGCCGTGCTCGAGGTTGTGGGTCGTGACCTCGTTCGGCAGCATCGCGTCCTTGATCCCCCACGGCGCGGGCGCTGCCGGTGCGCTCGACGACCAGTGCTCTCCCGACGTCGGCGGCACGCTGTTGTAGGTCGCCTTCTGGCCGACCGGGATGTGCGCGTTTCCCTGGTCTGGTTGAAGAGTGCCGATCGTCGTGCCCGCCGGCACCTGGAACTCCGACGAGTTCACGTCGAGCGCCTTGGCCGGCGGCTCGAACACGCCCGCCGCGCGAAGTCCGAGAACTCCCAGCACGATCGCGCCAAGGATCGCGCCGCCGATGAGGAGCTGATTTCCGAAGCCGCCGGACGAGCGGCGGCCATGCTGTTGTTGCTGGCGCTGCCGCTGACGCTTCCGCTTCTCGCGCCGGTCACGGCGCAGTTCGGTGGCCATACATAACCAGAATACCGACCTAAACTGACCTCGCCGTGAGCGTGCGTCTGCGCTTCGCTCCTTCCCCGACCGGTGCGCTCCACATCGGGAGCGTGCGCACGTTCCTCTACAACTACCTTTTCGCCCACCAGCGGGGCGGAACGTTCATCCTGCGGGTCGAGGACACCGACCGGGAGCGCCTCGTCCCGGGAGCGATCGACTCCGTCTACGAGGGTCTGCACTGGGTCGGCATCACCTGGGACGAGGGCCCGCGCGAGGGCGGCCCGCACGCGCCGTACGTCCAGTCCGAGCGGCTTCCCCTCTACCAGAAGCACGCTCAGGAGCTCGTCGACAAAGGCGCCGCGTACTACTGCTTCTGCTCGAAGGAACGCCTCGCCGCGCTGCGCGCGGAACAGGAGGCCCGCAAGGAGCTCACCCGCTACGACCGCCACTGCCGCAACATCCCGGTGGCCGAAGCGGCCGCGCGGGCGATGACGGAATCGCACGTGGTCCGGCAGAAGGTCCCCGACGAGGGCACGCTCGCGATCGATGACCTCGTGCACGGTCGCATCGAGTGGCAGGCGAACACGATCGAGGACCAGGTGCTCCTGAAGTCCGACGGTTTCCCGACCTACCACCTGGCGGTGGTCGTCGACGATCACGTGATGGGGATCACGCACATCATGCGGGGCGAGGAATGGATCGCATCCATCCCTAAGCACCTTCTGATCTTCCGCGCATTCGGCTGGGAGGTGCCGCCGATGGCGCATTTCCCGGACGTCCTCGGGCCGGACGGAAAGAAGCTCTCAAAGCGCCACGGCGCCACCGCTGTGTCGCAGTTCAGGGACGATGGATATCTGCCCGAGGCGCTCATCAACTACCTCGCCCTCATCGGCTGGGCGCCGGGGACCGAGGAGGAGATCTTCTCGATGGAAGACCTCATCCGTGTCTGGAAGCTCGAGCAAGTCCAGAGGGCTGGCGGCAAGTGGGACAAGCAGCGACTCGATTACTTCAACGGTGTTTGGATACGCAGGCTCTCGGTCGACGAGCTGGTTCGCCGACTGCGGCCCTTCGTACCACCCGAGTGGGACGAGGCGATCCTCCGAAAGGTGACGCCGCTGATCCAGGAACGGATGAAGACGCTCAAGGACGCCAAAGACCTGATCGCCTTCCTCTTCACCGACACGCTGACCTATGACGCGGCCCAGCTGATCCCGAAGAAGTACGACCGCCGGACGACGATCGAAGCGCTGGCCAAGGTCATCGTGGTGCTGCGTTACCTCGATCCGTTCATTGCTGAGCGGATCGAGTCGGCGATCGAGGGAGTCGCCCAGGACATCGGGTGGACCGTTCGGGACCTCACGATCGCGATTCGGGTTGCGGTGACGGGCACGAAGGTCGGTCCGCCGCTTTACGAGTCGATCGAGCTTCTGGGCAAGGAGAAGACCATCGCGCGGCTCGAGCGCGCTCAGGACCTTCTCGAAAGCGCGCACGACTGATGTCGCTGGCGCGTCGCGTCGGTCTCGGCTTCGCCTCACGCGGCAAGGTGTCGGACTGCGTCGCCTGGGCCGAGCGCGCGCGCGGCGCGGGCATCGAGTCGGTTTGGTTCCACGACAGCTACTTCGAGCGCGACGCGGTCACCTACGCGAGCGCCGTCGCCTCGCAGGTGGATGAGATCGGCGTCGGCCTCGGCGCGCTCAACCCGTTCACGCGCCATCCGGTCCTCATCGCCATGACTGTGTCCTCGCTCGACGAGATGGCGCCCTCGCGCATCCGCCTCGGGCTGGGCTCGGCGCTGCCGCTGCGCCTGGGTCAGATGGGGATCCCCTACGCGCCTGATGACGCCGCCACACGCACGATCAGCACCATCGACACGCTGCACGCGCTCTGGAAGGGCGAGCGCCTGCCGCCCGGAAAGCCGGGCCTGCCGCCGCTCCAGCCGATGTTCCCGCCGGTGCACCGCGTACCTATCTATGTGGCCGGCTACCGCTCGCCGATCATGGTCGTGGCCGGCACCCACGGCGACGGCTACCTGGCGCGCCCGGCGGAGTCGATCCCGGGCCTGGGGAAGCTCCTCCGAGTGATGCGCCGCGCCGCGAAGGAAGCGGGCCGCGACCCCCAGTCGATCGACGTCGCGGGCTATCTGCTGACGTTCGTCGACGAGACCAGGCGCGACGCGCTCAACCGCGCGAAGCGCGACCCGTTCGTGATCTACATGATGTCGATCCTTTCGGACGTGACGCTCCGGCGCGCCGGCTTCGAGCCCGAGAACCGGGACCGCATCGCGGCGAAGTGGCGCGCCGAGGACTACACCGGCGCGGGCGCGCTCATCGCCGACGAGCTCCTGGACGCCTACATCCTCTGCGGCACGCGGCGCGAGGTCGCGGAGCGCGCGCACGCCTACCACGAGGCCGGCATGTCGCTGCCCCTGCTGCAGCCGGTCGTCCAGGAGGAGGCGCAGGTCGCCGCGCTGCTCGAGGCCGCCGTCCTGTACGGATCCGCTGAAGTCGGCTCGGCGGCGCGCGTGTCGCTCGAGGCGCAGCGCAAGACGTTCGCCCAGAACGCGCGCGATCGCATCGGCGGCCTGTGGGAAATCGCGCGGCCGTTCTCGTTCACCGCTTCGACGGTCCCCGTGGCGGCCGGCGGGGCGCTCGCCGCCCTGGCCGGGGCGTTCGATCCTTTGCTTTTCCTCGCGACGCTCGTCGGCGCGGTCGCGCTGCACGTCGGCACGAACGTCACGAACGAGATCTACGACGTGCGCAAAGGCGTCGACACCATCGTCTCGCCGCGCGCGAGCCACGCGATCGTGAAGGGACGCATCAGCGAACGAGCCGCGTACCGCTTCGCGATCGCCGCGTTCGCGGTCGCGGTGCTCGTCGGCCTCTACCTCACGAGTGTGCGTGGCTGGCCGATCGTCGCCCTCGGCATCGTCGGCCTCATCGGTGGATACACCTACACGGCCCCGCCGTTCCAGTACAAGTTCGGGCCGGTCGGCATCCCGCTGGTGTTCCTGCTGATGGGGCCGCTCATGGTCATCGGTTCCTTCTACGCGGTGAGCGGGCTCTTCGACCTGCGCGCGGTGGCGGCGAGCATTCCGGTTGGCCTGCTCGTTGCCGCGATCCTGCATGGCAACGAGTGGCGGGACATCAGCGAGGACGCCCGCGCAGGTGCGGCGACGTTCTCGGTGCGCGCGGGCCGGAGCGCGGCGCACTGGTTGTATGTCGCCCTCGTCGTCGGCGCGTATCTCGCGCTCTCGGCGGGCGTCGTGTTCGGGCTCCTACCGACCTGGACTCTCCTCGCGATGCTGTCGTTGCCGCTCCTCGTGCGTCAGATCCGCTCGTCCGAGCTCGGCGCGACCGGTCAGCAGCGCGCCATCGCGATGATCGACCTCGAGACCGCCCAGCTGCACGCCGCGTTCGGCTTCCTCCTCGTCGCCGGTCTGATCCTCGCCGCGCTGCTCGCCCGCTGAGCGCCCCGTGAGGCTGCTCGCCCTCGGCGTCGCCGCCGCCTACGCGGCGTTCGGCCTCACCTTTCGCGGGCCGCGCGAGCGCTTCTGGGATCGCATGACCGCGACTGGGCTCGCGCTCGGTGGTCTCGCGCTCGCGACCGATCGGAGCGCGCGGCGGACGCGCATCGGACCGCGCGAGGCCGTGCTCGGGCTCGCGGCGGCCGCCGGTCTCTACGGCGTCTTCCGCGCCGGCGACGCGATCGCGCGGCAGATGATGCCCCGCGGAAACGAGGAGATCGGGGATATCTACGCCTTACGGTCCCTGAGACCGAAGGAAGAGCTGGCGGCGCGCCTCGCGCTCGCCATCGGTCCGGCCGAGGAACTCTTCTGGCGAGGGTTCGTGCAATCGCGCGCCGGATACGTGACCTCGACGCTTCTCTACGGCGGCGCGCACGTGGTCACGGAGAACGCCACGCTCCTGGGCGCGGCGACGATCGCCGGCGCGTACTGGGGTCTGCTGCGCGCGCTCGGCATGCCGCTCGGCGCGCTCGTCGTCAGCCACGTGGCATGGGACATCTGGATCTTCCTCATCGCGCCCACGGAGGCGCAGCAGCGCCAGCACGATCTGCCCGCTCCCCGCGAGGCGAACAAGGAGCTCGACGTTCACGACGACGAGTCGGGCACCGCGTGGAAGGACTAGAGCGGAGTCATACCTTTCGGTCGCGCGTCTGGTGCGCGCGCTGGCGCTCCGGGCAGCACTTGCAATGTGGATCGGGCCAGGTCAGCCAGACGACGAGCGCGAGCCACCCCGCGAGAAGTCCGACGCTAAACGCGAGGTCGCTGGACATGCCGGCGGTCATGGCATCACGCGTGCCAGCATGGCCCGGTGCAGCGCGATCTCCGCGTCAACGGCGTCCGACTCCACTGCGTCCTCGAAGGGAAGGGCCCGCTCGTCCTCCTCCTCCACGGGTTCCCGCAGAGCTCGTACGCCTGGCGCAAGCAGGTCCCCGCGCTCGCCGGGCGATTCCGGGTCGTCGCGCCAGACCTACGCGGATACGCCGACAGCGACAAGCCGCCCGGGGTGTCCGATTACCGGATGCCGGTCCTTGTCGATGACATCGTCGGAGTCATTGAGCAACTCGGCGAGGAGCGGGCGCACATCGTCGGTCACGATTGGGGCGGAGCGATCGCCTGGGCGACGGCTCAGACGCGGCCGGACGCCGTCGGCCGCCTCGCGGTGCTCAACTGCCCACACCCTGCGCCGTTCCGGCGGGCTCTCCGCTCCTGGTCCCCCCAGCTCCTCCGGAGTTGGTACATCTTCTTTTTCCAGCTGCCCGAGATCCCAGAATTCTTCCTGCTCCGCGACCGCGCCGCGTTCCTCGAGCGGTCGCTCCGCGGAAACGCGATCCGCCCCGAGACCTTCAGCGAGGAGGACATCCTTGAGTACCGCCGCGCGCTCTCCGTCCCGGGTGCCGCGACGGCAACGCTCAACTATTACCGCGCGGTGTTCCGCGACGCGCTGACCCGAAGGACGTCCGACGCGTCGACGACCATCCAGGCGCCGACACTGCTGATCTGGGCAGAGAATGACTTCGCGCTCGGCAAGGAGCTCACAAATGACATGGAGGGGCTCTTCGCGAGCGACTTCCGCATCGAATACGTCCCGAACACGAGCCACTGGGTCATGGAAGAGCGTCCCGAGCTCGTGAACCGTCTGCTCATGGACTTCCTTAGGGCATGAGGATCGAGATCCGGCAAGGGGACATCTCCGACCAGCCGGACCTGGACGCGGTCGTGAACGCCGCCAACACCGAACTCTGGATGGGCTCAGGCGTCGCGGGCGCGCTCAAGCGGCGCGGCGGAGAGGCCGTCGAGCGCGAGGCGGTTGGTCAGGGACCGATCGCCCTGGGCGACGCGGTCCGGACCTCGGCGGGCGCGCTGCCGAACCACCACGTCATCCACGCCGCGGCGATGAGTTACCGCGCGGAGGACGAGCCCGTGCCGAAGCGCGCGGGCTCGCGTTCCAGCGCCGACATCATCCGGCGCGCGACCCTCCGCTCGCTGGCGCTGGCCGAGGAGGCGGGCGACCGCAGCATCGGCTTCCCCGCGCTCGCGACCGGGGTCGGCGGCTTCCCGATCGCCGAGTGCGCGGAGGTGATGATCGCGTCCGCGCACGACTACGCGCGCGACCATCCGAAGGCGACGCTCGAGCTGGTCGCCTTCGTGGTTCGGAGCGACGAGGATCGGCGGGCCTTCGAGCGGGAGCTTCGCTAGGCGACAACACCCTCGCGTGCGACACGCATCGCATCCGGCAACGTGAAGCGACCCAGGTACAGGGCGCGCCCAACGATGACGCCCCGCAGTCCCCGGTGGCGAAGCTTCGCGAGCGCGGCGATGTCCTCGAGCGCGCCCACCCCGCCCGAATAGATGATGTCTCCTCCGAACGCCCGCGCGACGGCCTCGGTCGAGGCGAGGTCGAGACCCTGCAGCGTGCCGTCGATCGACACGTTGGTGTAGATCACGGTCGGGACACCGGTCACGGCGAGCCGCTGCATCAGATCGACGGCGCGGACCTTCGAAGTCTCGGTCCAGCCGTCGGTGGTCACCAGCCCATTGCGCGCGTCGACCGAGACGGCGAGGCCGTCGGCGTGCCGGTCCACGAGCCTGCCGATCAGCTCCGGGTCGTCGATGGCGGCGGTGCCCACGATGATGCGTGACGCGCCGGCTTCGGTGAAGGCTTCGGCCGTGTCGAAGTCGCGGATACCACCTCCGGCCTGGATCTTGACGTTGAAGCGATTCGCGATCTGGCGGATCGTGTCCAGGTTCGCGGGCGTCCCGGTGCGCGAACCGTCGAGGTCGATGATGTGAAGCCATTCGGCGCCCTCCGCGACAAGCTTGCGGGCAGCCTCGAGCGGGGAGGCCGCGACCTGTTCCACCGTGGCGAAGTCGCCACGCGTCATGCGGACGGCGCGGCCCTGATAGATGTCGATCGCGGGATAGACGATCATCCGCGTCCTCCGGGCGAGTGGTGGGTAATCTTAGTCGGCGCTCTGCGCTCGAACGCGGGCGTGACGCAGCTCGACGTAGCCTCCAAGCAGACCGGTGATCGGCGCGATCACAAAGCCCAGCAGCACCAGTGCGGGCGGCGTGCTCTCGAGCGTCTTCTCGAGGGTCAGCAGGCCCGCGGCGATACCTCCGATCGACGAGAGCAGGCCATGCAGGAGCGGGGCGCGTCCCGCCATGCGCGCGGCCACGTACCCGGCCAGGACAGAGACAGCGATTCCGACGACAAGCAGCGTGACGAACACGTCGGGGGACGCCATCAGTTTGCGTTGATCGGTGAACGCCTCGGGATCCACTCTGCGCGTGAGCATCGCCCAGAGGAAGAACACGAGCGCGACCACGTTCGTTCCGACGATGTCGACGATCCACGACACGACCACGGCGACAACGCTGATCTGACGGATTGCGGTCACCCCTGGGTCGCCGCGAGCGCCTCGGCGAGGCGCTTGGTCGCCGCGCTCAGCGCGTAGCGCTCCGCCAGCGCTTCGACCCGCTCGGGATGCGCGGGCGCGCGCGGTATCGTGCCATCCCCTCCGGTCACCGGAGCATCGCGTGCCATCCACACCACCTTCCGCGCAGCGGCGACGTACTCCGCGTCGACACGAAGCTTCGCGCGGATCGTGGCTGAAATGTCGGTCGCGGTCAGGATCTTGTCGAGCGTGCCGTGCTTCGCGACGAGCGCGCTCGCCGTCTTCTCGCCGATCCCGTGCACGCCTGGGAGTCCATCCGATGGATCGCCGCGCAGGACGGCGTAGTCGTAATAGCGGTCGCCGGGAATGCCGTATTTCGCGCGGATCCACGCCTCGTCCACGTTCGCGAGCTCGCTCACGCCGCGGAGCGTATACAGCACGCGCACCTTCGGGTCCTTCACCAGCGCGAAGAGGTCGCGGTCGCCGGTCACGATCTCCGCGGGGCCGGACATACTTTCCACGAGCGAAGCGATGACGTCCTCGGCCTCGTAGCCCTCTGCGGCTGCGGTCGAGATGCCGAACGCGTCGAGCAGCTCCACGATGATCTTCATCTGCGGATCGACTGGATCCGGCGGATCATCGGGACCGGCGACGCGGTGCGACTTGTACGAGGGCATGGCATCGACGCGGAACTGGGGCCTCCAGTCCGCGTCCAGCGCGACAAAGAGCCGCGACGGCTTTCGATCTGGCAAGAGACGCGAGATGAAGTTGAGGAAGCCGAGCGCCGCGTTCACGAGCGTGCCGTCGGACGCGCGCCACTCCGGCACTGCGTGATAGGCGCGGTAGGCAAGGCTCGCCGCGTCGACCAAAAGCGCGGCCCGTGCTATCGGCGCACCGCCGGAGCCGCGAACACGAGATCGAGCGCGGCGATGAAGCGGCCGTTCTCTTCGGGCGTGCCGATCGACGCGCGCAGGCAGCCCTCGCAGCCCGGCCACATCGAGATGTCGCGGATGAGCACGCTCTGCTCGACGAAGCGCGCATGCACCTCAGCGGGCGTCCCCTCGCGCAGACGGAAGAGGATGAAGTTCGTGACCGACGGGAAGACTTCGATGGTCGAGACGCGGCGCAGTGCGTCATACACGCGCTCGCGCTCGCTGGCCGCGAGCGCCAAGCGATGCTGGATCGACGCCTCGTCGCGCGCGACGCGCGTCGCGACCGCGAGCGTCAGCGTGCTCACGTTGTACGGAAGCGCGGCCGCAGTGAAGTAGCCCATGAGCTCGGGGTGCACGATGAGGGCGCCGACGCGGAGGCCTGCTGCGGCGAGCACTTTCGAGAAAGTCTTCGAGATGACCATGTTTGGGTACGCACCCATCCGCGGGACGAGGGTCTTTCCGGCGAAATCCGAATACGCCTCGTCCACGAGCACGAGCGTCTCGGGATAACGCTCGGCGACCGTCAGGATGAGGTCGCCGTCGATCGTGTTCCCGGTCGGATTATTGGGTGAGGTGAACACGACGATCTCCGGCCTAGCCTTCGCCATCGCCGCCAGCGCGCGTTCTTGCGTGAGCTCGTACGGCAGACCGATCATCTCCTCCACGACCGTGCCACCAGCGAGCACCGTGAGGCGCCCGTGCATCGAGTACGTGGGATTGAAGAGCAACGTTCTGCGGGCGTGCCCACCGAACACGAGGAAGACCTGCAGCAGGAGCTCGTTGCTGCCGTTGCCGAAGATCAGCTGATCGGGCTGCGTGCCCCAGCGCGCGGACAGCACTTCGCGAAGCTCGTCGCCGCGACCCGGATAGCGATTCAGCAGGACGCCATCGAGCTCCGCCGACGTGACGTAACGACCGGCCGGGTTCGGTTCGGGCCACTCGTTCGCCTGGATGCGGACGTCCGCCTTGATCTGCTGCGTTCGATAGGGCTGGAACGCCGCGATCTCCGACCGCGGCCGCGGCAGCTTGCGCTCGGTCACATCCATAGCCTGACACGCGCGGGCCGCTCGCGCTTTCGCGCGAACGGCCCGGCGCTGCTTGGGGGAGGTGGGCTAGTGGTGTTGGGTCGGCTCTTTCGGCGCGGCAGAGTCGATCTTCAGGTCGGTGCACGGGATTGCCGCGGACAACTTGTTCACAAGTGACCCGAACGCCTCAACCTGGTCCATGGGGACCTTCTTCTCGGTCTGGGCCGAGACCATGTTCGACAGCGCTTTCAACGAGCTGCAAGCGCCGTCCTTGTCGCCTGACGCGAACTGGGAACGCGCCTGGTCTACCTTGCCCGCCATTGCATCGACGTTCCACGAGTGCACAAGGGTGACGAGCTCATCGAACAGCTTGTCCGCATCCGGGGCGACGCTGTTCACCGTCACCGTGGCCGTGTATTCGCTGGACCCGCCGTCCTTGTCGGCGATCTTGCCGCGAACAGTACGGACGCCGCTCGGGCCGCTCGCGCAGCTCAACGTGTTCGAGCTTCCGAAGGCACCATACCCCGAGCCGTCGCCGCAGTCGAAGGCGTACTGGAACCCGGCCAAGGTGTCGGCCGGGCTCGGGTCCGACGGACTGGTCAGCGAGAGCACGATCGGGCTGCCCTCGTTCACGCTCGCCGGTGCGTTGAAGGTCGCGGTCGGCGCGACGTTGTTGACCGTGACGGTTGTCGTGTACTCGGTCGATCCGCCGTCCTTGTCCTGGAGTTTGCCGCGAACGGCACGGGTCCCGTTGTCGGTGGTCGCGCAGCTCGATGTGTTCGAGCTTCCGAAGGCACCGTACCCAGCGCCGTCGCCGCAGTCGAAGGCGTACTGGAACCCGGCCAAGGTGTCAGCCGAGCTCGGGTCGGACGGGCTGGTCAGCGACAGCGCGATCGGGCTGCCCTCGTTCACGCTCGGTGCGTTGAAGGTCGCGGTCGGCGCTACGTTGTTCACCGCGACGGTGGTCGTGTAGTCGGTGAAGCCACCGTCCTTGTCCAGGATCCGAGCGCTCGCCGTCCGGCTGCTCGGGCCGTCGTCATAGGTGCAGCTGGTCGAGGCGCTGGTGCCACTCGCGGCGTAGGTCGCCGCGGCGAGCGAGCCGCCGCTGCAGTCGAAGGCATAGTGGAACCCGGCCAAGGTGTCGGCCGAGCTTGGGTCGCTCGCGCCGCTCAAGCCGATCGTCACGGAGCTGGCCTCGTTCACCGGGCCGCCGTTCGAGATCGTCGCGGTCGGGGCGACGTTGTTCACGGTGACCGTGACGGGGTACGTGTTCGACCCGTCGTCCTTGTCGAAGATGCGGCCCTTCACCGTGAAGCTGCCGTTGTCGTTGAAGGGACAGCTCGTGCTGCTCGCGGCACCCGCCGCGAGGTAGTTGGCAGCGAGGGAGCCGTCCTGACCGTCACAAGCGAAGCTGTAGTGGAATCCCGCCTTGGTGTCGGTGGGGCTCGGGTCGAACGCGCCGCTGAAGCTGACGGTCACCGGGCTACCCTCGTTCACCGGGCCGCCGCTGGCGAGCGTCGCCGTCGGGGCGACGTTGTTCACCGTCACCGCCACGTGGAAAGTGTCTGATGTGTGGAACGTCGGGACGTCGTCGTCCGTCACCGTGACCGTGAGGTCGGCGATCCTGTTGTCGAGGTAAGACCTCGTCGTGGAGAAGGTGAACACCCCGTCCGCGTCGGCGCCGCCGGCCGGGATCGAGGTGAACGACTCTGTAAGGCCGCTGCCCAGCCTGATGAGGATGTTGTGCGCGCCGGTGGTGTCGACCTGACCCGTAGCGTCCAGGTCGGTGAAAGTGACGATGATGGTGAACACCTGCCCCTCATCAACGGTCGCGGTCGGAGGAGGGCAGCCTGGCGTAGTTACGAGCTTGACGCACGTGATTACCGGTACGTCGCTGAACGCGTGGGCCACATGTACGTCCCACGGCAAGCCCAGCCCGATCATGGCGACCGCAAGGGTCCCTACCAGGGCGGTGCGACTTAGCGCCTTCATCTTTCCCTACCTCCCGTGAGCGCGTGCCGCCCACGCCGGAAACGTTACGGAGCGGGCGTTCCCGCAACGAGAGACGAGAAGGGCCTACCCGAACGGGGGCGGGTCCTACCCCACTCGTACTCCCCCAAGTGGGTGGACTTCGCGCTGGTCACCCATTCTTGGGATGCGTCACCTCGCATCGGGCCCGAGCCTGTCGCACGAGGACCTGAGAGAAGGATGAACGGACCGACGCAACACCGGCCAGGCACAGACTGCGCGCTTTGTGCCGCGCATTCGAAAGCCGCGCAGCGCCACACCACCCACCCCCGGACCCGAATCCAGCTCTATCTACCTTGGATCGTCCTATTTGCGCTCAGTCTGGCGCTCGTGCCCTTATCGGCGGCTGCGGAGCGCTGGGTCGCCGTCGGGCTTGTATTCGGCATTGGCGCAGGTGCGGCCCTCTCTTGGTTCTCGCACCAGACCAACCGCCACATCGCCGCGACGACGCTCGCCGCGACGACCGAAGAACTCAAGAAGGAAGCCGATCTGCGCGTGACGATGGTGATCCGTCAGTTCGAGTGGGCGGTGAACGACGTCGCGAACCTTCGCGACGCGCTCAAGCGCGCCCAGGATGCCCGCGCCGGCTCCGAAGCGAACGAGGCCCGGATACGGCGCCGGCTGCACCGCCTGGAGCGTCAGCTGTATGAGACCCGGCTCAAGATCGGCGAACACTCCTCGGCTCTCGGCAGTGGCAGCGCCGCGGGCAATGAGGAGCCCGCCATTCTGCCGACCACTGATGAGCTCGTCGTGCCGCTGACGTGGCGCGTCTTCGAAGAGAACATGCTCACGTGGCTGCGCTTCGAGAGCGCGGGGATCGTCCCGTCGCAAGTCCGGATCATGAACGAGCACGGCAGCGTGATCACGATCAGCGCGCGCGCCCTCGAGACCATCGAGGATGGCGCCCAGGTCACCCTCGTGCTCCGTGCGCCTGACGATGTCGTGGCGACGCTCGAAGGCCGGCAGCTCGGTCGCTTCAACTTCGAAGCCCTGATCGACGACACGTGGTGCAAGGTCGAGCTCAAGGCCGCGCATGGCGGCACGAAGGACAAACGCGGACGCGTCTGGAAGCCCGAGGACGACCGCCGGCCGCAGTCACTCATCGCCTAGGTCGGGCTCTTCCTCGGACTGTTCATCCTTTTCGGGCCGTTTCTATTCCGGCTGCTCCACCGGTGAGGTCGCTCCGGGTCAGACGCCGGGTCCGCAGATCTGTCGGAGCGCAAGCCTTGTCGAGGTCCAACGCGACGACCTCTTCCCCGCCCCATTGCTCTGGATAGCAATGTGGTCGCTCGCACCCGCGCTCGCCGTGGTCGGTGTTTGGAGGCACGGTCGCGCTCGCTCGCCAGGAATCGCGCTCGTCCTCGTTGCGCTCGTCATGGTGCTGACCGGGATCATCAGCATCGGCGGCGGATTCTTCTTCGCGCTCACCGAAAGGCCGCTGCTGCTTCTCACCCTCGTCGCCGCGCGCCGCGCCACTTCGCGGATGGGATAATTCGAGTGCTTCATCCTTGGGGAGTGGCCAAGCGGTAAGGCAGCTGACTCTGGATCAGCCAATCGATGGTTCGAATCCATCCTCCCCAGCACGGTCGAGGACGTCGGCGCAGCAACTCGACACCGTCCGCTGCGCTTCACCGCTTGCTTTCACGGACCCCGCTGTGCGCGCCTCGCTGGTGGAGCTCATTGAGGCGTTGCGTGCGTGGACGCTGCGCATCGACGTCGATCGTGAGGCGGCATGACATCTGCCAAATGGAGCCATCGATCACCAACGGCGTGGAGAGTGGACCGTCGAGCTCTAATCGAAAGCGCCGCCAACTGCGAGAACCGACCTCGAGCGAGGACTACGCCTTTACCTGCGATCCGCCTCTTTGAGGGTTGGGGCGGTACTCATACGTGACCGCCAGTGTTCCCGCCGGCTTCCTGAGCCTGCGCAGCACGTAGACGACCGACGGAAGCCCGTGCCCCAAGAAGAGATCCGTGTTCCCGTGAGCCCCGGCCCAACTCTGCGAAATAGGGAAGTAGTCCTGGGGTGCAAGCTGAGCGGCATCCAAACGAGCGCTGTAGTCGGCTCAGGGTCATGGGGCCGCCGCTTTGCGACCGGATCGCATAGTACGCGCGCGGTCACTCGATTCCGGGATAGGGAACACAACAAGATCGCGGGGCACCGGGCTGAAAATGGTCGCAGGCTTCGGTCGGTCGAGGCGAAGCACAACCCCCAATCTGCGGGCAAGCGGCCCCAGCTTTGTCAGCTCGCTGGTCGGATGGAACAGGAAGTAGCGACGCGGTGTAAACCGATCGCGCTGACGGTCTCTCGTAAAGAATGTCCGGTTCGAGGCCTTTACCGGACAGCCCTCGCGCAACAGACTTCTCTAGCAGCGTCGTCTGCGTAAAGGATTCACTGGTCGCGAAGGGTGGGTTGGAACAATGCCAGGTCTGCTCGTGCTTGGTGCGTCGTGAACGCGGCTGCATCCGTCCGTCGCCTCCTGGGCCTCACATTCGCCGGCGCGTTAGTGGCGTGCTCGACGGCCTGTCTGGGTCCCGCTACATCTGAAAGCAGCGCCACTTCTCCGACCATATCCGCGCCGTCTGAGCCGACGCCCACCTCGGCGGAGGCGACGCCGCCGTCTGCACCGTCGGCAAACCCGACATCAACCGCGACCCCGCCGCCGAACTGGGACGATCGGCCGGTGGCGGCGAACGACGCAGCTTCCCTGGCGACTCAGCTCGTCATGCTCGAGGCGGCGATCCGCGATCCGAACGTGACCGGCGCGCAGCTCACGTGGATGGGACACCTCCAACAGCTCGCGTACAGCCGACTTCAGGACTACCCCGAATGGAAGGACAGCGTGCTAGCGGCGCTCCCCGAACAAACGCGCGCAGCTGTGAACGGCAGCCTCGACGCCGGCAAGCAGCTGCGAATGCTCAGCGGCCCGATCCCGAGGACGCTTCCCGATTGGAAGATCATCGCCCCTGCTTCGATCGAGGACCTGGTCGGCTATTACAAAGCGGCGGAGACCGAGTTCGGCGTGTCGTGGTACTACCTCGCGGCGATCCATCTCGTCGAGACGCGCATGGGCCGTATCCACGGCCTATCGAGCGCCGGCGCCCAAGGCCCGATGCAGTTCATGCCGGCCACGTGGGCGATGTACGGAAAGGGCGACATCAACAACGATCAGGACGCGATCCTTGGCGCGGCGCGCTACCTCAAAGCCGCGGGGGCGCCGGCGAACATGCAGAAAGCGCTCTTCGCCTACAACCACTCGCAGGCCTACGTGAACGCGCTGATGCTGTACGCAGAGGTCATGAAGAAGGACCCTGGGGCGTATCGCGGGTATCACGGCTGGCAGGTGTATTACCCGACCAAAGACGGACCTGTTCTTCTGCCGGTCGGCTGGGTCAAGGACTGACTCCGGCTAGAGGAGGAGCATGTGTCCGTGGATCGGACTTACGTGGCAGAGAACGACGCCGAGCGTGAGCGCCTGCGTTCGCTCGTCACGAGGCTGAGCGATGAAGAGTTGAGTCGGCCCATGCCCGCCGGTTGGACGGTGGCCGCGGTGCTCGCCCACATCGGCTTTTGGGATGCGCGGGCTATCTTCTTCCTCGACAAGTGGGGACGCAGCGGTGAGCCTTCAATCTACGAGCCCGAAGACACCGACGCGGCAAACGATTCGGCCAAACCGCTCTGTCTGGCCCTTCCGCCGCGCGGTGCGGCGCAGCTCGCGCTCCGGCTCGCCGAGGAGGCCGACGGAAAGGTCAAGGCGCTGAGCGATGCGATGCTGGAGAAGATCCGGAAGAAAGGAAACCCGCCTTTCAACCTGTCGCGCGCGATCCACCGCAAGGAGCACCTGGACGACATCGAACGCGCGTTGACCGCCTGACTTAGCCGCTTCCCCGGCTCAGTGAGGACATATGCCTTGACAGACATATTCTATTAGGGGTATATATCGCGCGTGCAGGAGATCCTGAGCGCGCTCGCGGAACCGAATCGGCTGCAGATCGTCGAGCTCCTCCGACGGAAGCCACTGGCGGTCGGAGAAATCGTCGAGCGATTGCGGCTCCGCCAGCCGCAGGTTTCCAAGCACCTTCGTGTTCTGAGCGACGCCGGGCTCGTCGAGGCCCGTCCGGTCGGCCAGCAGCGGATCTATCGACTCCGCGCGCAGGCCCTCAAGGAGGTCGACGCCTGGCTTGATCCCTATCGCCGCACGTGGGACGAGCGATTCGATCAGCTCGACGACGTTCTTCGCGACCTGAAGCGAAAACACAAGGAGAAGAAAGATGGCCATGGCAAGTAGCACCGGAACAACGAAGGTCACTCTCCCATCGGACCGCGAGATCCTGATCACGAGGGAGTTCGACGCTCCGCGCGATCTCGTCTTCAAGGTGATGACCGATCCCAAACTCATTTCGCGGTGGTGGGGCCCGCGGAAGTACGCGACGGTCGTCGACAAGATGGACGTGCGCCCGGGCGGGGCGTGGCGTTTCATCATGCGCGAGCCCGACGGGAAGGAGAGCGGCTTCCGCGGCGAGTACCGCGAGGTCGTCCCGCCGGAGCGGATCGTCCAGACCTTCGAATGGGAGCCGATGGCGGGCCACATCTCGGTAGATACCGCGACGTTCACCGAGCGGGACGGGCGCACTCTGCTCACCGTGCGATCCCTGTTCGCGTCGAAAGAAGATCGCGACGGGATGGTCCAGAGCGGGATGGAAACGGGCCTCCGCGAGACACACGACCGGTTCGCGGTGCTGCTCGCCGAGCTTCGCGAGGAAGCTCGGAGCTCAGCCCGCTAAGTACTTGCGTTGGAGATCCACATCCGGGTCGCCGGCGTCAGCGTGACGCATGATGCCGGCGCCCGGATCGCCTAGGCGCGAGAGCGGCTTAGTCGAACGTGAACGCGTCCCAAGCGATGCTGTCCCAGGCCACGCTGTCCCACGCGACGCTATCCCACGCCACGCTGTCCCAGGCGACGCTATCCCACGCCACGCTGTCCCAGGCGACGCTGTCCCAGTCGAAGTTGTCCCAGGCCACACTGTCCCAAGCAACGCTGTCCCAAGTAAGCGTCTGCCAAGCGATACCGCCGAGCGTGGGGTCCTTCCACTTGAGTGGAACGACACGGAGAACCGGGAAGAGCGCGCGGGCGAAGCCGTGCGCGGGCCGGAGCGCGCGATTTGCGGGGGCCAGGCTCGCAACAGTGGTTGTAAGCGGAGTGGTACCCGTGAGAAGGTCGCCACCCTGCGCCGTCCCGCCAGGATCTCTCTGGACGGCGGCGAATGCGTCGAGCAGCCCGCTGCCAGCTGCGGTGGGATCGGGGAGAGCGACGCCGCTGTCTTGACCGAACGGCTGCGTCGTCCCGACCAAGACCGCCTTGACTTGATCTGGGCTCAAGTTCGGCCGGAGCTGGAGGATGAGCGCGACGGCACCGGACACCACGGGTGTCGCCATCGACGTTCCGCTGAGACGGAGGTACGTCGACCCATTGCTCGCCACGACGACGCGGTCAGGGAACAGGGTGTCCAGGGCGCTTCCCGGAACGCGGATCGAGACGATCCGCCGCCCGGGTGCGACGAGATCGGGCTTGGCGTTCGAGTCAGAGCTGCCCCAGGAGGAGAAGGGGGCAAGCGTGTCGTCGCGCGAACCGATGGTCCCGTGGTCGTCGGTCGCGCCGACGGTGATGGCGTACGGGTCGATGCCCGGACTCGCGACGGTGTCGCGTCCAGGTCCGCTGTTGCCCGCCGCAACGACGACGACAAGGCCACGGCGCCACGCGATCTCTATCGCGGCGGACATCGGGTCGGTGCGGTATGAGGTGCGTGCGGGCGCCCCGAACGAGAGGTTGATGACGCGGATGTTGTAGGCGGAGCGGTGCGCGAGGACCCACTCGATCCCTCGTACGACCGATGACATCCGACCGCTCCCGGTGCGGCCGAGCACACGTACGTCGACGATGTTGGCTTCAGGAGCTACGCCGACGAACTCGCCAGCGGAGCGGGTGCCGTTCCCGCCGATGATCCCCGCGACGTGCGAGCCATGCCCGCCCGGATCGCTCACCAGGCGTTGATCGGCGAAGTTGACCGACGCGAGGAGGCGGTTCGCGGGCTGGACGAGGTCCGGGTCCGCCGCGACCCCCGAGTCGAGGACCGCGACGGTCACGCCTATCCCCGTTATCCCCTGCGACCAGACCTGGTTGGCGTTCACCACGCGCGGGTAGGCCGTTGAGTACTGACTCTGAGTGGTGGATGTCGGGGTTGGCGTCGGCGTGGGGGTTGGGGTCGGTGTTGGCGTCGGCGTCGCGCTCGGATCGGCAGTCGGGCTTGCGACCGGCGCGAGCGTCGGTGTCGGGTTCGAGGCCGGCGCGGACGTCGGTGTCGGGGTAGGCGTCGGTGTCGGGATGGGTGTTGGAATCAGAGTCGGCGTGGGTGTGGGTAGCGGCGCGATCGTTGGCGGCGGATCGAGCATCAGTGCGGCCGCCGCGGGAGCCCGGGCGCTCGCCGGAGCCACCGTCGCGTCTAGATGGATGTACGCCACGTTGGGCGCGAGGCTCATGGCGTTGATGCCGGCAGGGTTCGCGAACCCCGCGGCACTGTCGATGAGGGCGAGCCCGGCGACCGGAGTCCCGTTGAGGCGGAGCAGTTCGAGCGCCTGGTTCGCGCGATCGACGTTCGGCGCCGCGCTGAACGGCGTGGCCGGCTGCTGCATCTCGACGATGACCGGCAGAAGCGACAGCGGGCGGGCCAGCATCAGGTTCTGCAACGCGGGATCGATCTTCTGCGGGATCGCTGAGTCCGCGCGGGCCGGTGGCGCCACCGCCACAAGCGCGAGCGCCAACACAACGAGCACGCAGGTGAAGCCGATCAGCCGGCGGCGGATCATGCGCGTTTCCCCGCGGGCTGACCGACGCTGTACGCGTCACGCAACGGCAACGTGAAGCAGAACGTGCTGCCTTGACCGTGCCCAAGCGACTCTGCCCACATCCGGCCACCGTGCTTTGCAACAAGGCCGTGGGCGAAGTAGAGGCCGAGCCCGTCTCCCTTGACGCTTCGCGCCGATTCCGCCCGATACCCTCGGCGGAACACCTGCGCCAGCTCGCTGGCATCCAGGCCGATCCCCTCGTCGCGGACGGAGACTGTCGCGCTCCGCTCGTCAGAGGCTACCGACACCGTTACGGTCGAGCCCTCCGGCGAGTACTTCAGGGCGTTCGAGAGAAGATTCATGATCACCTGACGCATCCGTCGTTCATCCCACTCGCCCACAGCGCTCTGGTCAGCGAGCACATTGATGTTGTGGCGCGTGGTCAGGCGAGCGCCGTCCGTCACCTCGCGGGTAAGGGCAGCGAGGTCCGTCGGCCACGGCGAGAGCGAGAGGAGCCCCGCCTCGAGGCAGTGAAGGTCAAAGAGTGTCGTCAGCAGCTCCGCGAGACGGTCCGCGTGCTTGACGATCGAAGCGGCAGCCGCCGTGGAGGCCTTGGCATCGCTCTCTCCCGAGGTCAGCCGTCGGAGGAGGATCTCAGCGTTACCCCTGATGAGCGTGAGGGGCGTCCCCATGTCGTGCCACGCCATCGCGAATATGTCTTCCCTCAGTCGTTCAAGATCGCGCTGCTCCGTGATGTCCCGGAGCACGATCACGCCGCCTTGCAGAGGACCTTTCGGCGAACGGAGCACGGACGCGCCCAGACTCAGAACTCGCCGTGCCCCCGAGTGGAGCTCGATCTCGAGGTCATCGACGCTCGTCCCGGAGCGGAGAGCATCGATGACCGGGAGGAGCGCTTCGGTGATCTCGCGCGCCGCGATGGGCCACTGCTCGAGACGCTGCCGCTCGAGCGGCTGGCCCAAGACGAGGCTCGCGCTATCGAGGCGGAGGAGCTCTCTGGCCGCGCGGTTCAATCGCACGATCGCGCCCCGTGCATCAACGATCAGGAGCGCGTCGTTCATGCTCGCGAGCACAGCCTCCAGCTGCAGAGCGTGTCGTTCGTGCTCCAGGGCCAGCTGCTCCGTGGCGCGAAGGCGCTTGATCGTGATAGCGGCCTGGCCAGCGATGGCGCCCAGACTGAGGACATCCTCATCGTCGTAGGCCTCGGGTCTATAGCTCTGGACCGAGAGCACACCGAGCACCCGGTCACCGGAAAGGATCGGAACCACGAGGCCCGACTGGGGTGAGACAAGCTCCCCGGCCTCGGTCCCGTAGAGGAGGCGGACCGGCGGTCCCTCGGCGGACCATCGACGGATGAGCTTCGGTAACCCCGTTCGGATGACCTCGCTCGTGAAACCCTTGCCGAGCGGGAACGAACCGCCCTCGTGTTCGGCGCCGCGGTCCATCTGACGGACGACCTCTACGGTCTCGCTCGCCTCGTCGTAGAGGGCGAAGAGGAAGACCGTCGCGTCTACCAAGCGGGCGGTCTCGTCGTAGAGAGCGCGGAACAGCTCCGCGAGGTCGCGCGCGTCCGCACCAAGCGCTCCAAGGCGACTCGCAGCCTCGAGTCGCGCGCGGAGCCGCTCAGTCGAAGTCAGCGAGCCCAGCATGTCCCCCACCGCTACGGTCCTGGCATTGATGAGATGTGTATCTGGCGAAGAATATCGCGCGGCAACGACAGAGGACGTCGGTTTGTTGGACACAGCGTTGGCTTGCAAGATGGCCTTGCAGAGTTGGGGCCACGACGATAATCCGTATTAAGGTCGCGTTAGGTTCCCTTGAGAGCAGGCTGGCAGTAGCCATGTGGGGATCGGACATCCGAGCAACCGCTACGTCGACTAGACACCCGGTCTGGCGGGCGGACGTAGCGCCGCGACGGCCTTCTGCTCCTTGTAGCCTTCGCAGATGGAGTCAGCATCGCAGCGACCGCTCCTTTCGCCGCCGCGCGGGTTCCGAGACGTGCTGCCGACAGAGGCGCGTGAGCTCCGCGTCATCGAACAGACACTGACCGGCACGTTCGCTGCCTCCGGCTACATGCCGCTCGAGCCGCCGATGATCGAGTACAGCGCCGCGCAACCGGCCCCGGAGCGGCTCATTCAGTTCCTGGACACCGACGGCTCGCTCGTCGCTTTGCGTCCGGACCTCACGACTGCGGTGGCACGGCTCGTCGCCCAGCGCTACCGAGAGACCGCGGGCGCACTCCGCCTCTCGTACTTCGCCCGCGTCTTCCGCGAGCAACCCGCGATGACCGCCACTGAGCGCGAGGTCGTGCAGGCCGGCGTCGAGCTCATCGGCGCATCAGGTCCGATCGCCGACGCCGAGGTCCTCGCCCTACTCGTCGAGTCCCTCGAGCGCTCTGGACTGCGACTCGATGGCTCGACGATTCACGTCGGGCACGTCGGCGTGGTGCGGCGGCTCTTCGCTCCGCTCGACGAAGAGCCCAGATCGGAAGTGCTCGGTGCGCTCCGCGCCGGCGACCTCGTGGGCGCCCTCCGTCGCGCACGGGAGGCGGGGATGGCGCGCGAGGACACCGCGCGCGCCCAGGCGGCGCTCGGCGTCGTCGGGCGCGGCGTCGAGCAGCTCGAAGGCGGCGACGTCGAGGAGCTCCGCCATGTCGTCCACCTCGCGCGCGAACGTTGGCCCGGCAGCGTCGAGGTCTGGGGCCTTCCCAACATCGGGCTCGTCCCCGCGCTCCCCTACTACACCGGGATCGTCTTCGAGGCGCTGCACCCTGCCGTCGGCGTCATCGCGTCGGGCGGCCGGTACGACCTCCTGATCGGCACGTACGGCGCGCCGCGGCCCGCGACCGGCTTCGCGATCGACGTCCTGCGTTTGCATCGCGCGCTATTCGCGGAAGGCTGGCGGCCCGCGACCGCGAGTCCGCTGGTGACGCTCCGTCCCGGGGACGACGAGCGGGTGACGATGCGATGTGCGGCGTGTCTTCGGGCCGCCGGACTCAGTGTCGCGATCGGCGACGTCGCCGAGACCGCCGGCATCGCGCTCGTCGCGGCGGCGGTCGTCGACGAGCGACGGGTCAAGCTCGGCGACGGGCGGACCCTCGACGCTATCACGCTCGCGCGCGAGCTCGCGACGTGAGGCCGCTGCGCTTCGCGCTCGCGCAGGGCCTGCTGCTGAACGACGCGCTCGCGGCGCTGCGCGCGATCGCGCTCGACGTATCACGCGTGACGCCGGGCGGTAGGCGCCTGGTCGTCGACGGCGGCGGCAACGTCGAGTTCGTGCTCGCGCGCCCGAGCGACATCGCGACCTACGTCGAGCGCGGCGCCGCCGATCTGGGCATCGTGGGCAAGGATGTGCTCATGGAGTCCGGAGCGCGCGTGCTCGAGCTCGTGGACCTCCACTTCGGCGCATGCCGCTTCGTGGTGGCCGCGCCGCGGGGCGCGCTGGAGCGCTCGCTCGACGAGTACCGTCACCTCGGGAGCCTCGAGGTCGCGACGAAGTACCCGCGTGTGGCGGAGGCGCATTTTCGCGCGCGCGGACTAGAGGTCGAGATCGTGAAGGTCGCGGGTTCGGCCGAGGTCGCTCCGCAGGTCGGCCTCGCGGACTGGATCGTCGACCTCGTCGCGACCGGGGGGACGTTGCGCGCGAACGATCTCGCGATCGTTGAGGAGATCGCGGCGTGCAGCGCGAGGCTCATCGCGAATCCTGCCTCGTATCACTACCGACGCGCGGAGATCGCGCCGTTGGTCGAAAAGCTCGCCGAGTGGGCATCGAGCACGCAGCGATGAACGCACGGCCGATCTCGTCGATGGCGCGCGACCTTGAACGCGCGCGCCGCGGCGGCGCTTTCTCCGATGCGGAGCGCGACGCGGCAGCGCGCATCGTCGCCGCGGTCCGCCGTGATGGCGACGCGGCCGTCCTCCGAACAGTCCGCCGGTTCGATCGGACCCGTGCGACCGCGCGCGAGCTCGTCGCCGACGCGTTCGACCTGCGCCGCGCCGCCCGGGGATGTCCGCGCGACCTTCGCGCCGCGCTCGGCGTCGCGTACTCGCGCATCCGCGCGTTCCACGAGCGCCAGCTGCCGCGTGAGATCCTCCGCCATGACGCTTACGGCGACGTGCGGCTGGTGCCCGCCCCGCTCGATCGCGTCGGCGCGCTCGTCCCGCGCGGAGTGTCCGCCTATCCCTCCACCGCGCTCATGACCGGCGTCCCCGCGCAGATCGCCGGCGTGCGCGAAATCGTCGCGGCGTCTCCCATGCCGCGCGACGGAGCGCTCGACCCCGCATTCGCCTACGCGCTTACGCTCGTCGGCGCGGCGGCGCTCTACCGCGCCGGCGGAGCGGCCGCGGTCGCGGCGCTCGCCTACGGAACAAACAGCGTCGCGCGCGTCGACCGGATCGTCGGTCCGGGCAATGCGTACGCGGCGGCTGCGAAGTGGCTCGTCTCCGCCGACGTAGGCATCGACGCGCTCCAAGGACCGAGCGAGCTGATCGCCATTGCGTCCGCCGGCGCCGACCCGCGCGCGCTCGCGCTCGACCTCCTCGCACAGGCGGAGCACGGCGCCGACGCCTTCGCGGTGCTCATCTCCGACACTCCGACGCTGCTTCGCGACGTCGCCGCGGCCCTCGGCAAGACATCACCACGCGTCCTTCTCTATCGGGCCCCGGACCTTCTGGCGGCTGCGCGCGCCGCGGACTCGGCGGCGCCGGAGCACGTGCTCCTGGCCGGCCGTCGCGCCTCCCGCCTTGCGGACCGAATCCATCACGCCGGCGCGGTATTCGTCGGCGCGTCCTCGGCGGTCGCTTTCGGCGATTACGTCGCCGGAACGAATCACGCCCTTCCCACCGGGGGGACGGCGCGGTGGTCCTCGGCGCTGCGGGTCGAGGACTTCGTTCGCTGGACCAGCCGCGTCGAGCTGCGCGGTGGCCTCAGCCGACTTGCGCGGGCCGGCATCGCCATCGCGCGCCACGAGGGGATGAACTATCACGCGGCGTCGATGGAGGCACGGGCCTGATGCCGGCGGCACGGCGCGCGCGACGAGCGCGACGCACCAAGGAGACCGACATCCAGGTCCGCTTCGCGCTCGACGGCTCGGGGAAGGCCGAGGTCAGTACCGGACTGCCCTTTCTCGACCACATGCTCGAGCTCGTCGCGGTGCACGGTCTCTTCGATCTCACGGTGAAGGCAAAGGGCGACCTGGACGTGGACCAGCACCACACGGTCGAAGACCTCGGCCTCGTGCTCGGCGGCGCAATCGATGAGGCGCTCGGCGACCGCAAGCGCATCGTGCGCTACGCCTCGGTGACCGTGCCGATGGACGAATGCCTCGTCGCTGTCTCCGTAGACCTCGGCGGCCGACCCTACTTCGTGCACGACCTGCGGCCCAAGACCCGCATCGTCGGCTCCTTCGACTCGACGCTTGTTCCCGATTTCTTCGTCGCCTTCGCGCAGGCGGTCCGCTGCACGCTACACATCTCTCAGCTGCGCGGGGGCAACACGCACCACCTGCTCGAGGCGACCTTCAAGGCGCTCGGCCGCGCGCTCGACGCCGCGTCACAGCGCGATCTGCGCCGCGCCGGCGTTCCGAGCTCGAAAGGCCGGATCGGGTGATCGCGATCGTCGATTACGGGGTCGGCAACCTCGCCAACGTGGAGCGCGGGCTGCGTCGCGCCGGCGCGACGAACGTGCGCGTCACCCGGAACGAGAGCGAGCTCCTGTCCGCACGCGCTGTGGTCCTCCCCGGCGTCGGCCACTTCGGCCACTGCGCTCGCGAGCTTCGCCGCTTCGGTCTCGACGCGACGGTGCGCACCGTCGGCGAGCGCGGCACCCCGCTGCTGGGCCTCTGCGTCGGGATGCAGCTCTTCTTCGAGGGCAGCGACGAGGACCCGGAGACGCCGGGCCTAGGTCTCTACAGAGGACGCGTCCGCAGGCTCCGCGGTCCGGTGCGCGTTCCGCACACCGGATGGAATCGGCTTCGCTTCGTGCGCGCACACCCCTGGCTCGCCGACGTCCCGGACGCCGCCTACTTCTACTTCGTGCACTCGTATGCCCCCGAGCCCGAGGACCAGAACGCCGTCGTCGGGACAGTAGAGCATGGCGGGTGGGTCACCGCGGCGGTCGGCGGTGCGAACCTCCTCGGCCTGCAATTCCATCCCGAAAAGAGCGGCGCGATGGGCGTGCGTGTGCTGGCGGGCTTCGTGCGCGCGACGGCGGCGTGAGCCATGCTCGCGAAGCGGATCATCCCCTGTCTCGACGTGAAGGATGGACGCGTGGTCAAAGGCCGGCGGTTCGTCGATCTCCGGGATGCCGGCGACCCCGTCGCGCTCGCCGCTCGCTACGACCACGAGGGCGCCGACGAGCTCGTGTTCCTCGACATCACCGCGTCGGCGGAGCGCCGCCGCACGGTCGTCGAGCTCGCCACGCGGGTCGCTGAAGCGCTCAGCATTCCGTTCTGCGTCGGTGGCGGGATCGATTCGGTCCTCGACGCGGCTGCCATCCTCCGCGCCGGCGCGGACAAGGTCGCGGTGAACACCGCGGCGGTACGACGTCCGGAGCTTCTCGGCGAGATCGCCGCACGTGCGGGCGCCCAGGCAGCGGTGCTCGCGATCGACGCGCGGCGCCGTGACGACGGCTCGTACGAGGTCGTGATCGAGGGCGGCCGGACACCGACCGGTCTCGACGCGGTCGAGTGGGCCCGTCGCGGCGTCGAGCACGGCGCGGGCGAGATCCTACTCACGTCGATGGACCGGGACGGGACGCGCGACGGCTTCGAGCTCGAGCTCACCGCAGT
>DASYSC010000087.1:0-13416 GCA_036003765.1 Candidatus Limnocylindria bacterium
GGGTCGTGCCGTCCGCACCGCGCTCGACGAGGCGACGCTGAAGAAGATCGCGCAGCTCACCGACGGCGAGTACTTCAACGCGAGCACCGAGCAGGATCTGCGCGCGGTCTACGAGAACCTCACCACGCAGCTCGTCATCCGCAACGAGAAGACGGAGCTAACCGCGTACTTCACGTTGGCCGCGGCGGTGCTCGCGGTCATGGCTGGCGCTTTTTCTCTTCTCTGGTTCAATCGCCTGCCCTAACGGGCATTCACCGCCGCCGCACGGGTCGGGCCCGCGGCCTGCAGCACGTCGCGGCGTGCCAGAGATCGCCGGCATCGATCGGAAGGGCTGGGCCTTGATCGGGCTCCCGGGCCTCGCCGGCGCGGGATCATGGCTTGCGTACTTCGCGGCGCGCGATCCTGATCGCGCGGTAGATCGCGATCGCTACTTGGGCTGGGGAGGCGGAGCCGGCTGACCGGGCGCGTCCTTACGTGGTCCGTACTGATCCTTCGAGGCGGTCGACGATATCGCGACGGTTCGCACGTCCGCGGTCGTCGTCGTGTTCTGCCTCGTATTCGCGGTCGCCGCGAGGCTCAGCGTTGCGCTCGCCTGGGGCGACGGCGCCACGGCGGGCGATTGCGTCGTGTTCTGCCTCGTGTTCGCGGTCGCCACGAGGCTCGGCGTTGCGCTCGCCTGGGGCGACGGCGCCACGGCGGGCGATTGCGTCGTCGTTGCGGGCGGCGTGCGCGTCGCGACCACGGTCGGCGCCGTTGTCGTCGTCGGTGAAGCCGCCGACGTCTTCTCGGTCCTCGCCGCCGCGGTCGTGACCGGAAGAGGCGAGGACGTCACCGTGAGCGGCTCAGAAATCTCTGTTGTCGTTGTCGCAGCGAGCGTGCGCTCGAGCGTGGCCACCAGGGTCTCGGGCGTCGGGGAGCTCCGCGCGCTATTCGGCTCTGGCACGAGCGGCGTCAGCACGGTCGCGGGCCGAAGCAGGAGAGGCGTTGCGCCTGCGCTGGTCATGGTCGTAAACGCGCCGGCCGGGAGTGTGACGGCCACCCCGCCCGCGGTCGTTTCGACGCTGCCCGCTGTGGAGACCACGGTGGTCTCGCCACCGGGCGTCACGACGACAAGCGAACCAGAGCCGGCGCGGATGACCGATGCCATAGCCGCGCTATGCACTTCGTAGCGGCCACCCGAGGCGACCGTCTTCGTCACCGCGTACCAGACGCGGCCGAGGGTCTGCTGCATGCGCACCACGTACTCGCCCGCGGTCGTGCGCACGAATTCGATGGTGAGCTCGCTCGACTCCTCGAGCAGGGCCGTCGATCCGTCCGGATAGGTGACGACCGCGTGACCGGTCGGGTCCGTGGCGACGGTGTCGCCGCTACGGATGATCCGCTCGTCCCTGACCTCGTCGACCTGGCCGTCCCGCGCGAGGGTCACGCGCGTGGAGACCGCGTCGAGGAGCACGGACTGAGCGGCCTCTGGGGACTGCATGGTGAACAAGGGGAAGAACAACGCCGCGCAAACTGCGACGCAGACACCCCACCGCGCCACCACACCCATTGCCGGAAAACATGCTCTGTTTCGACCGCGCCGCCGTCCGCCAAATTGATGAGGCCGCTCTCATTGCGGTATCGCTCGTCCGACCCAGTACGAATGGGTCAGGCGAGTACTAGTACGCCGCTATCCGAAGAACAGCAGCACTATGCGGGGCGACCGTGGCCAGGACCTCGCCGCGCCGCTCCCCAATGTCGGATCGCTGCCAAAGGTCGCGAACCCGCACACGTTGGCCCATGGCGAATCCGAGCTGGTCCAGGCCGACGCGGAGCTCACGTTCCTGCGACCCGCGGTTCAAAAGCGCGACCGCGTAGCCACGCGAGCCGGCCAGCTCGCGGAACCACACGTCGCCCTCGCCGTCGCCGTGAACACGCCGCGCCTGCACGCCGCGCGCGTCCTGATCGATCGCGAGGATCTCGGGCGCCGTGAGGACGGAGCGGACCTCGTCGCTCATCGCGCGCAGGTCGTTTCCGGCCATGAGGGGCGCGGCGAGCATCGCCCACATCCCGAAATGCGCACGGTCTTCGCTCGCGGTCATGCCATTCCCAACCTCGAGCATGTCCGGGTCGTTCCAGTGATCGGGTCCTGAATACGAGTGCAGGTCGGCTTGCCGATCGAGGATCGCCGCTACGCTCGACCATTCCGGCTGGATGTCCCAGCACGTCCGCCAGAGATGTCCGAGCGTGCCCGCCCACTCCCAGGGTCGCGCTCGGCCCCACTCGCAGATCGATACGACGATCGGCCGACTCGTCGCATGGATAGCCATAGCCCATTTCGCGTAGCACGCGCGCGGGCTCAGCCCGTCGGTGTGGCACCAGTCCACCTTCACGTAGTCGACGCCCCAATCCGCGAACCGCCGCGCGTCGCGGAACTCGTAGCCAAGGCTCGCAGGCAGGCCCTGGCAGGTCCTTGTCCCTGCGTCGGTGTAGATGCCGAAGCGCAGACCGAGCGCGTGGATCCGGTCCGCGAGCGCGGCGATGCCGGTCGGGAACTTCGCGGGATCGGCGACGAGGTCGCCGCTCGGATCGCGCTCCGGCGCCATCCAGCCGTCATCGATGACGACGTAGCGGTAGCCTGCGTCACGCATCCCGCTCTCGACCATGGCCTCGGCCGTCTCGCGCACAAGGCCCTCGTCGATCTTGATGCCGAAGCGGTTCCAGCTGTTCCAGCCCATCGGCGGAATCGGAGCGAGGCCGTCGGATAGCCTTCCGATCCCCATCAGGGCACAACGGCGACGAGACGGCCGCCCTCGTACCGACGCAGAACACGCTCCGCCGCGCGTCGTGCCGCACCGCTTTCCGTAAGCGCGAGGATGCTGCCACCGAAGCCGCCGCCCACGAGCCGCGCGCCGCGAATGTCGCGATCGTCGCGCGCCAGTTCCACGAGGCGATCGAGCTCCGGCGTCGACACCTCGTAGTCGTCGCGCAGCGAGCGGTGCGACGCATCGAGCAGGGCGCCGAGCCTTGACAGGTCACGCGACCGCAACGCCACCACCGCATCGCGGACGCGGGCGTTCTCGGTGACGACGTGCCGAACGCGTCGATCGAGAGGTGGCGGAAGGCGCTCGAGCACCTCGTCCAGAGGGCGATCCTCGACGTCGCGGATCGATCCGACGCCGAGGTGCCGCGCGGCCTCCTCGCATTCCTCCCGTCGCCGGTTGTAGCCCCCGGTGGCGTGCTGGTGGCGCGTGCCCGAGTCGATGACGGCGAGCTCGAGCTCGAGCGGCAGCGCGACCGTCACGCGAGAGAGATCGCGCAGATCGATGAGCAGCGCCTCGCTCCGGCGGCCATAGATCGAGGCGAGCTGATCCAGGAGTCCTGCATGCGCGCCGACGAAATCGGTCTCGGCGTGGTGAGCCACCTGGGCGATCTCGGCGTCGTCGAGCGCGAGGTCGAACAGCTCGCTGAGTGCCCGAACGAGGGCGACCGCGAGCGCCGCGCTCGAACCGAGCCCCGCGCCGAGCGGAAGCGTGCTCGCGATCTCGGCGTCAAACCCACCGAGGCGCGCGCCGTGGCCGCGCAGCACGGCGGTCACGCCACGCGCACGATCCACCCACGTCCCGTCCGGGCGCTCCTCAGCGATGACGTAGGACGTCTCGGACGGCTCCACCTCGGCGTCGGTGACGAGATGTGCGCTCTGATCGTCACGCGCTCGCGCGGTCACGGTGACACCCAGGCCGAGCGCGACCGGCAACACGAGTCCGTCGTTGTAGTCGGTGTGCTCCCCGATGAGGTTGATCCGACCGGGGGCCTGCCCGGTGGCGCGGCACATCGCCCGCGCACGATACGCGAGGGAGGGGGTTCCACCCCTTCGGATCCCGGCTGACCCGGCCGGGTCAGGGTCGCGGAACCCGAGACGTTCTCGTTCCGCGGCGCGCTGGCCCACGTCGTGACGATCTCCGCATACCGTCGCTCACTCGCCATCGGCGCGTTGCGCGCCGCGGGCGTCGATGATCTCGGTTACGGCGACCCGATCAGCTGGGAGCGCGCGCGCACGAGCGGCGAGTCCTGAGACGAGGTCGAGCCGCACGCCGAGTTCCGGGCACACTAGAGGCGTGAAGTTCGACAAGACGCTCGACGTGCAGCGTGCCATGGCGATCTATGCGCACCCTGACGACGCCGAGTTCGGGATGGCCGGAACGGTCGCCAAGTGGGCGAAAGCCGGAGTCGAGTTCACGTACTGCATGGTCACCAACGGAGCATCCGGCTCACAGGATCCAGACATGACGCGCGAGCGCTTGCGCGACATTCGCGCGGCGGAACAACGCGAAGCCGCCCGGATACTAGGTGTGAAGAACGTCCTCTTCCTCGACTTCGAAGACGGCTACCTCGAACCGACGATCGACGTGCGTCGCGCCGTCGCACGCGAGATTCGCCGGCACCGACCAGACGTGATCTTCACCATGGACCCGACCACCCGGTACGGAGGCGGATATGTGAACCACCCGGACCACATCGCCGCAGGTGAGGTCGTCCTTCGGTCGATCAATCCGGACGCGTCCACGCGTCAGATGCTGCCGGAGCTCTGGCAGAAAGAACGGCTCGAGCCGCACAAGCCAAAGGCGCTCTTTCTCATGGCGTTCGGCGAACCGGACACGATCATCGACGTCAGCGACGTGGTCGAGATCAAAATGAAAGCGCTGCTCGCCCACCGCTCGCAGATCGAGCCCGAGAGCGTGGACTTCGTCCGCGGCTGGATGCGGGAGACCGGCAAGAAGAAGCGTTATGCGTACGCCGAAGGTTTCAAAGTGCTCCGCTTCGAGGAAGACGGGGCGCCGCGGCGCGGCGCTAGGCGCGAAGGGCGGAGAGCACCTCGAGCGCGTGGCCGTCCGGCTTCACCCCGTACCACGCGCGTTCGATCTGCCCGTCACGGCCGATAAGGAAGGTCGATCGGATCACGCCCTCGCCTCGTCCTGGCCGATCGCCCCAGGCGCCATACGCGTCGTGAGCTTTGCGGTCGGTGTCGGTCAGGAGGCGTACGCGCAGACCGTACTTCTTACGGAAGGCTTGATGCGTTGCGGCATCGTCCCGCGAGATGCCAAGGACCGGCACGCCGAGCATCTCGAACTGGGGGAAGTTGTCGGTGAACTGGCACGCTTCGGTCGTGCAGCCCGGCGTGTCGTCCTTCGGGTAGAAGTACACGACGTAACGCGACCCTTTCAGGTCCTTCGTCGAGACGACTTTCCCATCCTCGTCGGGCAGCGCGAACGCGGGCGCCTTCTCGCCCATCTTCAGCTCCACGATCAGAAGGGTACGACGGCGAAGCGGCCGTACGCCGCGACGAGCGGCAGCGCTACGAGCACGGCGTTCGCCGGAAGGTTGCGCCACTCCTGCCGGGTGATGTGGAAGGCGATGGCAACGACTTGAAGCAGCGCGAGCGCCGCGGCGGCGAGCGGCGTGAGCCACGGAAGCACGCCGGTGATCGCCGGAAGGATCAGCCCGATCGCTCCGAGGATCTCGAGCACGCCGATCGTCCGCGTGAACGGAGGGGGGACGTCACGGACCCAGGGCATCCGCTCCCGGGCGCGCTCGTACGTGAAAGCCTTCGAATATCCGGCGATGCCGAAAGCGACCGCCACCAGGACCTGCACGACCCAGAGCGCGAGGTTCATCTTGCTACCTCCGAGAGCCACGTAGCTCTCAGTGGCAGGAACACACCCGTATCCGGGATGCTTCCCGGAAGCTAGTAGTTACCGAAAAGTAAGTACCTAGCGGACGTACGCGGCACGGAACGCTTCGAAACGCGAATAGAACGCGTCGGTCGTCTCGCCGAACGCCGCGGCGAAGGCCTGATGCCACTCCTGGCCGGACCCGACGCGTGCGCACCAGTCACGGATGGCGGGAAGGCCCTTCGGTACAAGGAGCCGATCGACGGCGAGGTAACCGACCGCGAAGGGATTCGCGTTCGCGGGCCAGGACGACTCGAGGGATGACAGGGTGACCTGGTTCGACGCAATCGTGAGCTGGCGTCTCGTGAATGTGTCGAGGTTGGACTGCGGAACGAGCCCGTCGGCGACGAGCGACCGGTAGGCGAAAGATTCCGCCATGCCCTCGGCGATCCAGCGGACGCCGACCATGCACGCGTTGCCTCCGATCGCGTACTGCCAGAGATGCACGTACTCGTGGGCGGCGAGCTCGGTGCGCTCGGTGTCCGCGGTCCACGTGTCCGGCGCTGAGGCCGGCGGCGTCCGCCAGGCTGGGTTGGATGTGACGATCTCGAAGGTGTCGCCGAGGGTGAGGCAGCAGTAGCGCACCGTGCTGTCGCCGACGTACACGTGGACGAGCGAAGGAGAGCGGCGCGTACCGCCGGCGTTCGCATCGAGGAATCCGCTTTCATGTTGCACGCCCTGATGCACGAGCGCGATGTCCGGCGCGCTGACACCTGGATCGACCTGGAAGGCGACGCCGACCGGATCCGGTGGCGTCGGCTTCGGCGCGGTGCCGTCGGGGTTGAGGACGGTGACCTGCCAGAAGACCCCGATGTCCTCGAGCCAGGTCGCACCCTCGACGAGCGGACGCACGTAGAGCCGGTATGTGCCCGGCGTCGACGGCGCTTTCACGGTGAACTGGAACCACGCGATCTGACCCGGCCCGACGTACGGCGCGGGCTGCACGGCGATCCGGTTATAGCGCGGCCATCCGGTCGCCGGCGAGCCGAGCTGGCCGTCCCCTCCTAATACGCTCGGTTGGTCCTGCCCAGGCTCGCTGCCCCACGTGCCCAGGTACGCGGCCTCGCCCATCCGCCCCGCGACCCAGCCGAGCGAGCCGGAGTTGTAGTACGCGAGAGTCGCGCTCGCGGTGTTCCCCGCGCACAGGCGCATGTATCCGCTCTGGCCGTACCAGGCGGCGTGGAATCCTGGAAGCTTCGCGGGCGCCGCAGCGGGCGGGGGTATACCCGGACCGATGTCTGCAGTGCAGGTCGCCGCTGCGGTCCGTCCGACAGGTGTCAGCGTAACGATCAAGATGATCGCGGAGAGGAGCGCTCGCATACCTAGGTGGAACACGCTAGATCTGGGACGCGTTACGGGAGTAGCTAGGGAGTAGTCAATGAAGGTCAAAGAGCTCGGGCACATCGTCCTATATGTCCGCGACCTCGAGCGGTCGCGCAAGTTCTACGGCGAGACGCTCGGCTGGAGCGAGATCACGCCGGAGGAGGGCCTGGCGTTTCCCGCGGCGGCATTCTCCTCCGGCCGCACACATCACGAGCTGCTGCTCATCGAGGTCGGCCCGAGCGCCGCACCGATCCCGCGCGGCCGGCGCATTGGCCTCTACCACTTCGGCCTCAAGGTAGGCGAGACGGACGATGAGCTACGCGAGGCGCGTGACGCGGTCGCCGCGGCGGGCGTGCGCATCGTCGGTGCGACCGACCATGGAGTCACGCACAGCCTGTACATCGAAGATCCGGATGGGAACGAGATCGAGCTCTACATCGACGTTCAGCCGGCGCGCTGGAAGGACGATCCCTCGATCATGTTCCGAGACCCGGTGAGCCGACCTTTGCGACTTTAGCTTTCGGCCTCGTTCTCTTTCGGCCAGTCGAACTTCGCGAGCGCCGCTCGCGTGATGCCTCCGGTCTTGAACCATTTGTGCCCGTCCGGCATGCCGCCGGGGCAGTAGGCCCATCCGCCTTCTTCGGCGACGTTGAAGGGGCTCGAGGGATCCACGGGGCGCTTCTTCCGATGATCCGTGCGCACGCAGATGAACTGGATGAGCGCTCGGTCCATCTTTCTAGACCGCGCGCGCGTTCTTCACGTGATGTGAATGGACGCTGCGTCGCGTCCCCGGCGCTTCATCGGGCTCGACGATGAGGACGAGTCCGTCCGCGGCGTCGATCGTGCCGAGCAGCTTCCCGCGCGCGATCGGGCTGTCGGCGGCGGATGTGAGGTCGAGGATGACGCGCTTGCCAACGAGAGCTTTGAATGAATCAGGTGTCGTCATCTAGGTTTCTACTGAGCGGGTGGCGGGAATCGGACCCGCGATCAGACGTTGGGAACGTCTTTTGTTACCACTACAACACACCCGCGTAAGGGACATTCTATGCCGCCGGAGTATCGAGCAGCTTGGTCCACCCGAACTGGCGCGCGGTCCTTCGGCGGTGACAATTCGCGCAGCGCACATCGCATTTCTCGATCTCGGCGATCACGGAGCGCCACGGACGGTACTGAGCGAGGCGGGCAACCGCATCGATCTTGGATGCGCGCTCCCTGTGGTCAAACTCGAGCAAGAGCGGGTCGGACTCTCCGCAATCCACACACGGGTGTTCGAGGAGATACGCCAGGACCAGTTCCTTGTTCTTCCGGTACCCGCGTTGGCGGTTCTTGTGTGCCTTCTTCAAGTACTTGGCTCTGTTGCGCTTGTAGTGCTCACGGCTGTAGGCAGCTGTGCATGCCAAACACTTGGATCCCCGCTTGCCCAGCGGGCGATCTTTGAAGGGAAACATCGAGAGCGGTTTGACGAGCCCGCACTTGCCGCATTTCTTCAAGCCCGAGTCGTTCCCCGCGGCGAATTCAAAGAGCCCGATATTCCGTTCGGGTGGGTTATTCACTGACGAAGCTTGAAGGTCAGGCCATCCAGCTCCCCAATTGAATTGGATCGCCGTCCGTCGTCGATGACAGTTCGCGCAGCGGACATCGCATTTCGCGATCTCCGCCAATACGCGGGGCCACGACTTCTGCATGGCAAGGACCACAACGTTGTGTCTCTTGTTTGATGGATCCCGATGGTCGAAATCGAGAACGACGATGTCTATCTCACCGCAGTCGACGCAAGGATGGGCGCGTAAATACTCTCGCAAAAGCGGCCTGTTCTCGTCGCGGTACCTCCGAATTCGCGCGACCTCTTGCCGGATGTACGTTGCGCGATTGCGGAGGTAATGAGCGCGTCGGTACGTGGCATGACAGGGACGGCAACGGCCCTGGCGCGTTCCCAGAGCGATGTTGCGAAAGGCGAAGTCGGTGATGGGCTTGACCAAGCCGCAGTCGTAGCAGCGGCGGGTCGCGATGGGATCGAGAACGGCGGTAGCGATAGCCAAGGAACGACCTCTGAGGTCCGGGTCGGTCTTTCCTCCGCCGTATGGCCCTCTAGAACAATAGTTCTATCACAACGCTACCAAAAAAGCAAGCGGTCAGGCGCGAGAAAATTCGCGCGAACGAGCAACTGACTAGCCTCGCCATCATGGCCTGGAAGAAATCACCGCCCGAGCTCATCGCCGCATTCGGAAATGCGAAGCCGAAAGACCCGAGCGTGCAGGCGCGGCCGATGTTCGGCTACCCCGCGCTCTTCCTGAACGGCAACATGTTCGCGGGCACCTACCAAGACAAGATCGTCGTCCGACTCGGAGAAGAGCGCGCCATCGCCGGCGCGAAGACCGCGAAGTCGTTCGAGCCGATGCCGGGGCGACCGATGAAGGAATACGTCGTCGTACCCGATGCCGTCGTGAAGAGCCCGGCGAAGCTACGCGCGTGGGTGGATCGGGCGCACGCCTACGCGACGAAGCTGCCCGCGAAAAAGGCCCGCAGCGCTAGCGGACCGGCATCCTCCGCGCCGATAGCGGGATCGATCCCTCCGCCTCGGGCTCGGGCTGCTCGGTCGCTCCGATCACCACGCCCGCCGCGAGCGCGAGGATCGCACCGGTCAACGCAGCGAGAAACAGCACGCCATTCCCGGGCCGGCCCGGTGCGTCGTCGAGCGCGGTGAGCGTCACGGCGAGCATATAGAGGATCGCCGCGCCGCCGGCGACGCCCGCTCCGGCCGCGAGGACGTACAGCGCGAACCAACGCTTGGGCTTGCGGAGCAGCGCGTCGAAGAAGGTGCGCAGCAGTCTGGTGACCGTCCAGACCGTGAGCGCAGCCATCGTCCATGCGAGGACGGTCGCGATCCAGGTCTCGAGCGTTGCGCCTGCGAGCCGCGAGACGAGGCCGCTCATCTGCGACCAGAGCACCCCGGGGTCGAGCTGCGTGCCCAGCGGGCCAAAACGATCGTTCGAGTTCTGGAGGAAGGTTGCGAGCGCCGCCTTCGTCTCGGCCGCTCGCACCGGGTTGAAGAGCGACTCCTGCCGCAGCGACATGCCGGTCTGCGCGTATGGGCCAAGGGACTGAACGCCCATCGCGACCGCGAAGAGCATCGTCATCGCCGCGCTCGCGGCCACCGTGAGGACGCCGGTCAGGCCGAAGACGGCGGCCGCGGTGAGGATCATCGCAGGCGCGAGACCGAGAGGAGTGAGCACGGGAATGGCCATCGCGAGCGCGATCTGCTCGGGCGGGGTGGTCCGCAGGTAGAGCAAGACGCCAAGCGCCGCGAAGAGCAAAGAGAGGCCGGGGACGAACACGAACAGAAGCGCGGTCTCGATCACCCAGCCGATCGCCAGCGCGATGCCGAGCTGACCGGCGGCGCCGACGACGGCGACGAGCGCGGCCGCGAGGAGCGAGCCGATGATCTCGAAGCCAGCGAGCGTCGACATCGCGAACACCGGCAGAGCAGCGAACAGCGCGAAGAAGACGCGCCGGATCGGCATCCCATAGGCGGAGAGCAGCGCGACGACGGGGCTTTGCTCGGTCTTGGGCATGAAATCCTCGAGCGGATCGGCCATCACCATGCGCGTGGTCGCGAGCTCCTTGTCGACGTTCTCGATCCGCTGGAGCGCGACCGCGAAGTCGCTCGCTCTCTGATAGCGGAGGTTCGGCTGCTTCGCGAGGGCCTTCAGCGCGACGCTGTCGAGCTCCTTCGGCAGCGACGGCCGGAGATGGCTTGGCGGTACGGGTTGGCGAACCACGTGGTCGCGCAGCAGGACCGCGGCGTTGGAGCTGGTGAACGGCGGTTTCCCGACGAGCGCCTCATACAGGACGAGGCCCAGGCCATAGACGTCCGACTGCACTGAGGTGCTCTTGCCTTCGACGCGCTCGGGTGCCACATACATCGCGGTGGCGTAGAGCTGCGGCGTGTCGGCGTCTTCCTGCGGCGTGCGGGCGATGCCGAAGTCGCAGATCTTCGCGGCCTCGCTCGCGTCGAACAGGATGTTCGACGGCTTGAGGTCGGCGTGGATGATCCCCTTCGAGTGCGCGAAAGCAAGTCCGTTGGCGACCTCGATCGCGACACGGACAGCTTCGCCGGCCTTGAGCGGACCGGTGCCCTCGATCTTCTGCTTGAGCGATCCGCCGGGCAGGTACTCCATGACGATGAATGGAGAGCCGTCGACTTCACCCACGTCGTAGACGGCGACGATGTTTGGATGAGAGAGCTGCGCGAGCGCGCGCGCTTCCTTGACGAACATCTTGCGAAGATTTCCGTCCGCCGCGGCGCCCGGATCGAGCACCTTCAGTGCGACGTCCCGATTCAGCGCTTGATCGCGGGCGAGGTAGACCTGAGAAGAACCGCCCACACCGAGCGGCTCCTCAACCTTGTACCGGCCCTCTAGTACCCGCTCCATTCCCAACTCCGTGCCCCTCGCTGGCGCGCCGACTATAACGCCGGCACTTCGCGCCACGACATGTGTGAGCGGGTTCGACATGATTCCGCCTCCGCCCCGTCTCCCCAGCGATACATCCAACGAGACGCGCACAGCCTCGTTCCTACTCGCCACCGAATGGATACCGAAGAAAGAAGAACGCCGGGCTTTCGCCCGGCGTCCTCTCGCGGAGTGAGGAGGGGTACTAGTCCCTTTCTTCTCTCGGTGCCGGACTGGCGGGCGTCTTCGGCGTCGTCGTCGGCGGCGACGGCCTCGTCCCGGTCACCGGCGCCGCCGGCTTCGTCGAGTTGTGCAGCGTGTGCTTGCGATCGACGAAGGTCGTGATCTCGGCGCCGGCCTTGGCCTTCAACGTCGTGGCCTGATCAACGGTGAGGCTCTTATTCGTCACCGCCAGATCGATCCGGGTGTTCGCGGCGGTCGTGAGCGCGGCGATCAACCCAGCTCGGCTCTTTCCCGGCGTCGCGTCGGCTATCTCGCCGAAGCTCTTGCCGGCACGCAGCTGGGTCGTGAGGTCCTGCATCGAGAGGCCGAGGTAGCTCCGCCCCGCCTGGAGCAGATCGCCGAGGAAGCCCTTCAGATGCGGCCCGCGCGACGCGGCGGTCGGTTTCGCCGGCCAGGTCCGGTCGACGAACGCCGTGATGCGGCCCGCCAGCTCACCCTGGAGCTTCTTGGCCTGATCTTCGTTGATCCGCTTGCTGGCCAGCGCCTTCTCGATATCGGCCCGCGCTTCGAGGTTGAGCGCCGCGACGAGACCGTCACGGTTCTTGCCCGCCGTCGCGTTCGCGAGCGCGGCGAGGCTCGTTCCGGGCAGCTTCGCGCGCAGGTCCTTCTCGGAGATCCCGAGGTACTGCGCCGACGTCGCAAGGAACTCTCGGAGCACCTTCACGGTCTTGCCGTGCTTCTCGCGGTTGCCGGCCGCGTCCTTGATCGACGCGAGGATCGCGTCTTCCTGCGGTTGAGTGATGACGCCCTTCTGCACCAGACCGTCGAGGATCGCCTTGAGCTTGTCCGGCTTTTCCTCTGCGAGAACCGCGGAGCCGACGGGGGCGATGGCCGAGCCGGCCTTCGTGGAGGCCTCCGGGCCGAACGCGCCGAGCGCCGCGGCGCTGAAGATCCCGATGCTGCCGACGCCCACGGCGAGCCCGAGTGCGAGTTTTCGATGCAGTGCGTTCACCTGGTCAGCCTCCCTTTAAAGGGTCTCTATCCCGCCTACTACCTGACTAACGCATCCGTGTCGGAACCGTGCGTCGACGGGGGCGCAACGCGAATTCCTTACACCCCGTTAACATCCTTCCTGCTCCGTGCGGATCTCGTTCGCGGCCGCCGAGGTCGCCCCCTACGCCAAAGTCGGCGGCCTTGCCGATGTCGCGGGCTCGTTGCCGCAGGCGCTCGCCTCGCTGGGCCACGACGTCAGCGTGTACATGCCGTATCACCGCACGATCGACGCACAGAAGTTCGGGATTCCGACAACCCGGGCGCGCACGCACTCGATCCCGTACGGAGCGGCCCACGCGCGCATCGAGTACCCGGAGCTCGTTCGCGACGGCGTGCGGACGGTGTTCGTGCGCAGCGCGCGCATCGGACGCGACAAGGTCTACGGGTACGACGACGACGCGAAGCGCTATGCGCTCTTCTGCCGAGCCGTACTCGAAGATCTCATCGAGTCGCCGCCCGATGTCATGCACGCGCACGACTGGCATGCGGCGCTGCTCGTGCCCCTCGCAGCGCGCGCGCGCCAGCTGCGTAAGGCGGCGACTGTGTTCACGATTCACAACCTCGCCTATCAGGGCCGCACGAGCGCCGACGTACTCAAGCTCGTCGGTCTTCCTCGCGCCCGCTTGCCGATCGAAGACAAGGGCGAGGCGAACCTCATGGCGCGCGCGATCGCGACCGCCGACATCGTCTCGACC
>DASYSC010000088.1:0-7043 GCA_036003765.1 Candidatus Limnocylindria bacterium
CCGTGACGCGGCGCGGCGCGGCGGAGCATCGCGCGGATCCGCGCGACGAGCTCGACCATCGAGAACGGCTTGGTGAGGTAATCGTCGGCGCCGACCTCGAGTCCCACGACGGTGTCGAGCTCGGTGTCGCGCGCGGTCAGCATGATCACCGGAACGTCGCTCTCGCGGCGGATCGCGCGGCAGACGGCGAGGCCGTCCATGCGCGGAAGCATCACGTCGAGGACGACGAGGTCGGGCTTCGTAGAGCGGAAGAGCTCGAGCGCCTTCTCGCCGTCCTCGGCGCTCGCGACCTCGTAGCCCTCGTGGCGGAGCGCGTAGCCGACCGTGTGGCGGAGGTTGGCTTCGTCGTCGACGAGAAGGATCCGCGTCATCGGTCTTTCGACACCGGCAGCGTGAACGTGAACGAGGCGCCCCGGCCAGGTCCCGCGCTCGACGCGCGGATGCTCCCCCCGTGCGCCTCCACGATGTGTTTGGCGATCGAGAGCCCGAGCCCGGTCCCGCCGTCCGCACGCGAGCGGTCGCTCTTGTAAAAGCGCTCGAAGATTCGTTCGACGTCCCCGGGCAGGATGCCGTCGCCCGTATCGCGGACCTCGAAGGCGACCCTGTCGCCGGCGCGCGAGGCGGACAAGCGGATCTCGCCGCCCGGTGGCGTGTGCTTCGTCGCGTTATGCACGAGATTCGCGAACACCTGCGCGACGCGGTCAGGATCCACGACGACCGGGGGCAGGCGGTCCGTCGGATCGACCACGAGGCGCAGGCCGGCGCGCTGCACCAGCGGGGAGAGACGCCGGGCGGCGCTCTCGACGAGATCGGCCGGTCTGGCCGGCGCGAGCGCAAGGACCTGCTGCCCCGACTCGAGGCGGCTGATCAACAGGAGCTCCTCCACCAGCTCCGCCAGACCATCGATCTCGCCCTGCATACGCCGGATGAAATCCGTGGCTGCTTCGCGGTCCTCGAGCGCGCCCGACTCGAGCGTCTGCGCCATCGCCTTGAGCGAGGCGATCGGGGTCCGGAGCTCGTGCGAGACGTTTGCGACGAACTCGCGTCGCACCGTCTCGAGGCGGCGCATCGCGGTCAGCTCCTGAACCACCAGAAGCAGGCGGCGGTCTCCAAGCCGCCGCGCGATCGCCCGCTGGAAGCGAGGCGGGTCGGATCGCTCGACCGTCACGACGGTGTCCTTGTCCGGCCGGGCCGCGCCGATCGCCTCGAGCAGCTCGTGGTCCCGGATGACCTCGACCAGCCTCCGCCCGGCCAGATCCGCGCCGAAGAGCTCGGCCGCCGCGCGGTTCGCGCGCTCGATGCGTCCATCCTCGCCGGCGATGAGGATCGCCTCGCCAAGCTCGTCGAGCAGCGTCGCAAGCCGGTCGCGCTCCGCCTCGGCGCCGCGCCGCGCATCTTCAAGCGCCGCGGTCATGCGACGGAGCGCCGCGCCGAGCGCCTCGATCTCGCGAGGCCCGCCGGTGTCGAAGCGGCGGTCGCGTTCGCTACTCGCCGCGAGGCGTTCGAGCGGTCCGGTCAGCGACCGCGCGGCGATGCTCGCCGCGGCCACCGTCGCGATGCCCGCGACGATGGCCGCGACGACGAGCGACGCTCCGAAGGAGGCGAGGAGCGCTAGGACGATGATGCCGGCGACGAGCCCGGCGAGCGCCGCCAGCGCTACGCGCCCGCGAACGCTACTCGTCAGCCAGCGCATTTCCTGCAGAGACCGACGACCGCGGAGTGCGCGAGGTCTGCGCGGAATCCATGCTCGCCTTTGAGGCGTTTCGCCAGCGGCTCGAGCACGCTCATCGCGATCTCCTCCTCGGATCCGCACTTTCGGCAGACGAGGTGCCCGTGGGGGCGCGAGTCGGCCCGGCGCCAGCGCGTGACGCGGTCGTCAAGATGGGTGTGAGTCACGTACCCGAGCCTCTCGAGCGCTTCGAGATTTCTGTAGACGGTCGACGGATCGATCTGCGGATAGCTCGCGCGGATCGAGCGCGCGATTTCCTCGGCGGTCGTGTGATGGCGCGCGCGCCGAAGCGCGTCGAGCACGAGGCGACGCTGCACCGTCATGCGCATGCCTCTGGCGCGCATGTCCTCAGCGACGGTCACAGCTGCCAGCGTGACGCAATTGCGAGCGTGTTGCAACATGCCACTATTGCGGGCAGTTGCGATAACCTTCTCGTGTGGATCTCGGCCTCGCGACGCTGCTCCTGGGGATGGCCGCGCTCGGGTTCCGTCACGGATTCGACTGGGACCACATCGCCGCGATCACGGACATCACCAGCACCACGAGCGCGAGCCATACCGAAGCCGACGTGCCGGCTGGCGCGCCGATGCCCGCGCACGGTCATGAGCCCGAGGAGCTTCGCGGCCACGTGCATGCGCACGAGGCGCGGGGCCCCGGAGCGATGCACGCGCTGGCGGAGTCACGCTTTGCGCACGAGGAGCGCCACGCTATCGGACTCGCCACGCTCTACGCATTTGGGCATGCATTCGTGGTGGTCGTGCTTGGGGTCGCCGCGCTCCTCGTTGGCGCGGTGCTCCCGGAGTGGGTCGATCCGATCCTCGAGCGGGTCGTGGGAGTGACGCTGGTGCTCCTTGGGGCGTGGGTGCTCTTCTCCGTCTACCAGTACGTGCGCGGCAAGGGCGAGTTCCGCCTGCGGAGCCGCTGGATGCTTGTCTTCGACTTCATCCGGTACGGCTGGGGCGCGCTGCAGGCGCGCATCCACGGCCACCAGCACACGCCATCGGTCCACGCGACCCAGTACGGCCCGAAGACCGCCTTCGGCGTCGGGATGATCCACGGCGTCGGCGCCGAGACCGGATCACAGGCCCTCCTTCTCGCCGGGATCGCCGGCGTCACCGGGGTGACCGGCATCGTGATCCTGCTGGCGTTCGTCGCCGGTCTGCTGGTCTCGAACACGCTCGTCGCCGTCGTGAGCGCGTCAGGTTTCATCGGGGCGCAGCGACTGCGCACCCTTTACGTGGTGGTCGGCTTCGTCGCCGGACTGGGAAGCCTCCTCATCGGCATCCTCTTCATAACCGGATTCGGCACCGCCCTCCCCGATTTGCAGGAAGTCCTCTTCGGCCCGCGCGCCAACTAGCCTTTCCGCGATGCGTGCAGTGCTGCTCGCGGCGCTCGTGCTCTCGGCTTGTTCGAGCAGGGTCGCGCCGACGCCCGGTCCATCTTCCTCGGGCGACCTCGTGCTGCCTACGTCGGTCCCGAACGGGCGCGTCGAGATCGTGATCAAGCCGTCCTACGCGAATGGAAAGGACGTGACCGTGACCGTGCGGCTCATCCCGTCGACGGGGACCCTGCGCGGTCCGCTCGAGCCGTATGTGCAGGCGAGCGGCTTCGCCGGCACGCGGATCGTGAAGCACCTCGCCCCGTTGCCGGTCACCGCGACCGCCGCGAAGGCGGCTGACGCGCAGCTCCTGTGGGACACGACCGACGACGCAGGGCGGGCGGTTCCGGCGGACGACTACAGCCTGGTGATCGCGGTCCTCGACGACCAGGGCCGGCGCACGACCGTCGGAGCGACGATCACGCTCCGCTGATCAACGAGCCTGGGCGACCGCCGCTCCCGCGGAGCTCTTCGCGTGCCCTGAGGTCGCGCGGAGGTCGCGCCGGCGGGGGCCGACGACGAACCGCGCCAGGAGATAGCACCCGAAGCTCAGTGAGGTGACGAACACGCTGACCGGCGCGTTCGTGATCAACGAGAGCAGGATCCCGCCGAGGATGCACAAGAGCGCGATCGCGACGCTGTAGATGATCGCGAGCCCCGGCCGCGGCGTGAGACGCTCGGCGGCCGCACCGGGCGTGATGAGGAGCGTGAGAATGAGGAGCACGCCGACGACCTGGACCGCCTCCGCCACGGCTGCGGCCATGATCAGGAGGAAGGCGACGGCGAGCGCTCCCACCGGCACGCCACGCGCTTCGGCCACCTCGGGGTCGACGGTCGCGAAGGTCAGGGGGCGGTAGATGGCGGCCAGCGAGACGAGCGTGACGACGCCGATGACCAGAAGGAGCAGGACGTCGGTGCGGCTGACGCCGGTGATCGTCCCGAAGAGGATCGCAAACGCCTGGTTCGCGTAGCCCTTGTAGAGGGTGATGAAGAGCACCCCGAGACCGAGGCCGAACGCCATGACGACGCCGACGACGACGTCGCGACCCCGGGCGCGCACGCCGAGCGCTCCGATGAACACGGCGGTGACGGCGGTGCCGGCCAGGAGGCCGAGGACCGGCGAGAGCCGCAGCAGGATGAACCCGGCCGCTCCGGTGAATCCGAGCTCCGCGAGGGCGTGGACGGCGAACGACATGTTCCGGGCCACAACGAACCTGCTCACAACCCCTGACACGATCGCGATGACCGTTCCGGCGGCGATCGCGTTCTGGACGAACTCATACCCGAGGAGGGCAACCAGCTGATCCATCAGTGAGGCTCGACCGGGACCGGCACATGATGCGGCTCCTCGATGTTGAACCCGGATTCGGTCGACTCGCCGACGACGACGATCCGGCCGTGAACCCGCACGACATCGACGTGGGACCCGTACAGCGCGGACATCCGCTCCGAGGTCAGCACCTCGTCGGGTTTCCCGGCGGCCCAGCGTCCGTTCACCACGAAGAGGACCTGGTCGACCACGCCGAGGACCGGGTTCACATCGTGGGTCACGAAAAGGACCGTGCCTCCGGTCCGCTCCCGCCAGGCCGCGATCAGCGCGGTGATGGTCTGCTGGTAGCGCAGATCCAGGTTCGCGAGCGGCTCGTCGCATAAGAGGATCCGCGGGTCACCGACAAGGGCCTGCGCGATCCGGAGGCGCTGTTGCTCGCCGCCGGAGAGGCGTCCGATCGGCGCGTCGGCATAAGCCTCAGCGTCCACCGAAGCGACAGCACGGTCGACTCGCGCCTTCCTCGTCGGGTCAGGCCAGCCGATGCCCCAGCGATGGCCGTCGACGCCGAGTTGGACGAGATCGCGACCGCGGAACGGCAGGTCAGCATCGAAGTTCGAGTGTTGCGGTACGTATCCGATTTCTGGGTCGCCGCGATGGGGGGAGCGTCCCTGGACCAGGATCCGTCCGCTGGATGGAGCGACGAGGCCGAGGATGGCGCGAAGCAGCGAGGTCTTCCCAGAACCGTTCGGCCCAAGGATCGCCACGAACGCGCCCGGCGGAATATCGAGCGAGAGGTCGCTCCAGATCCGGCGCGTCCCGTACTCGAGCGTGACGCGCTCGAAGCTCACGGCCGGGCTCCCCATCACCGAGAGGCTAATGCGCGGCTATTTGGCGAGCGCCTTCTCTAGTTCATCGAGCTGCGCCAGCTGCCACTCCTGGAACGTCTTGAAGGTCGCCGGGATCGTTTCGGCGACGGCGACGACCGGCACGTTGCTCCTTACGGCGAGGTCGCGGATCTGCTCCGTCAACGGCGACGTCACCTGAGAGTTATAGAGGAGCGCCTTCACCTTTCGGCCAGTGATGAGATCGCGCTCGGCCGCCACGTCCGCAGGCGCGGGATCGGTGCCGGACTCGACCGCTTCCATGAATTCAGGAGGCGTAAGCACTTTGAGGCCGATGGCATCGGTCAAATACCCGGCCACGTTCTCGGTGAACGCGATGGGCGCTCCGGCGTACTTGGTCCGAAGCGCGGCGATCTTGTCGTTCACCGGCTTCAAGGCGGCCAGGTACTTCGCCTTCTGCGCCGCGAAGTAGGCGGCGTTCTGCGGATCGAGCCGCGCGAGCGCCGCGGTCGCGGCATCCGCGACTTTCGGCATGGTCGTGGGGTCGTACCAGACGTGCACGTTGACGTCGTCCTTTAGGCCGAGGATCTCCTGGACGTTGACGACGATGCGGTCGGGTTTCGTCGAGGCGCCCAGGAGCTTCTTCATGAAGTCGTCGTACCCGATGCCGTTGACGATCACGAGCTTCGAGTCGGCGACGAGCTTCGCGGCAGCCGGGCTCGCCTCGTACTCGTGTGGGTCGGCGCTCGGGTCATTCAATATGCTCGACGCGCTCACGCGCGCGCCGCCGATCTGCGCGAGGAGGTCGGCGTAGAAGTTCTCCGTCCCGAGGACGGGTATGGGCGGTCCGGAGCTCACCGGCCCAGCGGACGCGCTCGGCGAGGCTACGGGGGCGGTCGACGGAGATGTGGATGGGGTCGGCCCGCAGGCGCTCATGGCGAGGACGGCCAGCACGCTCAGGCATCGCCTAGCCAACGATGAGAACATCGTGAGCATCTCCCAATTTGAGAATGAATCTCAACGTATCCTAGTTGAGATTCAGTGTCAAATACGGTCTGGGGGCCTATCCTCGAATGTGTTGTCAACGGCATCCATCGACACCCGTCTCGCTGCCGGAGGCCGGCGGCGTACGGCGCAACGCGTGATCGTCGCCGAGGCGCTCGCGTCCGCGAGGCGCGCGCTCTCGGCGCAGGAGCTCTACGAGCGGATCCGAGCCGTACACCCGACCGTCGGTCGCGCGACCGTCTACCGCGCGCTCGAGCAGCAGGTCGAGGACGGGATGGCGAGCCGCTTCGAGCGAGAGGGCCACGTCTCCGCCTACATCGCCTGTGACGCTGAGCACCACCATCACCTGGTCTGCACCAGCTGCCAGCGGGTTGAAGACGTGGCCGAGGATGTCGTCGCGCCGATGCTCGCGGCGGTCGGCCGCCGGCACGACTTCAAGGTGGATCACGCGGCGCTCGACTTCTATGGGCTCTGCGCGTCTTGTCGAAGGAGAGGCCGCCGCTAGACCCGCTCGCCGATCCAGCCGAGGCCGCGGCGCACCAGCTCCTTGCCATTCTGGGCGACCCATTCCGCGGTGAAGAGCGCGCGTCCAGCGCGCGGCCGGATGTCGTCGATGTTCGCGAACCCCGCGCGCATGCGCCCGACCCAATGAACGAGGCTCACGCCGGCACGCACGTTCAGGAGCGCCGGCAAGGCCAGGACCTCGGCGGGATCGAGGGCCAGGACGGATGAGTAGGCGCGCCCGAACAGCTCGGACTGGCCGAGCGCGTCCTCGTGCGCCGGGAAGCGATAGAGCGCGACCGCGAGGTCCATCGCGCG
>DASYSC010000089.1:0-9476 GCA_036003765.1 Candidatus Limnocylindria bacterium
TACGGCCGAGGCCGCGGACTTCCGCCTTGAGGATGACGCGCACGCGGGTCTAGGTGGAGGTGGACGCCTCATCGAGGGCGGTGTCTTGCTCGCTGCGACGCAGCTCCATCTCCCAGGCAAGCACCGACGCCGCGACGGCGACGACGCCCATCACCGTGAGCGCGCCGACGATCGCGAGCAGCGCCTCGACGACGCCAAGGACGCCCGGGCCGGAGTCACGGTCGCTCATGCGCCCCCCTTTTACGGTCGCGAGTGCGAATCCTTCCCACAGTATCGCGGACCGCGTCCAAGCGGTCTCCGAGCAGTCGCTCGGCGGTCGAGATATCGCGTCGAAGCTGATCCTTGTCCTGGGCAATCGTCGCCAGGTGCTCGTCGACGATGTCCTGGGGGGCGCTCCGGATGAATAGGTCGAGTCCGAGGAGTACGACCGCGAGGTCATCGAGCTGCCCGAGGACCGGTACGAAATCGGGGATGAGATCGAGGGGGAGGAAGACGTAGGCGCCGATCCCCGCCAGGATCAGCTTCTGCTGACCGGGGACGCGCGGGTCGCGCAGCAGCGCCCAGACCAGACGGATGTACGTGGGAAGGCGGCGGATCAGGTCCACCACTTCCGGGACGTCCTTCGGCGGGCGAATACCTCTAGCCACCGTGCACCTCTCCCTGCGGAAAACGTGCCCGAAGCGCAGTCAGGGCGCGAGCCAGGGCCGCGTCGCGGTCCGCGGCCCAGAACGTCACGAGGTACTGTGCCTTGCCGTCCTGGATGCTTCGCAGCTCGAGCCGGGGCGGCGGCTCCGGCGCGATGCCCTCCGCCTTCGCTAGAGCCGCGCGCACTTCATCGGAGCTGACCGCCGTCTCATCGGCAGGGAGCGTGAGCCACGCCGCGACGCGACGCGTCGGGAAGCGTGTGAGGTTCACAACGGCGGCCGTCATGAACGTGCCATTGGGAACGATGACCTGACGGCCGTCGTCGGTCCGGAGCTGCGTGGTGCGAAACGCGATCTCCTCGACGCTGCCGGAATAACCGGCGATCTCGATCGAATCGCCGATGCGGAACGGACGCTCGACAAGGACCCACATGCCGGCGAAGAAGTTTTTGAGGATGTCCTGGAGCGATAGTCCGATCACGAGGCCGACGACGCTGAACGAGGTGAGGATCCATCCAAAAGCGTCGCGCGTGTAGATCGCGACGATCCCAAGCGCCGCGAAGACGATCACGCCGAGCTGCGCGAGGTTGCCCAGTAGGGTCGTGACGTTCGCGTTCGCCCGCTTGCGCGCGAGAGCGCGGATCGTGGCCATACGCACCGCTCGCGCGATGAGCAGGGCGGCGATGACGATGACAAGCGCCCAGAAGGTTCGGGCTCCGTAATCAAGAAGGTTGTCCCCGACGACCGCCGGGTCGAGCGGCACGACGGCGAGGATACGGGCGTCTCTTGACAACTGAACATCCGTTCGGTTAGGCTCCTACCCCAGCGTGACGAAACAAGACCAGCAGCGGGCGGAGCGCATCCTGGCGTTCATCCGTGAAGCGGTCGCCGAGCGGGGCTACCCGCCGAGCGTTCGCGAGATCGCGGAGGCGGTGGGGCTCGCTTCGACCTCCGCGGTGCACCATCACCTGACCAAGCTCGAGAGGGAAGGCCGTCTCACAAAGGAGGCCACCCGCTCGCGGGCGCTCAGCCTGCCCGGGATGTCCGGCGGGCGCGTGGTGCAGGCGCCCGTGGTCGGCGAGATCGCGGCAGGCCAGCCGATCCATGCGTACGAGGACCGTTCCGAGACGATGGCCCTCCCATCCGACCTCGCCGCGAGCCGCGGGCGCGAGACGTTCGTCCTACGGGTGCGGGGCAAGTCGATGATCGAGGACCACATCGACGACGGCGACTTCGTCGTCGTGCAGGAGCAGAACACCGCGCGCGACGGCGACATCGTCGTCGCGCTCCTCGACGACAACGTCGCGACCATGAAGCGTTTCTACAAGGAAAAGGACCGTGTTCGGCTGCAGCCCGCGAACGGCACGATGTCACCCATCTTCGCGCGCGACGTGCAGATCCAGGGCAAAGTCATAGGTGTGATTCGCCGACTCTCCTAAGCGAGCGAAGGCACACGACTATCGATGCTCATTTACCGGTCATTCAAGACCGAACTCGATCCAACTCGAGCGCAGATTCAGTTGCTAGCCAAACATTGTGGAGCCGCGCGCTTTGCTTATAACTGGGGGCTGGCCCGGCGCATTTCTGCGTACCGCGCCAGCCGCGAGGTGCTTACTTCGATTGACCTACATCGCGAGCTCAATCGCCAAAAGAAGTCCGGACTCGCTTGGTTGTACGAAGTCTCGAAGTGTGCGCCGCAGGAATCACTTCGCGATCTCGATCTGGCGTTCCAACTCTTTTTTCGATCGCGCGGGGCGCGGCGAAATCGCTTTCCAAAATTCAAGAAGCGTAAGGACGCCCTGGGTTCTTTTCGACTGAACGGCGTAATTAAAGTGACTGAGACTCATATTCAGCTGCCCCGCCTGCGGCGAATCCGCCTGAAGGAACGAGGTTATCTCCCGCGGGACACGCACATTTTGTCCGCGACGGTGAGCGAGCGCGCGGGACGGTGGTTTGTTTCGCTGAGAGTTCGAATGGAAATCAATCCGCAAGGCAACTCAGGCCCGCGCGTTGGAGTCGATCTTGGTATTCAGAAGCTCGCGGTCACTTCAGATAACGAGGTGTTTACGAACCCGCGCCCAATGAAGACCCTCCAGCTGAAGGTTCGGCGCCTCCAAAGGTCCCTGGCCCGCAGTAAGCGGGGAAGTTCGAACTGCCGACGAAAGCGAATCCGGCTTGCGAAGGTTCATCTCCGGATCGCGAACATTCGAAGCGATAGCCAGCACAAGATGACGACCCGACTGACGAAAACCAAGTCCGGGCTGGTCATTGAGGATCTGGCTGTGAGCGCTCTACAACGGTCGCGCCGGCTAGGGATGAGCTTGACAGATGCAGGCCTCCGGGAGATCCGTCGTCAGCTTACCTACAAGGCGCAGTGGTATGGGTGCGAACTGCTTGTGGTGCACCGTCTCTTTCCTTCGTCGCAGCTCTGTTCGGTCTGCGGAGAAATAAACCGAGCGCTCACGCTCGCGAATCGCCTCTTCACCTGTCCGGCATGCGGCAACCGATGCGATCGCGATCTCAATGCTGCAAGAAACCTCATGCTCGCCGCGAGTTCCGCGGAGAGATCAAACGCCAGTGGAGCGGGAAGCTCTGGCCGGGATGCCCCGGCGAAACTGCCCGCGGTGAAACAGGAACCGGCCATCGTGGATCCGGAGAACGGCAAAGTTATTGGAGTGTCTCGGCGGTGCCGCAACAACTCACCCTCCGTGAGCTGAACCGCGCCCTGCTCGCGCGCCAGCTGCTGCTGAAGCGCACGAAGATCGGCGTCGTCGACGCGGTCGAGCGGCTCGCGTGCCTGCAGGGGCAGTGGGCGCCCGCGCCGTACGTCGCCCTCTGGACGCGCGTCGCCGGCTTCGGGCGCGATCAGCTCACGCGAGCCATCGATCGCGGAGACATCCTCAAGGCCACGCTGATGCGGGGAACGCTGCATCTGGTGAGTGCGCGCGAGTACCCCGCGTACGCGCTCGCGACGCTCGAGGGCCGCTACGGTGCATGGCGTCCACCCGGCGGGCCGGCGATGGCCGACCTCGACGTCCTCCATTCCAGCGTGATGAAGTTCGCGGCCAAGACGCCGCGCTCGCGCGAGGAGCTGCAAGGGCACATCGCGCAGCATCTGCCGCCGAGCGCCGCGAAGGATGAGCGTCTTCGCAACTGGTTCCTCTACGCCGCGGTCGCGACGAGCGGCCTCATCTGGGAGCCGGCCGGCGCCCGCTTCGAGCACCGCACGCAGTCGCGCCACATCGCCCCGCCGGCGAAGCTGCGGAAGGCGCCAAAAGCCGAGGCCGCCTACGACCTCGTGGTGCGCCGTCACCTGGGCGCGTTCGGTCCGGCCACCGTCGCCGACGTCGCGACGTGGAGCAGCGTGCGCGTGCCACACATCCGCGCGGCGTTGGGGCGGATCAAGGGCCTGCGCCGGTTCACCGATGACCGCGGCCGCGAGCTGTTCGACCTGCCCCGAGCGCCGCGCCCACCGGCAGAGACCGTGGCCCCGGCGCGGTTCCTTGCGCGTTTCGATGCCGCGATCCTCGGCCATGTCTCATCCGAGCGCGCACGGATCCTCCCGGACGCATACAAGAAGGCGGTCATCTTCTCGGCCGAGGTCTGGACCACGTTCGCGGTCGATGGCTTCGTCGCGGGGAGATGGACGCTCACAGTCCGTCCCAAGGAGGCGGTCATCGAGCTCAAACCGTTCAAGCCCCTCGCGCGAGCCGACCGCGCTGCGCTCCTCGACGAAGGCGAGAAGCTCGCGCGCTTTTACGCCCCGGAAGCCAGGACCCATGGAGTGCGCGGATGAACCGCGCGGTCACCGAAAAGCTGCCGACGCTCACGCGGCGCGAGCTGAATCGCGCGATGCTCGCGCGGCAGCTCCTGCTCGAGCGGGCGAAGCTCGACGTGGTGGCCGCGATCGAGCGTCTCGCCGCGCTTCAGGCGCAGTGGTCGCCGTCTCCGTATGTCGCGCTTTGGTCACGGTTGTCGGATTTCCGCCGCGAGCGGCTCTGGTCAGCGATCGAGCGTCATCGGGTGATCCGCGCTCGCCTCATGCGCGGAACGCTCCATCTGGTCTCGGCCCACGACTTCTATGCGTACGCCGTCGCGACCCAGGACACGCAACGCGGCGCCTGGAACCGCCTCCAGGTCGCGAAGGGCGTCGAGCCGGAGAAGGTGGCGGGCCTCGCAGTCGCATTCGCGCGGACCCCCCGGGCGAAAGAGGAAGTCATCGCGCATCTTCGCGAGCGGCTGGGCAACGTCTTCAACGAGCAGTACGCGTGGCTCGTGTGGCGGTTCGTGAGCGCGCATGCGGATCTGGTGAGCGCGCCACCGGGTGGCCACTGGGCGTACGGCGGCACCGATGCGCCCTACGTCGCGGCGCGTCACTGGGTCGGTGGGGACGGCCGCCCGTCCGAGGATGACGCGCTCGAGCTTCTCGTCCGACGGTGCCTTGCCGCGTTCGGGCCGATGACGCTCGCCGACGTCGCGAAATTTGCCGGTCAGGTCCCGCAGCGGATCCGCCCTGCTCTGGAACGAATGGCGCCGAAGCTGCGGCGCTTTGCCGACGAGCAGGGACGGACGCTGCTCGACCTCCCGCGCGCGCCGCGCCCCGACGCTGATGTGAGAGCCCCGGTGCGGTTCCTCCCGCGCTACGACGAGCTCCTCATCAGCTACCAGTACCGGGACCGCGTGATCGCTCCCCGTCATCGGCCAGCGATCTACGCGAAGAACGGCATCATCGAAGCGGTCGTCCTGGTGGATGGCTTTGCCGCGGGTACGTGGGGACTCGAGCCCTCGAAGACGGAGGCCCTGCTGCGCGTCGTGCCGTTCGCGCGGCTCGCGCCGCGAGATCGGACCGCGGTGATCGACGAGGGCGAGCGGCTCGCCCGCTTCCTCGCGCCAGACGCGAAGACCACAGGGGTGCGGGTCGGATGACGGACGAGCGGCGCGCCGTCCTGCACTGCGACCTCGACGCCTTCTACGCCTCAGTCGAGCAGCGCGACCATCCCGAGTACCGCGGCAAGCCGGTGATCGTCGGCGGCGACGGCCCGAACGAGCGAGGGGTGGTGATGGCGGCCTCCTATGAGGCGCGCGTCTTCGGCGTACGTTCGGCAATGCCCCTCGCGATCGCCGGACGGCTCTGCCCCGACGGGATCTACGTACCGGGCAACTTCGATCGATACGTCGAGGCGTCCGATCAGGTCATGGCGATCTTCGATGAACGGACCCCACTCGTTGAGCCGATCTCGCTGGACGAGGCATTTCTCGACGTGACCGCGACCGAGCACCTGTTCGGTGGCGCCATCGAGATGGCCAGGGAGATCAAGCGTGCGGTCCGGACCGGCTGCGGGCTCGTCGTCTCGGTCGGCGTCGCCACGAACAAACTCTGCGCGAAGGTCGGCTCCGATCTCCGCAAGCCGGACGGGCTGGTCATCGTGCCTGCCGGTGGCGAGGCCGCCTTCCTGGCGCCACTTCCGCTCGAGCGTCTCTGGGGCGTGGGCCCGAAGACGCGCGAGGTCCTCGCCGGGTGGGACCTGCGGACGATCGGGCAGCTGGCCTCGTTCCAGCGCGTGGCGCTCGAGACGCGCCTCGGCGAGCACGGGGGCGCCATCTGGGAGCGCGCCAACGGGATCGACGACGCTCCGGTGGCCACTGAGCACATTCCCAAGTCAGTAGGCCATTCGCACACCTTTGACGAGAACACGTTGGACCCGGCGAAGATCGAATCGACGCTCTTGCTTTTGTCCGAGGGCGTCGGCCGGCGCCTCCGCGAGCACGCCCTCCGCGGTCGGACGATCACCATGACGCTGCGGGTCGCACCGTTCGAAACGCGGACGCGTCAGCGCACGGTTTCGGAAGCGACCAACGACGACGTAACGATCTACCGCATCGCGAGACAGCTCCTTCGCGACGCGCTCGCCGAGGACCGCGAAGGCGGCCGGACGAGTCCGGTCCGTTTGATCGGAGTCTCGGTCTCGGGACTCAGCGAAGGAGAGCAGCTCGGATTGTTCGATGCCGCCCGTCACGCGCGGCTCAACGCCGCGTTAGACGCGGTTCGCGCCCGCTTCGGAAAGGACGCGCTCGATCGCGCGAGTGCGCGCGAGGTACACGAACGTCGTCGCTTCAGCGGACACAGGTCGCGCTGACCATCACGACTGTGGATGACGTTGTGGATTTCGTGGTTCGGCCATGTGGAGAACTCTGTGGAGAACTTCGTGGACAGAAGTCTTGTCCAACGCAGGTGACCTGCCGATGATGCGCCGGTCCAACTCGGCGAAGGGAAGGAAGGGGTGCCCGAAGAACGGATCGCTCAGGTGGCGATCGATTTCATCTCGTTTTGCTTTTCGCGGCGCTCCGTGGAGTGGCCGCTCATCTATGACGAGATGTGTTACGTGGCATCGAACAGGCTTTACCGCGGTCTCGGTTACGAGGAGTTACGGGAGGTCGGGCTTGATCTGACGCTCGGCGGCCTCGCGCGGACGAGCCGCATCGCGAACGAGGTCACGCGCGAGATGCGGACGGGTCACCGGGAGCTGCGGGGAGGGCTTCTCGCGGCGAGCTAGCGATCAGTTTGGCCACACCGGCGGGGCGGCGAGTGAAAGGAAGCGCACTCGCCGCCTCTTTTTCTTCATAATGGGGAACAAGGGAGCGCGAAACGCGCTTTCTTCACGTCGGTCCCGTGGTGCAGCGGCCTAGCATACGTCCCTGTCAAGGACGAGATCGCCGGTTCGAATCCGGTCGGGACCGCTGCTGCGCGGTGGAAGCGCGGCAGCGAACAGCGGGGCCGTTTCCGGACGTGGGCGCACTGCTGTGACGCGGCCGCCGCCGACCCGGATGATCGCGAACGTCGACCACACGATGCGACGACGCTGCTCCGGCGTCGCGCGTCCCCAGGCTCGAGGGATGTCCTGCGCGACCGTGATCGCCTGAAGGATCCGCTGCTCGTCGGGGAGTCGCTCAGCGACAGCGAGCTGCGTTCGGAGGTCCGCGAGCTGGGCGCGGTAGTCGTCCTCTTCGATCGCGCCCCAGGTGAACGCATCCGTCAGGCGCTTGATCGCCGTGCGGAGCCGTGTTGCCTTCGCCGCGTCGGAGCCGCGGCGGACCTTCGCCCGGACGATCTCGGTGACTCGCGTGCGGCGCTTGTCGTCGAGCGCGACGACGGTCTGGAGCCACGCGCCGAACTCGTCTTCGAGAACGCGCGCGGCCACTGATCGCTCGGAGCATCCCGCGTGCTGCGCCGCGGGGCGGCAGCGAAGACGGCTGTCCGATTGCGCCGTCACCTTCCCGCCGCACGAGGCGCACGTCGCGCCGCTCATCGGGTAGACCTGGAAGTGCGCCGGGTGGCCCGACAGGCGGGTTCGCCGGCGCCGCGTTTCCTGCAGCGCCTGGAACACCTCGAGCGGCATGAACCCGTCGAACATGGCCTTACGGAGCTCAGTGCCGCCGCGCTTGCGACGGTAGCCGACGTACCCCGCGTTCAGCGGGTTCGCGAGGACGTTGCGCCACCACTCGTCGGTGAGCGCGCGGCCGCGCGCTGTGCGGTAGCCCTCGCGGTCGGCCCAGCGTGCGAGGTCGCCGAAGCCGACGTCACCGGTGAGGTAACGCCGCGCGCCCTCGAGGACGATCGCGCTGAGTTCGGGGTGCGGCCGGTACTCGTAGATCGGCGATCCCTTCGCGGTCGCTCCGGTCTGGACCGCGATGAACGTCTCGGGGAGGCGCCCGAGCGGGTGTCCCTGCTCGTGCTTCTCGCGCAGCCCGACGCGCACCCAGAAGCCGATCGTGTCGCTGGTGAACTCGTCGACCGCCTCCATGAGCCGCTCGGCGAACTTCCCCTCCGGCCGCGCGACATCGAAGGGCGCGTTGAGCGCGACGACATCGACGCCTCGCGCGCGCAGCTCGTCCTTGTAGCGGCGCGAGATCATCGCGTTGCGCGCCCAACGCGAGGTGTGAAGCACGAGGACTGTCGAGAGCTTCCCGCCGCGCGCGAGCGCGAGGAGGTCCTGGAACGCGGCGCGGTCCTCGCGACGGCCGCTCACTGCGTCGAGGAAGACGTGCTCGGCGGGGATCCACAGACGCCGGCTCGCCGCGGCCTCGAGCGTGCCCTTCAACTGCGCAGCGGGCGAGAAGCCCTCGACCTGCTCGCGCTTCGACTCGCGCATGTAGACCGCGCCGACGGTCCAGCCGTCGTGCGCGCCCGCCGCCGCCGCGTAGGCCTCCCAGATGCCGACGAGCTCAGGACGCAACGACACGCAGTTCCCCCTTTCGGCGATCGTGCTCGGCCGCGGCCTCAAGCCCGATCTCGGCGAGCACCTCGAGGAGCTCCTCCAGCCCGTCGCCGCCGACACTATCGGCTACCTCCTCGACCAAAGGCGAGCGCGGGAACTCGATCATCCGCGCGCCTCCGCGCGGTAGCGCGGCGTCCGGCGGGCCCGGTGGGTATCCAGGCCACGAAGGTGCGTTCTGCGGGCCGTTCCTGGGTGGGTATCCCGCGAAACCGAGCGCGATGTAGGTGCGTCGGACTCCGACGGGCCGGGACCGGCGCGCCAGCTTTCGAGGCCGGGGTGGGGTCTCGAGCGCGTCGGGTGGCGCAGGGAGGTCCTGGGTGGCGCAGCAGGACCACTTTCCGAAACTCCCCCTATAGCGCTGCTATGTAGAAGTTCCGGAAACACTCTCTGCTGCGCCACCTGAAGGTCGCTGCGCCACCCGCACGTCACAGCGGCAACTCCGAGTCGAGCTCGTCCTCGAATATCGCGTCGTCCTGACGGTCGCCGCCAACGACGAGCCGCTGCTGCTCGCGAAGGCCGATGCCCTGACGGATGCGGACGCCCTTCGCGCCCTTCG
>DASYSC010000090.1:0-15362 GCA_036003765.1 Candidatus Limnocylindria bacterium
AAAAAGAACAGATTTTCTGCCCATATTTCGCGTTTTGCCCTCTATCCAAGGAACAGCCCCCCTTATAGACTTTCGTTCGAGCACCGATACATACCGCAGTGGGGAGTGCGTCGTCGGGCGGGGAACTCGGCGCGCTCTAGAGAGGACACGGCGATGAAGGAATGGATCGTTTGCGAGGACAACTGCCTCAAGTGTTCCTACGGCGCGACCTTGGACTGCGACGGTGATTGCCCGCGCTGCCCACGCAACACCTACTGCCCGTGCGTAACCTTCGTCTCGTTCGCCGCGGGCAAGCTCGCCCCGGTCGTCCAGCCGGTGGCGACCACCTTTGAGCGCCCGCGCAAGCGCTAGCACGCTCGTGATCCTCGACCAGGCAGCCATCGTCGCGCTGCGCGACCGCATCGAGCGCATGGCGGTGTTCCTTTGACCTGCCCTCGCTCTCGCGCGAGGTCGCGGCCCTAGAGGCCGACGCGTCCAAGCCGGACCTCTGGCAGGACCGGCAGCGCGCTCAGCAGATCCTCAAGCGCCTCGGCAACGTGCGCGCGCGCCTCGAGAAGTGGGAGCGTTACCGCGCGCGGGCGAAGGACCTGGCGGAGCTCGCGGCCCTCGCGAGCGAGGACCCCAAGCTCGAAACCGAGGTGGCCGCTCAGGTCGGCGAGCTCGCCGAGGAGGTCGCGCACGCCACCCTCGAGGCGCAGCTCTCGGGGCCTTACGACGAGCGCAACGCGGTGGTCGCGATCTCGGCCGGCGTCGGCGGCACCGACGCGGCGGACTGGGCCGAGATGCTCGTTCGCATGTACCTCCGCTGGGCGGAGCGCCGCGGCTTCAAGGCGGAGCTTCTGGAAGCGACGCCGGGCGACGAAGCCGGATTTCGGAGCGCCACGCTGACGGTCGAGGGCGACTATGCGTACGGGTACCTCAAGACCGAGCGCGGTACGCACCGGCTCGTGCGCATCTCACCGTTCGACTTCCAAAAGCGCCGGCAGACATCGTTCGCACTCGTTGATCCGACGCCGGAGGTCGAGAGCGACACCGAAGTAGAGGTCCGGCCCGAGGACTTGCGCATCGACACGTATCGCGCCACCGGGGCGGGCGGGCAGAACGTGAACAAGACCGAGACCGCGGTCCGCATCACCCATCTGCCGAGCGGGATCGTGGTCGCCTGCCAGAACGAGCGTTCGCAGCTCCAGAACAAAGAGACTGCGATGAAGATCCTTCGGGCGCGCTTGCTCGAGCGCAAGGTGCTCGAGCAAGAAGAGGAGCGGGCCAAGGAGCGCGGCGAGCTCCGCTCGGCGGACTGGGGCAGCCAGATCCGCTCCTACGTTCTCCATCCGTACACCCTCGTCAAGGATCTCCGCACCGGCGTAGAGGTGGGCGACGCGACGCGGGTCCTCGACGGTGACATCGATCCCTTCATTGAGGCGGCTCTGCTACGGCCGGTGGTAGCGAGCGGCGAAGCTGGCACCTCCCCTGCACAGTCTTCCTGAACGCACTAAACACCGTGAGCGCGGCGAAGGAGGCCGGAATGGTGAGAGTGAAGGATCTTCAGGACGTCGTTGACGACCTCAAAGACCAGGCGAGCAAACGCGCGGCGGATCTCCTCGGCGAGGGAAAGACCGAGGTACGGCACGCTTTCGGCGGCCATTCCGACGCATCACTCCTCGGCATGCTCGGGCTGGGTATCGTGCTCGGCGCGATCGTGGGCGCCGCTCTCGCGCTGCTGTTCACCCCGTTCTCGGGCGACGAGACCCGCCGCAAGATCAGCGCGCAGGTTGAGAAGGTGCGGACGACCGAGCCTGCGATGACCAACGGCTCGCCGCGTCCCGCGGCGGTCGGCTCGACTCCATACGTCGCGAGCTAAAGCGAGCTAGCTCTTCGCGGCGCCGATCTCGCGCGCGAGCGCGAGGAGCGTCTCGCGCGTGTTGAGCGAGGGATCGTCGAGCACGCGCTCGAAGAGCTCGTTGAGCACGCGCCCAACCTCGCGGCCGGGCGGGATGCCGAGCTCCTGCATGACGTCGTTCCCATCGATCGCGAGATCGCGCAGCGAGAAGGCCGACGCGGCCCGGATCTCCTCCTGCACCCGCTCCCAGAGCGACTCGAGCGCGTACATCCGCGGCGAGCGCGCGCCGCTCCCGATGTTGTCCGCCTTGCGCAGCGCGAAGAGCGCGGGGATGTTCTCCAGTCCGACCTTCCGCACGAAGCGGCGCACCGCCGAGCCGCTCCATTCGGTCTGGTACCAGAACATGTGATTGCGGATGAGATGCGTCACCTGCGTGACCGTCTCCCTGTCGAAGCGCCACCGCCGCAGGATCTCGCGGGCCTTCGCCTCGCCGACGAACTCGTGCTGGTGGAAATGCCCGTCGGCGAACGTCGCCGGCTTGCCGATGTCGTGGAACAGCCCCGCAAGGCGCAGGACGTAGCGCTGCTTGGGGTCGCGGTCGTCGAGCGGGCTTGCGTCCATCGTCGCGAGCGAGTGGTCGAACACGTTCTGCGCGACCGCCTTGTCCTGCGGCGTGTCCTTCGCGATCTCGAGCTCGGGGCAGATGACCGCGAGGAGACCCAGGTCCGAAAGCATCCGGAACGCCACCGACGGCCGGTCCGCTTCGAGCATCTTGGTGATCTCCTGCTGGATGCGCTCGCCCGATAGGCTCTTCGCGAGGCTCGCGCACTCGCGGATCGCTTCCGCGGTACCTGGATCGATCGTGAAGCCGAGCCGAGTGGCGAAGCGGACCGCGCGCAGCATCCGCAGCGCATCCTCCTGGAAGCGCTCGCGGGGCTCGCCGACCGCGCGGACGATCTTCGCGTCCAGATCCCGCTGCCCGCCGAACGGGTCGACGAGCTCGCCCGGCGTCGCTCCGCGCTCCGCTGCGCGTCCGGGGGCCCCTGCCCCCTGGGCCCCTGCCTCGATCCCCGGCCGCCAGGCCATCGCGTTCATCGTGAAGTCGCGCCGCGCCAGATCCTCGTGCAGCGAGTCGGTGAACGCGACCTCCGTGGGGTGCCGGTGATCGGCGTAGTCCGCCTCGACGCGATACGTGGTCACCTCGATCTCGTGCTCGCCCTGACGGACCACCACGGTGCCGAAGCGGTTCAGGTAGAGCGCGTGGCGGAAGACCTTTTGGATCTCCTCCGGCGTCGCGCTCGTGGCCACGTCCCAGTCGTGTGGATCGACGCCACGCAGCGCGTCGCGGACGCAACCGCCTACGACGTACGCCTCGTGCCCGGCGGCGACGAGGCGCGCGACCACACGCTCGACGTCAGCGGGCACACGGATGTGCGGCACGGGGCGGGTCATCTGGCCGAGTCTAGGTTGGGGGTCGGGGGGCGGAGCCCCCCGAACGCTCACATCCCGAGGTACGCGCGCTGGACTTCGGGCGACGAGAGGAGCTCCTTGCCCGTCCCGGTCTGGACGATGTTCCCCGTCTCGAGAACGTACGCGCGATGCGCGATCCCCAGCGCCTGGCTGGCGTTCTGCTCAACGAGCAGGATCGGCATGCCCAGGGCGTTGATATCGGTGCACACGCGGAAGATGGTTTCCACCAGGATCGGGGCGAGTCCGAGCGACGGCTCGTCGAGCATGAGCAGCTTCGGATGCGCCATAAGAGCTCGACCGATCGCGAGCATCTGCTGCTCGCCGCCGGACAGCGTGCCCGCGAGCTGCTTCGTACGTTCCTTGAGACGGGGGAAGAGATCGTAGACACGGGCGATGTCATCCTCGATGCCCGTGCGGTTCTTGCGCGCATAGGTTCCCATCATCAGGTTGTCGTACACGATCATTCGCGGAAAGAGTCGCCGCCCCTCGGGCGACTGGCAGATCCCTGAACGGACCACTTCATGCGCCTTCGTCTGGGTCAGATCCCGTCCGTCGAAGACGATCTTCCCTCCGGTGGGGTGCATCAGTCCCGAGATCGTCCGGAGCGTCGTCGTCTTGCCGGCTCCATTCGACCCGATAAGCGCGACGATCTCGCCGCCATCGACCGTCAGCGAGACGCCGCGGAGAGCCTGCACGCGACCGTAGAAGACGTCGATCTGGGAGATCTCCAGGAGCGCCATCGCCTAGTGCTGCTTCCCGAGGTACGCCTCGATCACGCGTTGGTCGTTGCGGACCTGCTCGGGCGTGCCCTCAGCGATCTTCTCGCCGTGGTCGAGCACGACGATGCGGCGCGAGACACCCATGACCACCTTCATGTCGTGCTCGATGAGGAAGACGGTGACACCGTTCTCGACGATCTTGCGCACGAGGCCCATGAGCTCGACCTTCTCCTGTGGCGTGAAGCCGGCCGCCGGTTCGTCGAGGAGGAGCAACGCCGGATTCGTCGCGAGCGCGCGGGCGATCTCCAGGCGACGCTGCGAGCCGTACGGGAGGTTTCGCGCGTAGGTGTGCGTATAGCTCGCGATCCCGACGAAATTGAGCAGCTCTATGGCGCGGTCGGTCACGCGTCGCTCTTCGGCGCGCTCGGCCGGCGTCTTGAACAGCGAGTCCCAGAGCTTGGCGTGCATGCGGCAGTGCTGCCCGAGGCGCACGTTGTCCAGGGCTGACATGTACTCGAAGAGCCGGATGTTCTGGAAGGTGCGCGCGATCCCGAGCGTGGCCACCTGGTGCGGCTTCGCGCCCGTGATCTCGAGATCCTGGAAGACCACATGCCCGTTAGTGGGCGGGAAGATGCCGGTGATCCCGTTGAAGAGTGTCGTCTTTCCCGCTCCATTGGGGCCGATGAGCGCAAAGATCTCGCCCCGCTTGACGTCGAACGTCACATCGTCGACGGCGACCAGGCCACCGAAGCGCTTCGTCACGTGGTCGATGCGCAGGATCGGCCGGTCGGGCGCGCTTTGCGTCCGCTCCGCGTCCTGGGGCCCCTGCCCCTGCGCCCCACGGCCTCCCGGAGTCGGTGTGATCATCCGACCTCCGCCGTGACGTCCTCGATGACGGTTTCTTCGTGCGCGATGCCCTTTTTCAGCTCCTGCTCGCGCTGCCGGCTGGGCAGCAGGCCCTGCGGTCGCCAGAGCATGACGACCACGAGGATGAGCCCGAACACGAGGAACTTGAGGCGCGAGATGAACTCGGCGATGCCGGGATAGTCGCCGCTCGACTGGGTCAGTCCAGAGAGCCCGATCTGATTTACGAAGCCCGTCGCGTATTCAGGAAGCTGCGGCAGAAGGATGAAGATCACGCCATAGATCGCGAGCGAGCCGAGGATCACGCCGGGGATGTTCCCCATACCCCCGAGCACGACCATCACCAGGATCGTGATCGAGACGGAGAAGCCGAAGTTCTCCGGCGAGACGAGCGAGAGCTTCGCCGCGTAGAAGGTCCCGGCGAATCCGCTGAACGCGGCACCGATCGAGAACGCGAGCAGCTTGATCGCCGTGGTGTTCACGCCCATCGCCGCCGCCGCGACCTCGTCTTCTCGCACGGCCATCCAGGCGCGGCCGAGCCGCGAGCGGTGAAGGTTGCGCACCAGGATCACCGAAATGATGAGGAGGATGACCATGATCACGTAGTAGGCGAGCGACGAGAGGATCTTGAAGTCGGTCACGACCTGGAGGGGATCGCCCGACCAGGGACCCTGCAGCCACACCGGAAGCGCGGGGATGTCGAGCGCCGAGATCCCGTTCACGCCGCTGGTCCACGTCGCCGCGTTCTTGAAGATGCGGGGCACGATCTCGCCGAAGCCCAGCGTCACGATCGCGAGGTAGTCCCCGCGGAGCCGTAGCGTCGGTGCGCCCAGGAGCACTCCGAACGAGGCGGCGACGAACATCGCGATCAGCAGAACGATCCAGAACGGCATGTGTATGGGTTCCCCCAAGGGCGTGACCCGCCCGTGGTCCGACGCGAGGAAGGCGTAGGTGTAGGCGCCGATCGCAAAGAACGCCGCATACCCGAGGTCCAGGAGGCCGGCGAAGCCGACCACGACGTTCAGGCCGATCGCGAGGAGCACGTATACGCCGGCGTCGGCCGCGACCGTGACGATGAATGAGGAGTTCCCGCCGGTGGCCACCTGGGCGAGGAGTGGAAAGAAGATCGCCCCCACGAGCAAGACCACGTACGCGATCGTGTTTGGGTCACGACGCGGTCCGCCCTCCCAGAATTGGCGGAGGAGGCTCATTTCTCAGGTACCCGCATCCCGAGGATCCCGGTCGGACGGAAGACCAGCGTGAGGATCAGGATCGTGAAGATCACGACGTCGGTCCAGGCCGACTCGAAGTAGCCGTCCCAGAACGAACGGATGAGTCCGATCAGCATGCCGCCGATGGCCGCACCGTAAATGTTGCCGATGCCGCCGAACACGGCCGCCGTGAATGCGAAGAGCCCAGCCGAGAAACCCAGATCGAAGACCGACGTGTTGTAGTAGAGGCCGTACATCGTCCCGCCCGCGCCGGCCAGGAGCGCGCCGATGAAGAAGGTCGCGGCGATCGTCCGGTCGATGTCGATTCCCATGAGGAGCGCCGCATCGCGGTCCTGCGCCGTCGCGCGCATCGCCTTGCCGAGCCACGTGCGGTCCACGAACAGCGCGAGGGAGATCATGAGGATGATCGACGTGACGATGACGACGAGCTCTTTGATCCCCACGGTCGCGCCGAAGACCTCGAACGAGAAGCTGGGCAGGACCGCTGGGTACGCGACGTTCGATGGACCCTTCCACAGGAAGAGCACGCCCTCCAGGAAGAACGACATGCCGACGGCGGTGATGAGCGGCGCCAGACGCGGTGCGTTACGGAGCGGGCGGTAGGCGACCCGCTCGATAGATACGTTCAGGATGCCGCACACGGCCATCGTGATGAAAACAACTACCAGGAGCCCGACCACGGTGCCTGGCCCGAATGTCGCGCTGCTGAGGCCGAACACCGGGATGAGTGAACCGGACAAGAATGCACCGAACGCGAAGACGTCGCCGTGCGCGAAATTGATGAGCTCGATGATCCCGTAGACCATCGTGTACCCGAGCGCGATCAGCGCGTAGATGCCGCCGTTCGCGAGCGCGAACGTCAGGATCTGCAGGAAGAACGAGGGTCCCTCGGCGATGATCCGTTGCCCCAGGAAGAACAGAAAGACCACCACGATCACGACGAGACCGACATTGAGCACGCGGCCGGTGAGCCCGGTCCGCAGAGCGCTACGCCGTCGCCTGACAGCCTCGCCGATCGTCCCCATTCCCCCGTCCCTCAAAAAAGAGGAGGGGGCGCTCGCGCGCCCCCTCCGCTAACGCTCCTTAGAGCTCGATCACTGGCCGACGGAGAACTGCTTCACGAAGGCCCAGTCGCCGCCCTTGTACTGGTAGAACGCCATCGTCGCTTGCGTCGGGTCGCCGTTGCGGTCGAAGCTGTACGTCCCGGTCGAGAGCTTGAGGTTCTTCGTGTCCTGGACCGCCTGGGTCACCTGGTCGCGGGTCGGCATCTTGCCGCCGGCCACGTCGATGGCTCGACCGAGCGCGTCGAGAAGGATCTTGGCGGAGTCATAGCCCGGGAAGGTGTAGGCCCCGAGGTCTTCCTTCTGGGTGAACGACTTCTTGAAGTTGTCGATGAGCTCCTTGTTCGCAGGGTCCTGCGCGGCCTCGGCGGCGGCGTTGGTGAAGTAGAGGTTCGTGTTCGCGTTGTCCGCCGCATCCTTGATGCACTGCGTGTCGCCGATGCCGTCCGGCCCGAGATAAGGGATGTCCGTCGTGAAGATGCTCTTCATCTGGGCGCGCGGGATGCAGCCCTTGGTCGCCGAGGTGGCGCCGGCGTAGATCGCCTGCGCGCCGCCGTCCTTGGCGCGCTGCAGGAACGGGCGGAAGTCATTCGTGCTCTTCACGTCGAAGTCCTGACGGACAACGACCGTGCCGCCCTTTGCCGTGACCCGCTTGCCGAAGTTGTCGGCCACGCCCTTGCCGAAGGTCTCGTTGTCCGACCAGATCGCGATCTTGGTCGCCTTGAGCGTGTCGATCGCGAAGTCCGCCATCGCCGGACCCTGCACGGTGTCCGGGGCCGCGATGCGGAAGTAGTTGTTCTTCCCGGTCGGCCGCAGCGCGGCCGGCTTGGGGTCGCAGTACGGGAAGTCCTGCGTGAGGCACTCGTTCGTGTTCGCCGGGCTGATCATCACGAGGCCCGCGCGGTTGGCGACCGGGATGGTCGCGCGCGCGACGTTCGAGTTGAACGGCCCGACGACGCCGAGGATCTTGGGGTTGCTCACCATGTCGGCGAAGTTCTGCGCGCCCTTCTGCGGGTCGTGCACGCCGTTCACCGCGTCGTCGTACGGCTTGTGCGTGATCTTGAAGCCCTTGATCGTCGGGCTCAGCTGGATCGCGTACGCGACTCCGGCCTCGGGGCCCCGCCCGCTCGCGCGGTCCGCGCCCGATGTCGGGAAGTTGCTCGCGACGATGATCTCGCCCTTGTCGCCAGCACCGCCCGTCGCACCGCCGCCGGTGCCGCCTGCACCGCAAGCGCTGACGACGAGCGCGAGGCCGACAAGGATTGCGCTCGCTGCAAGCCAGCGTCTCTGCATTCCGTCCTCCCACGTCATTTCGCGTTCTCGAGCCTCGCGCGTTCCATGCGCGAGCGACCGCGTTTGACGGACGAGCGTAGGAGGCGGCCGAGCAGGCGTCAATTAAGAGCGCTCGCGCGAGCAGCCGACCGCCGTCTCGTCCTACCGGGCCAGAGTGTTCAGGCTGCCTGGTCGCGAAGCTCGAGCTCGGTCATCCGGACCTTCGCTTCAGGCGTGATCCTGCCGAGCTCGAGGCGGCGCGAGAGCTGCGAGAGCACGAAGCAGATGACGAAGTAGATGCTCGCCACGATGAGCAGTACCTCAATGGGGTTGAAGAACTGCGTGTAGATCGTCCGGCCCTGGCGCAGCAGATCGAACACGCCGATCGTCCCGACAAGCGAGGTGTCCTTGATGACCGTCGTGAGCTGACCCATCATCGCCGGAACCATCAGCCGGAGCGCCTGCGGCAGCACCACGAAACGCATCGTCTGCGGATACGAGAGTCCCAGCGCACGGGATGCTTCGGTCTGACCCCGCGGAAGGGTGAGGATCCCCGCCCGGATGATCTCCGCGAGGACGGCGCTCGTGTAGAGCGAGAGGCCCAGCACCCCGGCCCAGAAGCGCGGGAGCTCGAAGTCCTCTCCGAACAGCGGCCGGAAGAGGCTCGAGCCCTTGATGTCGAAGTACACGATCAGGAGCAGCACCGGCAAGGCGCGGATGGCCTCGACGTAGGCGGTCGAGGGCCAGCGGATCCACCGGCGCGACGAGAGCCGCCCGAGCGCGAAGGCCAAGCCGACGACAAAGGACAGCGCGACCGACGCGACTGAGAGTTCCAGCGTCTGCGTGAGACCCTCGCCGAAGAACCGCCAGATGGCCGGATCGGTGAACATCGCCCACGTATCCGGCCTCATCAGCGCACCACCAGAAGCCGGCGCTCGAGTCCGTTGACGAGCAGACCGAGCGGGTTGGTGAGCCCAAGGTAGAGAAGGGTCGCGGTCAGGAACGCCTCCTCGGCCCGGAAGGTGCGCGATTCGACGATCTCCGCGCCGAAGAGGAGCTCGGTCACGCCGATCGTCGAGGCGAGCGAGGTGTTCTTTACCAGCGCGATCGCGACGTTCCCGAGCGGCGGGATCACCGCGCGGAATGTCTGCGGCAGCTGCACCTCACGGAGGGTCTGCGCGTACGAGAGCCCGAGGGAGCGGGCGGCCTCGATCTGCCCGCGATCCACGCCGAGCAGCCCGCCCCGTACGACCTCGGCGACGTAGGAGCCGTGGTAGAGCGCCATCCCTACGAAGGCCGCACGGAAGATGTTGTCGAACGTGTCGCTGGCGAAACGAAGGCCCAGGAGCGGAAGCCCGAGGAAGAGGAAGAAGAGCTGCACCACGAGCGGCGTGTTGCGGAAAAACTCGACGTAGGCCGCTCCGACCCAGCGGAGGGGCGCCAGCGGCGAGACGCGCGTGAGCGCCACCGCGGTCCCGAGGACCAGCGCGCCCAAGAGGCCGAGGACCGAGAGCTGAACGGTCACCCAGAGCCCTCCGAAGAAAAGGTCTGGGAACTCGACCGCGATCGCCCCCGGCATCAGCCCCTACACCAAGAACGGGGGCCGGCCGTCGGCCGACCCCCGCTCGTGTTGCGTGTCACGCCGGCAGCGCTAGCCCTTCGGTGCCAGTTTCTTGTCGCCGGAGACCGGGGTGATGTGCTTCTCGTAGAGCTTGGCCCAGGTCCCGTCCTTGATCGCCGCGGCGAGCCAGGTGTTGAGGAAGTCGACGAAGCCGTTCCGGTCGCCGTTCGCATTCTTCTTGATCCCGACGCCATACGGCTCGTCGGAAAAGTACTTGCCGACGATCTTCGTGTTCGGATCCTGCTTCACGAGACCGAAGAGGATGGTCTCGTCGGTCGAGACAGCGTCGGCCTGGCCCTGCTGGAGCGCCAGCAGGCACGCCGGATAGCTGTCGAGGAGGAGCGCCTTGGCGGCAGGCTGCGCCTTCGTCACGTTCTGCTCGCTCGTCGAGCCGCGCTGTGCGCAGAAGGTCTTGCCGCCGAGGTCCACGACCTCCTTGATCTGATCGTTGGTCTTCTTCACCAGGATCCGCTGGCCGGTGGAGAAATAGACGTCCGAGAAGTCGATCTGCTTCTTGCGATCCTCATTGATCGTGAAGGTCTTGATGATCACGTCGGCCTTGTTGTCCGTGAGCGACGGGATGCGCGTCGCCGAGGTGACCGGCACCCACTCGATGAAGCTGTCGGGATCGCCCTGCGTGCCGAAGATGGCCTTGGCGATCTCGCGTCCGATGTCCGTGTCGAAGCCTTCCCACTTGCTGCTCGTCGGGTTCTTCACGCTGAAGGGCGGGTTGTCCTCCTGCGTGCCGATCCGCAGCTTCCCCTTCACCTGGATGGAGTACATGAAGGTCTGGACCTCGAACTTCGGTTTCGCCGCCGCCGTGGTTTGCGGACTCGATGTCCCAGCCGTCCCGCCCGTGCCCGCGCCGCCGCAAGCGCCCGCGAGGAACGCGACGGCGAGACCGAACGCGAATGCCCGCGTGATGCCTCTCATCTGCACGCTCCCTCCTTGCCCCTAGTGCCGAATGACTTTGCTGAGGAATTGCCTCGCGCGTTCCTCCTTCGGCGAGACGAAGAAGTCCGCGGTCGGCGTGTCCTCAATGATGCGTCCTTCGTCCATAAAGACCACCCGATCGGACGCTTCGCGCGCGAAGCCTAGCTCGTGGCTCACCACGAGCATCGTCATACCCTCCTTCGCGAGCTGCCGCATCACGTCGAGCACCTCGCGGATCATCTCCGCGTCGAGCGCGCTGGTGGGCTCGTCGAAGAGCATGATCGTGGGGTCCATCGCGAGCGCGCGGGCGATGGCGACGCGCTGCTGCTGGCCGCCGGAGAGGCGCGCCGGAAGCTGGTCGGCCTTCTCGGGGATCCCGACCTTGTCGAGGAGCTGGAGCGCGCTGTCGCGTGCCGCGGCTGTCGACGTTCCCTTCACCTTGGTCGGCGCAAGCATGATGTTCTCGGCCGCGGTGAGGTGGGGGAACAGGTTGAAGGATTGGAACACCATGCCGACCTGGCGGCGGAGCCGGTTGACGTCCACTTTCGGATCGCTCACGGTGAGGCCGTTCACGACGAGCCGCCCGCGCTGGATCGGCTCGAGGCGGTCGACGGTGCGGATGAGCGTGCTCTTGCCCGAGCCCGACGGGCCGATGATGACGACGACCTCGCCCTCGTCGACCTTCAGGTCGATGCCGTCGAGGACGTGCAGCGTTCCGAACCACTTGTGGACGGCCTCGAACTCGATCATCGCCATCGGCTGGTCCGCAGCCTAGCCGGTCCGATATCCGGTCTGCGGCCGGATACATTTTTCTCGACCGCATGACCGCGCTGCTCGACCGCTTCGCCGATCGTGCCCGCGCGGCAGGCGGGCGCGTCGGGGCGGTCGTGCTCGGGCCGGACGGCAGCGAGGCGCTGGCCCTCGACGCCGACGGCGTGTTCTTCTCCGCGTCCGTCATCAAGCTCCCCCTCGTGATGACGCTCTACGCGGACGCCGCGCTCGGGAGATCGTCGCTCGCGGAGCGCGTCGAGATCGGCGAGCGCGTCGACGGATCGGGCGTGCTGCGCGATCTGCGCGACGTCGAGCGCATGTCCCTCCGCGACCTCGCCGCCCTCGCGATGACCGTGAGCGACAACACGGCGACGAACCGCCTCATCGAGCGGGTCGGTGTCGCGCGCGTGAACGAGCGCCTCGACGAGTGGGGCTGCCGCACGACGCGCATCGGGCGCGCGATGTTCGATCTCGAGGCGAAGGCGCGCGGCGTCGAGAACCTCATGACGCCGCGCGAGACCGCGTCGCTGCTCGCGCGCGTCGCGCGCGAGGCAGCCGGCGGGATCGATGCGAGCGTGGCGGTGCTCGGGCTCCTCGAGCGCAACACGAGCGCCGCGCGCCTCGGTCTCTACCTGCCGAAGGGCGTCACGCTCGGTCACAAGGACGGGTGGGGCGACGATCCGGACTACGTCGACAACGACGCTGGGATCGTGCGCGCGCGGTCGTCCGTCGTCGCGGTCGGGTTCACGTACCGGCTGCCGCCGCTCGTCGCGCGTCCACTGCTCGGGCTCCTCGGGCTCGGCGCGGCGGAGCTGGCCGGCGCGGACATCGCCGGCCTTCCGCTCGAGATGGTCGGCGGCGCATGATGGGCGCGATGAAGCGGCGCGGCCGTTCGCCGTTCGCGCGGATGGTGCGGCCGCTCGCGTCGTTCGGACTGCTCGCCGCGGGTCTCGTCGTGAGCGGGGCGTTCGTCGGGATCGCGGTGCGCGAGAACGCGGTGCGCGCGGAGGTGCGCGCGGCGCAGACGCAGATCGAGGCGGAGCGCGCGCGCGGCGCGGAGCTGCAGGCGGAGATCGCGCAGCGCAAGACGGACGCGTACGTCGTCGACAAGGCGCGCGAGCTCGGGTTCGTGCGGCCCGGTGAGGGCCTGATCGCCGTCGATCGCGGTCCGTCGGGTGAGCCGGTCGTGCGCGTGAACGCGTCGGACGGTGGGCGGCTCGGTCGGTGGCTCGCTGTGTTCTTCGGGAGGAGATAGCGATCCCCGCGCGACCCTTGAGCGTGCACGTCGCATCGCGTAGAATGATCACGCGGGGTAGTGGAGTGGTACCACGACGGGCTCATAACCCGTAGGACCTGGGTTCGAATCCCAGCCCCGCAACAGAGCGAAACACGAGAGCGACGAAGTCCTTCGGCCAGAGCACGAGTTCGATGGTCGGAGGGCTTTTTCTTTGCCCACGACGGATATCGCCCGCGCTGAGCCGCGGAAGGCCGCTACGTCCGACCGCGCCTCGTTCGCGTGGCTGGGTTCGAAGAGACCTCGGGCTCCTTCTCCGCATCGCTGATGAGCCGCGACGGATACACGCCGAGCGCCTCGGCGATCTGCGACAGCGCGTCGACCGAGATGTTCCGGTGGCCGCGCTCGACGAGCGAGATGTACGTCCGGTGCAGGCCGGACTCGGCGGCGAGCGCCTCCTGCGACAGGCCGGCGCCCTCGCGGTACTTGCGGATGACGCGACCCACGCGCGGAGCCAACTCGGCCACGCCGTGAGCGTCGCGGCCCCCGCGACATGGGGTCTACAGACCATAGTCGGGGTTATACCTCTGTCAAAGCAGCGGCTATCCTTCCCGCCATGCCTCTGACCAAGGCGAGGCACAGTGAGTGGTCCGTCGCTGGCTCCTGCTGGGGGTCTCGCTATTCACTTGGACCGCGCTTGTCTGGTCGCGTCTTATGAACCCGCTCAACTGCGTTCAGACGCTGTTCGTCGCAGACCTGCCACCGGAACTCGTAGCGGACTGCGCGAACAGGGCGCAGATCTTTCAGGCGGTTTGGCTGCCCCTGGGGGTGCTCGCCACCATCGCTGTCGGAGTGCTGGGGTGGTTGTGGAAGTCCGGAAGACTGGTCGGCTTCCAGGACTGGCTGTTTGGCCTGCGCATGTTCCTACCTCGCCCACCGGAGCGGAACATCATCTCCACGGTGCTCCGGCGCGAGCGCAAGGTCATTCGAATCACACCGGCTGTGACCGAGAAGCCTGCCGAGCAGATCTTTGCGGCCGACGGCACCACGATCGTCATGCAGCCGCCACCGAACCTGCCCGTGCGACGACCGCTGTCGCTCCGAGAGCGAGTCCAAAGGGCTATCGACTTCTGCGAAGCCGAGATGGGGACATACGACGACATGGACCCGCGACGCCGACCGATCGGGTACTTCCGCACGGCAGCGCGGACGGTGAACGAGATCGCCAACGAGCTGAAGGGGGCTCGCGTCGGCATGGATTACACCCTCGACCGAGGGGTCGGCAGGGGCAGCGACCCGACGCGTGCGGATATCGACGCTGCTGTCCGATCGCTACGTGGCCTCGACTGGAAGCATCCCTAGGTGCGCGGCCCAAACTGTGCCCCGACCTTGGTCTGAGACAGAGGCCAAGGGCGGGAGGAAGCGGATGGGACTTCGTAATCGACTTACGAAGCTCGCGGGCTACTTGGTAAGCCTCGCCGGAACGTTCATCTCGCTCGGCGGCGATCTTGGAACGGCCGTCCGCCAAGGGACGGCCGTGATCTCCGGGAACGTTGTCGGATTCCTGATCTTCCTTGTAGGACTAGCAATCCTTGTGTGGGCCTACCGCGATGACCTAAAGCGCCTTCTTGGGCTTGGTCGAAGCAATGGAGATTGGATGCGACAAATCAGGGAGTGGGTTCACGAGAAGCGCGGCTGGGAACTCAAGCGCTCCCATGCCGACAAAGACGGTTTTGAGGTCATCTTCAAGATGCCAATCGGTCCCAGCTCGTCTCGTGAAATCGCTGTCTCAAGGTCAAAGGGCGACGATCTGATGATCATCGGAATGTCGGTGCAAGTTTCTCCGGGCCATAAGACACCGCTCCTGAAACTTTCACAGGACGAGCGAATGGATCTCCGCGACGACCTCATTATTGCGCTGTCGTCTCGCACAGTGGACATTCACATGACCTACGAGGACGGACTGATTAGTGGCTACACAGTGGCGCTCGGGATGAACGCGGATGCTGACGTTTCGGAACTAGCGTTCTTCGAGGCGGTCCGTCATGTGGTCGGGGCAAGCGATGCGGCTGTCATCTTCATCGGCAGGACTGCTAGGAAGGCTGGAGCGAAACCCTGACTAACGCGGGACGATCGATGAGCTTCCGGTACGTCAGCACCTCGGACCTGACAAGCGCCCGCAGGGTGTCGCGGAACAGGTGATCGTTGTGCCGGTTGTTGAAGCGCCATTCGATCTCTTCGAGGTAGGACTGCATGTGCTTGACGCTCATGTGGTGGTAGGAGCCGATGAGCGAACGCTTGAACAGGCTCCACACGCTCTCGATGTTGTTGGTGTGAACGTCGCC
>DASYSC010000091.1:0-2612 GCA_036003765.1 Candidatus Limnocylindria bacterium
TGAGCTTCGGCGCGATCTACGGACAGCAGCGCGACTGGAAGGATCCCGTCGCGTACATCGCCCTCGGCGCGGGCGTCGTGGCGACGTTCGCGTTCCCGTTCCTCATGGCGCGCGCGCGCGATCCGCTGGTGCCGCTCGAGCTCTTCCGCTCGCGCAACTTCACGGTCACGAACATCTCGACTTTCCTCATTTATGGCGCGCTGTACGTGACGTTCTATTACCTCGCCCTATTCCTTCAGGGCGTGCTCGGATACTCAGCGGCTGCCGCCGGGCTCGCCGGTATTCCCGGCGGGCTTCTGCTCGTGGTGCTGTCGACGCGCTTCGGTGCTCTTTCGGCACGCTATGGCCCGAAGGCTTTCATGACTATCGGCCCCGCGCTCATGGCGATCGGGGTCGTCTGGTTCGCGCGGGTGCCCGCAACCAGCCCGGCCTGGGTGTTCATTCCCGGCGATCCGTCGACCTGGGTAGCTCCAAGCGCGTACTTCGTCGACTTTCTGCCAGGCCAAATCATCTTCGGGTTCGGGCTCGCGATGATGGTCGCGCCGCTTACGACCGCGCTCATGACGAGTGTGCCCGTACGCAACTCAGGAGTCGCGTCGGCGATCAACAACGCGATCTCGCGCGTCGGCCCGCAGCTCGCGGGCGCCGTGATCTTCGTCGCGATCACGGCGAGCTTCTATGCGGGGATGGCCGCACGACTCCCCGGGACGGACACGTCCGATCCGACGTTCCGCCACGACTACTCGCCGATGAACGTGCCGCGCATCTCCGACCAGCGTGCGCAGGCCGCGGGTGAGCAGTCCACCGACGCGTTCCATCTGGCGATGCTGGTCGGCGCCGGCCTGCTCGCCGCCGGCGCGATCGTGAATTTCGTCGGGATATCGAACGAGGTCGCCCTCGCCAAGGCGCGTCAGGAACCAGCCCCCGCCACTTAATTCAAGGCGGCGCCCTTAGAGCAGGAGTCCCTCGAGCGCCGCGACGACGGCGCTTTCGTGCTCACGCGTGCGGAAGTCGTGCAACGGATGCGGCGGCAGCCTCTGCTCGCCGGTGACGCCGGCGCGCCTCGTGTACAGCACCGGGTAGATGCTGCCGGCGGCGTCTTCCTCGAGCGTGACGGCCGCGGCGTCGGACCCGCCGCCATCGACGAAGGACTGCAACGGAAGGATCCCGTCGTCGACGATTCCGCGCCGCTCGTCGCGCACGAGAACGCGCGCGAGGTAGGACTTCTGATGCCAGAGCTCGGGAGCGTTGGTGACCTCCGCGAGCACGTACGGGACGACCTCGGCGCGCGGTACCACCGGTCGCTCCGGCTTGACGCCGAAGTGCTCGGCGGCGATGTGCCGAGCGAGGACGCGCCCGTTGTAGCGGTGGCCGTTCACGCCACCGGAGTTGCTCGGGATACCGTGCTTACGAAGGCCGGGCGAGGCCTGATGGATCGTGCCGCCGAAGTAGACGCCGGGCACGGTGGCGCTCTCCCAGAACGGCGTCTGCGCGGGGAGCTTGTTCCGGCCCACAGTGGCGACGCCGAGCTTCGGCAGGTCCTGGATCGGACTCGTGAACCCGGTCGCCGCTATCACGTCGTCGACCTCGAAGATGAGCTCGGTCTGCGAGTCGGCTTTGCGGGTGTGCACGCGGAAAGCGGCGCCGGCTCGCTCGATGCGCTCGATCGACGCGTCGAGCACGATCACGCCTCCCGCGAGGACATGGTCCTCATACGGCTGGACGTAGCGCGCGCGCACGCCGACGAGCGTGCGAGTGTTGATCGAGAGCTTCGCCGGCGACGGTGACGCGAGGACGATCTGCTTCGCCCACTGCAGGAAGCCGGTTGCGAGCTCGAAGCCGGAGTTCTCCTTACCGACGATGAAAACGCGCCGACCGGCGTAGCTTTCGGCCGGACGCGTCTCGGCGTAGTGCGGAGCGTCCTCGATGCCCGGGATCTGCGGGCGCCACGGCTCGGCGACGCCGACCGCGAAGATCGGGACCTGGCAGCGGTACTCGCCGTCGGTCGTCTCCAGCACCCAGCGTTCGCCATCGCGCCGCGTCGCGGTCCATCGGCAGCCATACCGCACGTCTAGGCGCGCGCGCTCTGCGAACGTCGCGAGGTTGCGCTCCATCTCGGGGCGCGAGGGGTAGTACGAGGTGCCGTCCATGATCGTGGTCATGAGCGCGCGGTCCTTCTGTTCTTCGGCCAGCAGGCTGTTCCAGTCGTAGCGCTCGTACTCGCGCGAGCCGCGCTCGAACGGCGCGTACGGCTTCGTCCACGAGAGCAGACGCTGGAAGAAAGGCCACCGGCGGAACATGCCGCCCGCGCTTTCGTCCGCCGAGATGACCGCGTGCTTGATGCCGAGATGTGAGAGCGAGTAGCTGATCTGCAGACCACCGGGTCCACTTCCGACGAGGACGACCGGGTAGTCACCGGGCGGGTGCGGTCGCTCCGTCAGCCGCCCCTCCGCGTCACGTTCGCGAGCTTGCGCGCCTCGGCCACGAGGATGCGGTAGCAGACCCGCGGGTTCGTCTGGAGGAACTGCTGCAGGAGCTCGCCCGGAAGCACGAGGCAGCGGAGCGGCCGCGCCGCGATGATGTCGGCAACCGGAGCCTCCCCCAGAAGCACC
>DASYSC010000092.1:0-7926 GCA_036003765.1 Candidatus Limnocylindria bacterium
GACGGCCAACGGATCACGGTGTCGGTGACCATCTCGCCGGTCCGCGACGAGCAGGGCCAGATCGTGGGCGCCTCGGCGGTCGCGCGGGACATCACCGCGCAGCAACAGACCATCAAGGAGGCAATGCGGCTGCGGGAGGAGTTCATCTCCATCGCGGCGCACGAGCTGCGCACGCCGCTCGCCACCGTATACGCGCGGCTCCAGCTCGCCGAGCGGCGCCTCTTGCGTCCGGACGTCGACCTCGAGGCCGCCCTGCGGGACGTCGTCCTCGTGCGTCAGTCCACCGACCGCCTTCGCATCCTCCTCGACCGGCTTCTGGACATCTCGCGTATCAGCTCCGGCAGGCTTGAGCTAGAGAAGGCCGACACCGATTTAGCCGACATGGTGCGGACGGTGAGCGCCGCATTCGCCGAGACATCGGGGCACGAGATCGTTATCCGGGCGCCGGACGATTCGGCGGTGACCCGCGCCGCTTTCGACGCGGTGCGCATCGACGAAGTGCTTACGAATCTTCTCGACAACGCGCTCAAGTACGGCGGGCTCAACGGGTCCATCGAAGTCGACGTGTTGGCGGACGGCGATCACGTCAGCTTCGCCGTGCGAGACCACGGCCCCGGGATCGCGCCGGACCAGCGCGAGCGCATCTTCCAGCCGTTCGAACGCGGCGACGCGAAGACACCGGGCGTGGGCTTGGGATTGCACGTCGCGCGCGAGATCGTCCTGCTGCACGGCGGACGGATCGCGGTCGAAGCGCCGGAGGGCGGCGGAGCGCGGTTCGTCGTGACGCTGCCGAAGGGGGTTGACGCGCCGCCGTCTTAGCGGGCGTAGTGCCGCGAACTGCGGATAAGCAACTTCGCCCCCTGCGGTAGCCGCACGAACTCGATGCGCAGATCGTCGGACGCGCTTGCGGACCAGACCCCCTCGAGATCTCCGCTGAGCTCATGCAAGCGAAGCGACGGATGCCGTTCGTCTGTGTCGAGGAGACGCAGCGCCTTGGCGAAACGGCGTTGGTCGGGCCTGCCGAACTCCAGCAGGGAGTCGACGAAGTCGGCGGTGAAGACGAGCGAGCGGTAGCGGTAAATCCGCTATCGGCGGCGCGGGCGGGGGCGCCGAGGTAGCTTGCCGCTCAGTAGCTCTTCCTCGGTGAGCCGGTAGACGCGGCCAGCCTTGAGATCCGCCAGTCCGCGCTTCAGCGACGCGATCGCCTCAGGCGTGTATGCCCAGCGGTCCTCTTCCGGGATGACGGCCGCGGGACGCAGACGGATGGCGTTTTCCTCCACTTTCACCTCCAGCTGGCTCCCCGCGCGAATCCCAAGGCGGCGTCGGACCTCGGCGGGGAGCGTGACCCGGCCTTGCTCGTTCACGGCTATCAGAGTTCTCGGCACAGCCTTGACGCTACCGCCGGGAACGGCACTTTGTCAATGTGACACTTTGACTGATAGAGGCGCCGTCAGGACGGGATGGAGACCCGAGCCGCGACTGGAACGCCCAATCCGGCAGCGCCCGGGCGAGATGCCTCGAATTCGCCGCTCGCCTCACGGTCGAGCATGTCCAGGGCAAGCCGCGCGCGCCTGACGCGTTCGCGCGCCAGCGCGACGAGCTGCGCCTCCATGTGCCCGCCCGCCGGATAGGGATCGGTCGTTCCGCGCAGACCAAACTTCAGGTAGACCGGCGCCGCGATCCGCACGAGATCCGCGATCTCGTGGAAGCGCACGAAGCCGCCAAGATTATCCGGGCACTCCACGTAGACATCGAGCGGTAGATCGACTGCGGCGCGGATCGCCGCGATCTGTGCGAGCGTGAGATCCGTCGGCAGATTGATCGTGTTCCCGCCGATGTCGGCGATGACGCGCGCCGATGCGGGATTCGCGACCGGGAGCATGACCGAGACCTTCGCCTGCATGTCCGCGGGAAGCTCCCCCGCGCGGCGCATCGCCGCGAACACCGAGAGGACGCCGATGTCCTGGATGAGCACGCTGCGGATCCCGTGCGCCGCGGCGCGACGGGCGTCCTCCAAGACGGCGACGAGCTGCTCGGTGCCGCGCGCCGTCGGCGCGACGAGCGGCCCGACCAGCGCGCGCGCCATCGCGGAGACATCCCAGCCGGCGTTCGGACGCGCGAAGAGGCTGACCTCGACACCCGCGTTCGCCCCAAGGCGCGCCATCTCGTCGAGTTCCTCATCGGTGTGCATGAAGACGCCGCTTCCCTGAGAGACGCGGACCACCGGCACGGATCGGCGCTCGGCCTCATCGAGCACGGCCTCGAAGGCGCGCGGGCCTTCGGTGCTCGGTATCTCGACGCGGTAGTGCGCGCCGTCGGGGAAGCGCTTCGCGGAATCCGGCGGCTCGCCAGGATCGCGGTCGGGAAGACCCTGCGATCGCAGGAATCGACGCACCGCCGCGTTACGCGCCACTCGGCGCCTTCGCGTAGAGGATCGGGCGCTCGCGCGTCGGCACGAGCACCGCGAGCGTCGGGTGATCGCGGCGCACGACGTCGAGGAGGTGCGCGGGGAAGCCGAGGTTCTGCGGGAAGGTGTCGTAGTGCATCGGGACGAGCACGTCGACGCCGGCGTCCGCGGCGAGCCGCGCGGCCTCGCGATGGTCCATGTTCCCGACGATGCCCGCGCTCTCGCGGAAGTGGTCCCGGCCATTGATCGGGAGCAGCGCGAGGTCGACGTGAAGCGCGCGCAGGCGCTCGACCTGTCCCTCGTACGGGATCGTGTCGCCGGCGTGGTACACGCGTGCCGCACCGTCATCGAGGACGTACCCGAGGTAGCGGTAAAGGCCGCCCGAAAGCTCGCGGCCGAAGGTGTAGGCGTCGGCCATCCCGACGCCGTGGCGCGCCGGGACCGGGTACAGGGCGACGCCGTCGAGCTGGATGCGTTCGTCCGGCTGCGCGCCGACGAGGCGCTCGCGCGGTACGCCCGCCGCGGCGACCGCGTCGACCAGCGGTCGCGGCACGACGAAGCGCGCGCTCGGCGAAGCGCGCGCGATCGCCGGAAGCGAGGCGAGATCGAGATGGTCGTAGTGCTCATGCGAGCAGGTCACCACGTCGACGCCGACCGCATCCTCGGGATCGAACGCCGGCGGCGAGACGCGCTCGGCCATCGGGGCGAGGAACGGGTCGAGAAGCAGCACGAGTCCGCCCGCCCGCACGGCGAAGCCCGCCTGCCCGAGCCACCAGAGCGCAATCGTGCCCGGCGCGAGGTCAAGCGCCCGCAGCGCGGCCGTCGGGCTCGTGACGATGCGCGTCACGTCGCGACGGCGGTCGCGCGCGATGCCTGATGGGCCGCGATGAGCCGGCGATACCACTCGCCGCTCGCCTTCACGCGCCGACGCTGCGTGCGGTACTCGGTGTGCACGATCCCAAAGCGTTTGCTCGTGCCATGCGCCCACTCGAAGTTGTCCATGAGCGTCCAGATGAAGTACCCGCGGAGCGGTACGCCGTCGGCGATGGCCCCCGCGGCGGCATCGAAGTGGCGCGAGAGGAAGGAGACGCGCGCGGGATCGTCCACTCGATCGTCGACCAGGGCGTCGTCGTACGCCGCGCCATTCTCGGTGACGTAGAGATGCTCGGGGGCGTAGTCGCGGTGCAGTCGCACGAGGAGCTTTCGGAAGGAGGCCGGATGGACCTCCCACCCAATGGCCGTGTGCTCGCCTTCCGGATCGACGCGCTCCGCGCGGAGCGGACCGGTGCTCGACGCTCGCACCACACGACGCGCGTAGTAATTCACGCCGAGGAAGTCGAGCGTGCCGTCGTATCCGTTGAGCTCCCAGTTCCCATAGGGCCGGTAGAGGTCGACCATGTTCTTGGGATAGCCGCGCCCGAAGAGCGGGTCGAGGAACCAGCGGTTCAAATAGCCATCCATGCGCGCCGCCGCCTCGACGTCGGCCGGCGCTTCGCTCGCCGGATCGCACGGCGAGAGGTTGAGCGCGATGCCCACGCGCGAGTCGCGGTGCGCCGCGCGGACCGCGTCGGCGGCCGCGCGATGCGCGAGGAGTAAGTGATGACTCACGCCGACGGCCGTCGCGAAATCACGAATCCCGGGCGCGTGCACCCCAACGTAATGCCCGGCGTACGCGACGACCTCGGGCTCGTTCAGGGTCATCCAGTCGCGCACGCGATCGCCGAGACGGCGCGCAACGACATCCGCATACCGGCCGAACGCGGCCACCGTCTCGGGCGCGGACCAGCCGCCCCTGTCCTGGAGCGCCTGCGGCAGGTCCCAGTGATAGAGCGTCACGAGCGGTCGGATGCCCCATCTCTGGAGCTCGTCGATGAGCCGGTCGTAGAAGGCGAGCCCGGCCTCGTTCACCGCGCCGCTCCCGGCATGCAAGACGCGCGGCCAGCTGATCGACAACCGGTAGGCGTTGCATCCCAGCTCGCGAAGGAGGCCGACGTCCTCGCGCCAGCGGTGGTAGTGATCGCACGCGACATCCCCGGTCTCGCCGGTCGAGATCGCGCCGGGCCGCCGGCAGAACGTGTCCCAGATCGATGGCCCCTTCCCGTCCGCATCGTGCCCGCCCTCGATCTGGTACGCGGCCGTCGCCGTGCCGAAGAGGAACCGCGCTGGGAAGCGCCGCGCGAGCGCCGTCGGATCGCTCATCGCCGCGGCTCCGCCTCTTGCCATTCGAGGCCCATGCGCGCGTTGATCCCGCCGTCGACGTAGAGGAGCTGGCCGGTCACGTAATCGGCGGCGGGCGAAACGAGGAAGGCGACGACCCGCGCGACATCCGCGGGCTCACCCATCCGCCCCCACGGCACGCGGCGCGCGGTGCGCTCGCTCGAGTAGCCGGGCATATCGAAGTAGCGCTGCACCTCGATGAGCCCGGGCGCCACGGCGTTGACGCGGATCCGCTTTGGCGCGAGGTCCATCGCTAGCGCGCGGGTGAACGCATTGAGCGCGCCTTTCGTGGCCGCGTAGGCGGCGTGGCCGGGAAAGCCGGCGCCGCCGTGGATCGAGCTCACGCTCACGATCGAACCGCCGCGGCGCTCGAGATGGGGCACGGCCCGCTGGGCGCAGAAGTACGCCGCGCGCACGTTCACATCGAACAGCTCGTCGTAATCGGGCTCGGTCAGCGCGAGCGGGTCGCGAGTCTTTGTCACGCCCGAGTTGTTCACGAGCACGTCGAGGCCGCCGAGCTCCGCCGCCGCTTCGTCGACGATGCGCCGGCAGTCGGCGACACGCGAGAGGTCGCCGCGCAGGATGGTGGCGCGACCGCCGGCCGAGGTGATCTCCATGCAGACCTCGCGCGCGCCGTCCGCGCTGTGCGCGTAGTGGATCGCGACCGCCGCGCCCTGACGCGCGAGCTCGCGCGCGATACCCTGACCGATCCCCGATCCACCGCCGGTGATGAGCGCGCGACGGCCCTCGAGCGGACGGCTCATACGCGTTCCTCCACGCGGCCACGGAGGTGCCAGCGGTCGCCGAAGAGGTTCAGGTGGACCGGCCGGCGCGGATGGGCGGCGATGACGTCCTCGTCGAGCGTGATGCCGAGACCCGGGCCAGGGGGCAACGGGAATGCGCCGCCCGTGACCGCGGGGACGCCGCGTGCCGCATCGCTTACGAACGGATCGACGAAGTCGTTGAAGTGCTCGAGGATCTTGAAGTTCGGCGCCGCAGCCGCGAAGTGCAAGGCCGCCGCCGTGGACACAGGACCGCCCACGTTGTGCGGCGCGACCATCACGTCGTATGACTCCGCCCACGTCGCGAGCTTCCGCGTCTCCGCGATACCGCCCATCATCGTGAGGTCGGGCTGGATGACGTCGGCGGCCTGCAGCTCGAAGACCTCGCGGAACTCGTGGCGCACGTGTATCCGCTCACCGGTCGCGACCGGGACGTTCACCTTGCGCGCGACCTTCGCCAGCGAACGCACGTTGTCGGGCGGCACCGGCTCCTCGATCCACCCCGGCCTATAGGGCTCGAGCTCGCGGGCGATCGCGATCGCCTGCGCCGGCGTGAAGCGGCCGTGCATCTCGACGAGGACCTCGCCGTCCGGTCCGACCCCGTCGCGGACCGCCTCGACGAGCGCGATCGCACGGCGGAGCTCGGCATGCGTGAGTTCTTGCCACGCGCTGCCGAACGGGTCGAGCTTCACGGCGCGGTACCCCTTGGCCAGGGCGCGCCGCGCGGCGTCCCGGAACTCCTCCGGGGTGCGCTCGACCGTGTACCAGCCGTTCGCGTACGTGGGGATGCGGTCGCGGATCGGACCGCCGAGGAGCTGATAGACCGGCAGACCCAGCGCTTTCCCGACGATGTCCCAGCACGCCATCTCGATCACGGCGAGGGCGGACATCGCGATCTGGCCGGCGCGCGCGTAGTCGTCCCGGATCATGCGGCGGGCAAGTGATTCGAACGCGAACGGATCCGCGCCGATGACGTGCGTCGGCACGGCCTCCTCGAGGTAGCCGAGCAGCGCGCTGGTGTGGTTGATCATCCGAACTTCGCCGACGCCTTCGAGGCCCTCGTCGGTGCGGACGACGACGTAGGTGAGGTTCCGCCATGCGGCGCCGAGCACGAGCGGGCGGACCTCGGCGATCTTCATCCTTTGATCCCCGTCGTGACGATCCCGCGGACGATGAAGCGCTGCGCGAACGCGAAGAACGCGATGAGCGGGAGGACGTAGAGGACGACGCCGGCCATCGTCACGGTCTGCAGCGGGTTGCCGTGCGGGTCCGAGTACGCATTCGCCATGCGCACCGCGAGCGTGGTGTTGTCCTGATGGAGCAGCAGCGCCGGGTAGAGCCAGTCGCCCCATACCCAGAGGAACATGAAGATCGCGCTCGCCGCGAGCGCCGGCCCGGCGTTGGGCAGGTAGATCTGGAGGAAGATCCGTAGGGGTCCGGCCCCATCGACCTCCGCCGCATCGTCGAGCTCGCGCGGGAAGCTCGCGAAGAACTGGCGGAAGAGGAAGATCGCGAACGGGCTGCCGCCGAGGCCCCAGAGGATCCATGGCCAGTAGGTGTTGGTGATCCCGATGCGCGCGAACATGACGAACTGCGGGACGAAGAGGACGAGGTTCGGCACCATCCACGTCGCGAGGACGAGCACGAAAAGCTTGTTCCGCCCGGGCCCCTGGTGCCGCGCGAAGCCGTAGCCGACGAGGGCGCTCACTAGCACCGCGAGCACCGCGTATGCGCCGCTCAGGAAGAGCGAGTTCGAGGCGAAGTGGGCGAAGTCCGCGAGCACCACCGCGAGCTCGTAATTCACCCATTGCGGCTGGGCCGGGAAGAGCGCGGAGCCGTACTCGGACTGCTTCTTGAGCGAGGTCACGAGCACCCAGAAGATCGGGAGCGCGAACGCCGTCGCCGCGATGAGGACCGGGCCATAGCGGAGGCTGACCTGCGCGGGCCACCGGGGGTTCGAGGGGACCAAGCCCCCTCGACTGCTCATGGCTCGACCCCGTAGAAGACCCACCGGCGGCTGGTCCTGAAGAGGAGGACGGTGAGGCCCAGGACGACCGCAAAAAGGAGCCAGAGCAGCGCCGACCCGTAGCCGAAGAGCTGCTTGGTGAAGATCTCGATGTACGCGTGGACGACGTAGAGGTAGTTGTCGCGCGGGGGCACCGTGCCGGGGCTCAGACCGAGGATGCCGGGCGAAAGCAGCATCGGCTGGACGAGGATCTGGAGCGCGACGATGATCCCGGTCACGAGGTTGAAGAAGATGACCGGGGTGAGCAGCGGCAGCGTGATGTAGCGCGTCACCTGCGCGCGGCTCGCGCCGTCGATCATGGCGGCCTCGCGGTATTCGGAGGGGATCCCCTGAAGTCCCGCGAGAAAGACGACCATCCCGCCGCCGGCCGCGCCCCAGATCGTGAGGAGCGCGAGCACGGCCGTCGGATATTCGACGAGCCAGCGAACGTTCGCGTCGGGCACGACGGTCCCGATCAGCGCGTTCAACAGGCCGCCCGTCGGGTCGACGAAGAT
>DASYSC010000093.1:0-3321 GCA_036003765.1 Candidatus Limnocylindria bacterium
TCGGGCGGTTAAGAGGGAGGAACGGTCATGGCGAAGAAGGTCACGCTGCTGGTCGGCACCAAGAAGGGTCTTTACATCCTGCGCGGGGACCCCGGCCGCGGGTCGTGGCCCTGCGAGGGGCCCGAGTTCGCCCCGACACCGATCCACCACGCCTCGTACGACCCGCGCGACGGGTCCATGTACGCGGCCGTGAACTCCACGTGGGGCGGCTCGCGGATCGAGATCAGCCGCGACATGGGCAAGACCTGGAAGACCTCGAAGAACCCCGCGTTCCCCGAAGGCAGCGGTCGCACCTTTTATCAGACCTGGCACATCGAGCCCGGACACCCGCAGACGCCGAACGTCGTGTGGGCCGGGACCGAGCCGGCTGCGCTCTTCAAGAGCGAGGACCGCGGAGAGACGTGGTCCATCGTGCAGAGCCTCGACGACCAGCCGTCGCGCGCGAAGTGGGTGCCGGGATTCGGCGGCATGGGCCTGCATTCGATCGCAATCGACGCGAAGGACCCGAAGAAGATGCAGGTCGGGATAAGCGTCGGCGGGGTGTACACGAGCACCGATGGCGGCGCGACGTGGGCGCAGGACAACGCGGTCAGCGGCGGCGAGCGCCCGGATGTCTTCATGTGCATCCACAAGCTCCTCGCGCACCCCGAGGTGAGCGGCGTGCGCTTCATGCGGGTCCACGAAGAGGTGTACTGGCGCGATCCGGGCGAGACCACATGGCGCTTCAGCACGCCGGGACTGCCGTCGAACTTCGGATTCGCGGCCGCGATCCATCCGCGCGATCAAAAGACGGCGTACGTAATTCCACTCGACGGCATGAGGCGCACGGCTTCGCCATTTGGTATCGGCGTCTACCGCACCCGCGACAAGGGCAAGACCTGGGAGCGACTCGACAAGGGACTGCCCGAGGGCGCGCCGCTCGAGTCTGTGCGCGAGGGCATGCACAACGACCGGCTCGATCCGATGGGCCTCTACTTCGGCACCGCGAACGGCGATGTCTGGGCGAGCACCGACGAAGGCGAGAGCTGGAAGCGGATCGCGCAGTACCTGCCATATGTCACATCGGTGCACGCTGCGACGATCGATTAGACGACAGGCACCGGACCGATCTGCGCGAGCCTTGGCCCAAGCCGATATCGACGGCTGCGGGTCGTCCCCGTAGCCACAAGGTGACCGGCCGCCACCGCGGCGGCTAGGTCACGCGAGGCGCTTTGCTTTGTGCGCCCGGTAATGCGGACATAGTCCCCGGGCCTGAGGGAGCCGTTGATCCACGCATACACCAACCCGTCCTGCACGCGGCCCGGGAGCTTGCCGTCGATCACGTCTCTCCGCAGAACCGCCAGCACCATCGTTAGGCCCTTGGTCCGCGAAAGCACAAAGTCGGCGGCGCCCATGATCGATTCAATGAAGTAGCGAACGAATGGCGTCGCGTCATATGGGGGCGAGTACTTACCGCGATTCGAGTCCTTGATCGCTTGGAAATAGCTCCGCCTGTCCTGATCGAGGTAGGCATCGAGCGACACGAGCCCCCCAAGTGCGTAGCCCATTCGCAGAAGGATCAGTCGCGCAAGCGCCCGAGCCGTTCGCCCGTTGCCGTCATAGAAAGGGTGGATCGCGACCAGCTCAAGATGCGCGAGAGCAGCGGCGATGGGCGCCGGATGACCGTCCGCACCACGGCGCAGCCACACACCGAATTCACGCATGAGGCTCGGGACGTCGCCCGGAGGAGGCGTCGTAAAGATCACGTTGCCTTGGGCGTCGGCGACGGCATTGGGTCCTTTGCGGTACGCGCCAGGAGTAAGCATCGGGTCGATGTCATCGAGCACGAGCTTGTGGATATGGCGAAGCAGAGGCTCGTCGGGTTTGACGCGCTTATCGTTCGCAACCTCATCAACGAAGAACAGCGCCTTTGTCGTACCAAGGACTTCGAGCGCCTCCTTCCGAGGGAAGCGCGAGTGAGCGCCGGTTACCAGGTCCTCGACCTCAAGCGCGTTTAGCCTGTTTCCTTCGATCCGCGTAGTCGCGTGGATCGTCCGAATCCATGCGCGGTGGCGGAACCAGTCCCCGTGCTGTGGATCGAGCGGCAGGTTGTCGAAGATCTGCCGTCGCTGCTCAAGGGTCGCGAGCGAGCGACGCAGTTGCGTCGTCTTGAGCCCCACCACGACGTCGTGCATAGACGCCGCAAGGGCGACGACCTCTTGTCGACCAGGATGATCTGGTTTGCAGCGGCACGAGAGTGACCACAAGCGGCGGAGATCGCGACAAGGATCGCGTCCCGTAGGGACTTGGGTACCAGGACTTCCTCGCCGTCCGCGTTCCATTGCCAACCTGGCCGCTACGCCCAAAATCGCGTGTGAGGGTGGAGGGCCGCTGAGCCCAGGGGCTAGGAAGGGAGGCGGCTGTGAGCAGCTTCAGACGCGGGTCCTACATCGTCGCGCAGCGCACGACGGATCACGTACCCGCTCCCGACGTCGATCTTCAGGGCTTCTTCGTCGCGATTCTGGCTACAGCGCTCGTCCTGGTCGTCGTGGTGCTCGCCACCGATCCATCGCTGTCGGCGGGCATCGGGCATGCGATGCGCGCGGCCTGGTCGGACGTCGTCGCACCGCTGATTCGCCGCTAGTCGCGGTCCCGCGACCGCCATACGCGACGGTCGCGGGCCGCAAAATAGCTGCCTCGTCCAGCGCGCCACCGCCCTACTACATCTGAACGAGGGCGGCCCCGGGTGGGTATCGGGGCCGCCTCGCGCGGAGCAGGCGTCACTTGCAGTGAAGCTGGATGTTCCCTCCGCTGATGAGTCCGCCGGCGCTGTAACCGCCGGTCAGAGTGAGCACGAACGTGTCTACGCCATGCCCAGGCTCACCGTTGTCAGCGACGTCGGCGCTATACGTGCCGCTCTCGGTGGTGCCTTCGATGTGCCGTGACGTCGTGCCCGTGACGACGACGTACGCGGTGACGCCCGTCCCCTTCACCTTCATACCCGGGTTGCCGTGATCGATGTAGGTCAGATGACCCCAGAACGCGCCGTTCTTGATGCCGCCCGCGACGGCGAAATTCGCCCTCGCGCCAGATGGCGTCTGGGTGATCCAGCCACCGCCGGTCACGAAGTCCTTGTTCGTGCAGTCGCCCGCGAGCCCGCACGCGATGTCGGCGTGCGCGGAGGCGACGGTCACGTCGGCCACGCCGGTGATCACGACGTGCAGCGCGTTCACGGTGATGTCGCCGTTGCCTGCAGAAGCGCTCGCCACCGGCTGCTCGTTGATCACGATCTTCCCCGCGCCAGCCGGGAGCAGGATCGTCTGGTTCGCCTCGCCGGTCACG
>DASYSC010000094.1:0-22538 GCA_036003765.1 Candidatus Limnocylindria bacterium
GGCGAGATGTACACGCCGACGCGTCTTCGGTCCTCGACCATGACGCGGTAGGTGCCGAGGTTGATCCAGTCGGAGTCCGGGTCCTTCATCACGTCGACCACGCCGGTGCCGAGGTATCGGCCGCCGTCGAGGGGATGCCACTTCGGCGAGGGGAACTTGAGGACGTCGACGTCCTCGCCCTTCAGGACGTTCTCGAAGACCGGGCCGTCCTTCACGACGCGCGGTTTGATCGCGCGGCCCTCTTCGGTGAGCCGAAGGAACTCGTCCATCAGCGGCCGGCGCTCGATGTCGAGCGGCATGCCGAACGTCAGCGCGAGCCGGCGCCGCGTCGCGTTGGCGTTCGCGAGGATGCGGTAGCCGGCAGGGTATCCGGGTATCTCATCGAACAGGACGGCGGGCGAATCGTCGGTGTGGTGGAGCATCTCCGTGATCCGGCCGATGTCCTCCTGCCAGGTCGCCCCGCGGACATCGCGGACCTCGCCGAGGCCGCGCGCCGCGTCGATCCACTGGCGGAGATCCAGGTAACGCACCCCGTCGCGGTTCAAATGGTCAGACCATTCTATCCTCGCGACCCTTAATCGCTGCCGCGTCGGAGCGATCGCTCCCACCATCGTCGGCGAGTATTTCCATAGGTCGATTCCGCTTCGTCCGATCCAGGCGGCCACGACGTGAACCGTGAGCAACCTCGACACGCGGGCGGGCGAGCGACCACACTTGGCCGTGAGTGCCCGAAGAGCGGAAACTCGTGACGATCCTATTTGCCGACATCGTCGGCTCGACGGCGCTCGGCTTGGAGCACGATCCTGAGGTCGTGCGCGCCGCCCTCCGGCGGACGTTCGAGGCTCTTCGCGATCTGCTCGTCGCCCACGGCGGCACCGTTGAGAAGTTCATCGGCGATGCGGTCATGGCCGTCTTCGGTGTCCCGCTCGCCCACGACGATGACGCCGATCGCGCCGTCCGATGCGCATTCGCGCTGCGGTCACGGATGGCGCAGCTGAACGAAACGGCGCGGATCCCGCTCGACTTGCGGGTCGGCGTGAACACGGGTGAGGCGGTTGCGGGCTCGGGCGAAGGCGCCCAGTTCCTGGTGACCGGCGCGCCGGTGAACGCCAGCGCGCGGCTTCAGACCGGTGCCGCTCCGGGCGAAATCCTCGTGGGCGCACTCACCCGGCAGCTCACCGGCGGCGGAGTGCGCTACGGCGAGCGGCGCGAAGTGGCCGCGAAAGGAATCGGAAGGCTCGAGGCCTGGCCAGCGCTTCAATTGCTGAGCGAGGTGCCCGAACCGCACCGTGGCTTCGAGCACCTGTCCGCGCCGCTTATCGGTCGCGACCGCGAACTTCGGATCCTCACGGAGGCTCGCGAGCGGGTCCGCGAAACAAGGGCCCCGGCGCTGGTGACGGTCTTCGGGCCGGCCGGGGCGGGAAAGTCGCGCCTGATTAAGGAGTTCATCGCGGCCATCGGACATCGGCGGGTGCGCGTGGGTCGCTGCCTGCCGTATGGGGAGGGCATCACTTTCTTCCCGTTGCGGCTCATCCTGAACACCGAGTGCGGGATCGATCTCACCGACGACCACGGGACCGCGCACGCCAAGCTCCAGCGCGCCGTCGCCGAGGTCCGCGAAGATGCGGACGAAGCCCGGGCGATCGTGTCCAGGATCGCGACCCTCGCCGGTCTGGCCCCGCCCGGCGCCACGCTGCCTGGCGTCCCCGAGAACGATCTCGCGGAGGAGCTGCGCTGGGGCGTGCGGCGGTTCTTCGAACTTCGAGCCGGCAGCGAGCCGCTGGTGCTCGTCTTCGAAGACGTCCACTGGGCCGAGACTCGGCTGGTCCAGCTCGTCGAGCATCTGGCCGAGTGGTCCCGCGCGCCACTCCTGTTGGTCTGTCTCGCGCGTCCCGATTTCCACGAAGAGCACCCCACGTTCGGATCGTCCGCGGTGCACGCGACGAGCGTGACCCTTGGGCCGCTCGGCTCGGACGAGACCCAGCGGCTTGTGAGAGAGCTCCTCGCGACCGATGCGCTCCCCGAATCACTGCGCGCCGAGGTGGTGACCCGGTCCGACGGCAATCCCCTATACGTCGAGGAGTTCCTACGGATGCTCATCGAGACCAAGCGAATCGCGCAGAGCGACGGACAGTGGGTCGCCGTCGCCGACCACGCCCAGCTGGATGTGCCTCCGACACTGATAGGCCTAATCACCGCCCGGCTCGACCGCGTGCGCCCCGAGGTGAAGCGGCTGCTCCAGCGCGCGGCGATCGTGGGCCGGCTCTTCTCCAGCACGGATCTTGAGGCCATGGGTGGCGAGCCCGTTCGCGCTGAGTTGCTTCACGAGGCGGAGCGTCGTGACCTGCTCAGCGTCGCTGGGGAGCGACCCATAGGCAACGGCCGTCTGTATCGCTTCCGGCACGTCCTGATTCGGGATGTCGCGTACTCGACCGTCCCGAAAGTCGAGCGTGCGCCGCTGCACGACAACTACTCGCGATGGCTCGAGCGATCCTCTGGTGACCGCAAGGATGAGATCGCGGAGAGCATCGCCTTCCACGCTGAGCAGGCGTTTGTTCTCGGACACGAAGTGGAACTGAAACAGGCCGGCGACCTTGGCCGCCGCGCGCTGGGGCTGCTCCTGGCCGCTGCGACGACGGCCCGCCTTCGCGATGATCCGTTCGTCGCCCGGAAGCTCTACGCGCGCGCGGCCCTAGTGGCGGACCGCTTCAAAGCGGACCCGATGTCTCGGGCTGAGGCCCACGGCTTCGCCGGCCTATATCGGGCGAATCACGAGCCCCGCACGCCAGAGCGGGATGCGGCATTCGCCGCGGCGTACACGGTCGCCGCAATGCCCGGCCCGAGCGAAGTCCTCCTGGAGCTCACCGCCAGGCGCGCGTTTCTCGAGGTCGAGGATGACCGAGCCGCCGCCGCGAACGACTCGTACGACGAGGTCATCCGGATCGCCGAGGCGACCGGAGACCCGGAGCTCATCGGAACGGCGCTCGTCGCGCGGGCATTTGGCTCGTACATGCTGGGGGATCTCGAGGGGTACAACGCGGAGCTGGTTCAAGCTCGCGACTATCTCGCGGCGACCGGCGCGACCCGCGCGCTCGCTCGCTGCTTGGGTCTCCTTGTCGGGGCAGCGCGGCAACGCGGCGAGTTTTCGCAGGCATCCCGCTATCAGGTGGAGCGGCGTGCGGCGCTGCCCCCGTACCTGTCCAAGCTTCAGCAGGCGACGATGGCTTGGAATGACGCGGGCATCGCTTACGAGATCGGCGACTTCGGCACGGCGCTGCGCGAGGCCGAGCTTGCGGTGGCCACCGGGCGCGAGGCGGGGGTGCCGCGGACGATCGGGTTTGGCTTGTGGTTTCTTGGCGACGCGCTCATCGAGCTCGGAGACTCGGCCCGCGCGCGGCGCGTGCTCGAAGAGGGGATAGCGATTTTCGAGGCGCGTGAAGCCCGGCCACGCCTCCCTGAAGTCCACTCGCGCTGCGCCCGAGCGTGCATCCGGCTTGGCGATCTGACCGCCGCACGCGAGCATGTCGCCGCGGCCCAGCAGCACCTGCTCCCGGGCGACGCCACCGCGCGGCAGATCACCGGGGTGGCCCGGGCCGAGCTGGTCGAGGCCGAAGGCGACCTTGCCGCCGCGGATGCGGCCTGGCGTGACACGGTGGCGAATCTTCCTTCGAGCGGCTTCGCGGGCAGTATGGCGTGGACCGAGCTGCTCTTCGGGTCATTCCTCTTGCGTCATGCGCGGGAGGCCGAGGGCCGCGCGCAGCTCAACGCCGCTCGCGCGCGCTACCGCGATCCGCTGGCCTACCGCCGGGTCGCAGAAATCGACACGCTCCTGGCGGAGGTGGGCGTCTCCGCGTCGGGGCGATGACCGGGCCTCTCCGACGTGCCCCGTTCTCCGCCGCGAACGGAGACCTCCGTCCGCGAATGGTCTTACCATTCCGGCACAGGCTCGCGTGCGGAGGTGACGACATGCGTCGTGCCGTCGGTCTGTCACTCGCGACGATTCTCATGGCAGCGGCGTGCGGCGGGACCGGCCAACCGGCGTCCGCACCGAGCCCCTCCGGCGGGCCGACTGCGGCACCCCCGCCCGTCCATCTCGAGGTGTCCTACAGCAACATCATCGGCGACGAGCTGCCGCTCTGGGCGACGAAGGAAGGCGGGTTCTTCGAAAAGAACGGCCTCGACGTGAACCTGTCGAACATCGCGAGCGCGCAAGGTGTCCCCGCGGTGCTCGCCGGCCAGGTCACGTTCGCGCAGGTCGGCGGTTCGGAGGTGATGGCGGCGGTCGCGAATGGCGCGGATCTCGTGGTGATCGCGCAGCTCGCCGGCGTGTATCCGTTCGTCCTCGAGGTCGCGGCGGATATCAAGACCGTGAACGATCTCAAGGGCAAGAAAGTCGGCGTCTCCAGCCCGGGCTCGTCCTCGGACATCGCGACGCGGGTCGCCCTCAGGAAGATGGGGCTCGATCCGGACAAGGATGTGACCATCGTCCCCGTCGGGTCCGCGGCGAACCGGACCGCGGCGCTGCTCAGCGGAGCGATCCAGGGCGGCGTGTCGCAGCCACCGGACTCGCTGACCCTCGAGGCGAAGGGCTTCCACGTGCTCTACGACCTGGCCTCGCAAAAGCTTCCGTCGGCGAACACGTCGGTCGCGGTGCGTCGCTCGTACATCGGCTCGAGCAAGGACGTGGTTCAACGCTACGTCGACTCGATCGTCCAGGGGACCAAGAAGCTCAAGTCGGATAAAGCGTTCGGCGTGAGCGTGCTGAAGAAGTACTTCCAATCGACCGACGATGCCGCGATGGGCGTGACGTACGACTTCTACGCGCTGAACGTCGCCCCGTCCCAGCCGTTCGCGAAACCAGAGATGTACGTCGACGCGCAGGCGACACTCGGCGCGAGCGACGCAAAGGTGAAGGCCTTCGACATCAGCAAGCTCCTCGACTCCACCTTCGTTCAGAGCGCGATCGATCGGGGCCTCGACAAATAGGTTGACGACCCCGGTCTCGACCGGGCGCGACGTTCCAGCTGCTCCCGGTCGACCCGTCGCCTTGGAATGGGGCTCGGACGTCGTCGCCGAGATGCTGCGCCGTCTTGCGATCCCGTACGTCGCTCTCGAGCCCGGCGCGTCGTTCCGCGGTCTTCACGACAGCATCGTCAACTACCTCGGCAACGATGCGCCTTCGATGATCCTCTGCAACCACGAAGAGGTGGCCGTCGCGATCGCGCACGGCTACGCGAAGTTCGCTGGCCGCGCGATGGCCGCGGCGGTCCACAGCAACGTGGGACTGATGCACGCGAGCATGACCATCTTCTGCGCGTGGTGCGATCGCGCCCCCGTCCTTGTGCTTGGCGGCACCGGCCCGATGGACGCGACCGCCAGGCGGCCGTGGATCGATTGGATCCACACGGCGTACGCCCAGGGTGAGCTCGTCCGGAACTTCACCAAGTGGGAGAACCAGCCGGCGAGCGTCGGCGCGATCCCGGAGGCACTGCTGCGCGCGTGGCAGATCGCTCACCTCGAGCCATGCGGCCCGGTGTACGTCTGTCTGGATGTGGGACTCCAAGAGCAAAGGATCGCGGCGCCGGTCGCGATCCCCGACTTGGCGGGGATCGAGGCGCCATCGCCGCCGGCTCCAGATGCCGATGCCATCAAGCGTGCTGCCACTCTGCTCGTCCGCGCCGAACGCCCCCTCATCATGCTCGGCCACGCAGGCGATGACTGGAACGACGTCATTGCAGTCGCGGAATCGCTCGGCGCCGCCGTCGTCACGGACCGATTGAGTCCCGCAGGGTTCCCGACCGACCACCCTCTGCACCAGGGGACCGCGCGCACGCAGTCCAACGACGCGGTCGTCGAGGAGGTCCGTGCGGCCGACCTGATCCTCGCGATCCAGAAGGTCGACGTCGCGGGCGCGCTGCGCGAACGAGGCGGAGATCCCGTCGAGCTGATCGATATCTCACTCGAGCCGTACATCACGCGCTCGTGGTCAGCCGACTACCAGGCGCTCCCGCTCGCTTACGTCGTGATCACGGCGAACGCGAGCCGGGCGATGGCCGCGCTCCGGGAAGCCGTCGTCCGTGCGGTCGCCGATTCCCCGGGCGGGCGCCGGCGGGCCGAGGACCGCGCGCGTGCCGCGGCTGATCGGTCGCGGAAGCGCCGTGGCGAGTGGACGGCGGCCAACAAGCGTCGAAGCGGGGATCGCCCGATCCACCTCGCCCGCGCGATCGCCGAGCTGCGGGTCGCGCTCGGCGAGCGGGCAGGGGAGACCGTCCTCGCACAGGGGCCCTTGGCGCCGTGGCCCGCGGCGACGTGGGAGTTCACGAAACCGAAGAGCTATCTGGGGGCGGACGGTGGTGCCGGCGTGGGATCCGGCACCGGGATCGCAGTCGGAGCGGCTCTCGCCGCTCGCGACGGCAGTCGGCCGGTCGTCGCGGTGGTGGGTGACGGCGAGATGCTCGCTGCGCCAACGGCCCTTTGGACCGCGGCCCATCACCAGATCCCGGTGCTCTTCCTCGTCGCGAACAACCAGAGCTATTACAACGACGAGGAGCACCAGGATCACGTCGCCCGAGTGCGTGCCCGTCCGCCGGAGAACCGCTGGATCGGCCAGCGCATGGACCGTCCGGCCGTCGACTTCGCCGGCCTCGCCCGCGATCTCGGCGCTGAGGGATTCGGGCCGGTCGACGACCCCGGTGACCTCGCGGCGACGCTGCGCCGCGCGGTGAAGGCGCTCGACGAAGGCCGCCCGGTGCTCGTCGACGTGCGGATAGTCCCGCGTTGAGCATCGCGCTCGAGCATGTCGGCATCCGGTTCCGCGCCGGCGTAGAGGCGCTCCGCGACGTGACCCTTGATGTCGGGCGTGGTGAGTTCGTCGCGATCGTGGGGCCGAGCGGGTGCGGCAAGTCGACGCTGCTCAGCGCGATCGCGAACCTCCTCGATCCGGCGGAATGCGAAGTGGTCGGGCGGATCCTGGTCGACGGCACGATGCCTGGCACAAAGAGCCGGCGGGAGCTGAACCTTGGCTACGTGTTCCAGCGCGATGCTTTGCTTCCATGGCAGACGATCGATCAGAACGTCCAGCTCGGCCTCGTGATCCGCGATGTCGATCCCCGGGAACGGCGGGAACGCTCTCGCGCTCTGCTCGAGATGGCCGGGCTCACAGGCTTCGAGCGCTACTACCCACATCAGGTCTCCGGTGGGATGCGTCAGCGTGCGGCATTGGTGCGCACGCTCGCCTACGACCCGCAGGTCATCCTCATGGACGAGCCTTTCGGAGCGCTCGATGCGCAGAACCGGATGCTTCTCCAGTCCGAGCTGCTGCGCATATGGCAGGCGTCGCCGCGGACGATCCTCTTCGTCACACATGACCTGGCGGAGGCCATCGTTCTCGCCCAGCGCGTCGTGGTGCTCACGCGACGGCCGGGTGCCGTGAAGGCCGTCTACGACATCGCGCTTCCCTATCCGCGCGATGCCTTCGCGCTCCGCGGCTCCGCCGAGTTCGGCCGCCTCGAGACCACCATATGGCAGGCGCTGCGCGACGAGTTTCGCGCGTTGCTGCCTGACGCCGGGGTCGCGTGAATCGCACCTGGTCGCTCGCGTTCCGCAGAGCCGCTTTGATCATCGCCATCTTCGCGCTCTGGGAGCTTGCGACCGGCGGTTTCGGCCTCGGCCTGGTGCTCACGAGCCCGGCGATCCTGGCGCGTCCATCGAGCGCCCTCGCCGAGCTCGGCCCGTATGCCGCCTCGGGTCTCCTCTGGCGCGATCTCTCCACGACGTTGATCGAGGCGATGGTCGGCCTCGTCCTGGGCATTCTCGGCGGAGGCGCGCTCGGACTCGTGTTGGGTTACTGGCGCCGCGCGTCCGAGCTGATCGAGCCGGTGCTCGTGTCCTTGAACTCCCTGCCGCGGATCGCCGTCGCGCCGATCCTGCTCCCGTGGCTTGGCCTCGGCATCGCCTCCAAGATCGCCCTCAGCTTCTTCACGGTCTTCTTCGTGGTCTTTTTCAACACGTATCTGGGCGTCCGGTCCGTCGAGCCGGAGCTGGTGAGGGCGGTCCAGGTCATGGGCGGCGACAGGATGCATCTCGCGCGATTCGTCGTCCTGCCGTCCGTGTTCACCTGGATCTTCGCCGCCCTTCGAACGAGCGTCAGCTTCGCGCTCACTGGGGCGGTCGTGGGCGAGTTCGTCGGCGCGTCATCCGGCCTCGGCTACCGCCTCAACATCGCCGCGGGGCTGCTCGACACCAAGCGCGTGTATCTGATCCTGCTCATCCTCATGGTCTTCGCTGTCACACTCGTCGAGATCGCCAAGCGCGTGGAGACACGGCTGCTCCGCTGGCGGCCCTCCGCGGCGCTGGCCGGGTAGGGGGAAAAAGATGCGTCGGTCCTTCGTCGCGCTGCTCGTCACGGCAATCGCGTTCGCTGCTTGCGCCGGCCCCGCGGCCACATCTCCGTCGCCATCGCCGTCGGCCTCCGCGCAGGCGACGCCCAAGCCTCCCAAGGACAAGGTCACGCTCACCGGGATCAACTCGACCGAGCTCAACCTCCCGACGCTGGTCGCGATCGCGAAGGACTACTTCGGCGAGGAGAACATCGAGCTAGGCGAGTTCGTCATCGGTTCGAGCGGGACGCTCCGCCAGGGGATGATCGCGAAGCAGTACGACTTCGGACTCTATGCGTTCGTGCACGTGCCCATCGCGCGGCTCGCGGGGTCGCCGTTCAAGTCGATCATCGAGCTGCACGACCAGGAGATCTTCGGCCTCGTCGTGCGCACGCAGCTCAAGGATCAGGTGAAGGCGGTCAAGGATCTCAAAGGAAGGAAGGTCGGCTTCACGACACCGGGGTCCGGGACGTGGGCGCTCGGGAATGTGTATTTAAGAAAGGCGGGACTCGACCCGGAGAAGGATGTCGAGCTCGTCTCCCTCGGGGGCGACAACGCCGTCTTCTACACGGCGCTCCAGTCCGGGCGCGTCGACGCGATCGTCTCATTCGAGCCGATCGCGGAACGCGTGATCAACGACAACGTCGGTTACTTCCTGCTCGACATCTACGCGTCTGGACAGCACCGCGACCAGATCGGCTCGGATAAGGCCGCGGCGCTCCATCTCGTGACGCGCGAGGACGTGATCGCGAGCAAGCCGGACCTGGTGAAGCGAATGGTCAACGTCCAGAAGAAGGGACTCGACTTTATCCGCGGCAACAGCGCGTCCGCGATCGCCGACCTCATCATGGGCAACGCCACTTCCGCCGCGCAGTTCCAGGGCTTCGACAAATCGCTCGTCACCAAGGTCATCGATCACATCAAGACGGGATTCGGCACCGGTTGCATCAGCAAGGCCGGGTTCGACACCGAGCTCAAGATCTCGACGGACTACAAGCTCGTGTCCGGGCCGATCACGTTCGAACAGTTCGCCGACACGACCTTCGCCGGAGCCTGCTGAGCGGATTGACCATGGTTCGGAATGGTCATACCATTCGATTTCTCCGCCAATTCGCTCCTTTGGGAGGAGGCTCGCATGGCCACGATCGAGGCTGACGTCCGGCGCACCTCCAAGAAGACCGAGCTCCGCGACCCGAAAGGGCCGCGCGCGCCGAAAGAAGCCCTGCGTTCCTTGCCGGAGACGATCGCGTGGCTGCGTCGCGAAGGCCTTCTCATGGAGACCGATGTCCCGGTCTCGGGCGACCTCGAGCTCACCGGGATCCAGAAGCACTTCGACGGCAGCTACCCGATCCTTTTCAACAACGTCAAGGGATATCCGCATGTCCGCGCGATCACGAACTTCTTCGCGAACATGGACATCGTCGACCGCCTGTTCGGGTGGGAAGACCGCACCGCGCGCACCCGGAAGCTCGCGCACTCGTTGACGCACGCGATCCCGAGCGAAGAGATAACCCAGGACGAGGCGCCGGTCCAGCAAGAGGTCATCACCGAAGACCTCGACGTGAACAAGTACATCTTCCCGATCCGCCACACCCATCTCGAGTCGGAGATCACGATCGGATCTGGCAACAGCGTGGTGGTCGGCGACAAGTTCTGGGGCGGCAGCCACATCGGCTACAACCGGATGAACTTCCGCTGGGGAAACGTCGGCACGTTCCAGATCTCGCCCGGCTCGCATATGTGGCAGGTGATGACCAGGTACTACAAGGACGAACCGGTGCCGCTCACCGTGAACTTCGGTCTGCCGGCCGCGGCGACGCTCCTCGCCGGCGGAGGCTTCGATTATGTCGTCCTGCCGCGCGGCGGCGACGAGCTCGGTGCGGCCGGCGCGGTGCAGGGCTTCCCGATGCGCATCGTGAAGGCACGCACCGTCGACGCGTACGCCGTCGCGGATGCCGAATACTCGCTGGAGGGCTACCTGCATCCGCGCGACAAACGCTACGAGACCGCGGAGTCCGAGAAGGCCGACGTGCAGGGCCGCTACCACTTCCACCCGGAGTGGGCGGGTTACATGGGCAAGGCCTACAAGGCGCCGACGTTCCACGTCACCGCGATCACGATGCGCAAGCGCTCGGAGCGCCCGTTCATCTACCCGATGGGCGTGCATATGTACGACTGCAACAACATCGACACGACTGTGCGTGAGGCGGCATTCTTCGAATTGTGTGAAAGGATTCAGCCTGGCCTCATCCACGACGTGAACATCCCGTTCCCGATGACCGACTGGGCCGGCGCCATCCTGCAGGTGAAAAAGCGGCTCAAGACCGACGACGGCTTTGTGCGCAACTTCATCGCCGCGGCGATGGCCTGCAGCTCCGGCATGCGCCTCTGCATCGCCGTCGACACCGACGTGGACATCTACTCGATGGAGGACATCATCTGGGCGCTAACGACGCGTGTGAATCCGCGCGACGACATCCTCAATCCGGTCCCGGGCGGCGCGGGCCAGACGTTCATCCCGTCCGAGCGGCTCACTGCAGGCGGCGCCCAGTGGACGGCCATGAACACGCGGTTCGAGGGCGGGATGGGCATCGACGCGACGGTCCCGTTCGGGTTCGAGAACGACTTCATGCGGCCCGTGTACCCGATCGACCGCGTGGATCCGGCGGGCTGGTTCGATCCCGACCAGATCGAGAAGGGCAAGGCGGCGATGAAGACGTCGCCATGGGCGGAGGTCCTCGCGCGCACCGGACGTTGACCACCCGTTGATGCGTTGAGGCGCACATGATGCTCGATGGTCTGCGCGTCCTGGACATCGCCGGACGGTCGGGCGCGTTCTGCACGCGCATCCTCGCGGACCTTGGCGCGGACGTCGTCCGTATGGCATTCGCCGACGAGGACGACGAGTCCGCGCGCCCGCCGTTCGTCGGCGAGGCGTCGGTCTACGACGTTGCGCTGAACGCGAACAAGCGCATCGTTCTCGAATACGAACGCAGCCCATACGGCGACCTGACAAGCCGGGCCGATGTCATCGTGCAGACGCGGCACCCCGTCCACGGGATCCATTACCGCTACGAGGACATCGCCTACCGAAACCCGCGCGGTGTTCTCGTCACGATCACGTCGTACGGCACGAGCGGACCGCTCGCCGGCGCCGCGGCGTCGGATCTCGAGGTGACCGCGGCGAGCGGATCGTTGTGGCTCGCTGGCGAGCCGGATCGGCCACCGGTCCGCACGACGCTGCCGCAGTCGCCGTTCTGGACCGGGATGTACGCCGCCATGGGTGCACTCGTCGCGATCGCGGCGCGAGAAAAGACCGGGCGTGGGCAGCATGTCGACGTGTCCGCCCAGGCCGCGATGGCGACGGTCCATCCGCCGGCGATCGTCTTCTGGGACACGCTTCGCGAGGAGCACCGTCGTCTCGGGCCGTACCTTATGGGCCGGAGCATCGTCGGCGCGAAGTTCCGCAACATCTGGCCGTGCGCCGATGGGCACGTCGCCTTTGCGGTGCAGGGCGGGCCGATCGGGCGTCACACCGGACGGATGCTCGGGGAGTGGATGCGCGAGCGCGGTGCGATCGACGATGTGGTCGGTTCGATCGACTGGGACGCGTTCGACAATCGCAAGCTGTCGCAGGACGACGTCGATCGGCTCGAGAGCGCGATCGCGAAGCTCCTCGCGACGCTCACCAAACGCGAATTCTTCGCCGGCGTGATCGCGCGCAACATGCTCGGGTATCCCGTGGCTGACGCGCGCGACATCTTCGCGGACGAGCAACTGAGAGCGCGCGGGTTCTGGCAGGAGATCGTGGTCTCCGGGCGCCGGCTGAACGTCCCCGGCGGTTTTGCGCTCTTCGACGGGGAGCGGCCGCGCGTCGGCGCACCGAGGCAGCAGAAGCGGACGCCCGTGTGGGAAGTCGCCGCCGACTGGTACCGACCGGCCGCGGAGCCGCCCGACGCAAGGGCGGCGCTCGATGGCATCCGCGTTATCGAGTTCGGCTGGGCGGCCGCGGGACCGCTTGTCGGCAAGTACCTGGCGAACCACGGCGCCGAGGTCATCCACGTCGAGAGCGGAACGGTGCTCGACCCGTTCCGGTCGACCTACCCGCCGTTCAAGGGAGGACCTTCGCCGGATACGGCCGCGATGTTCGCGTTCTACAACGACGGCAAGAAGGGCGTGACCCTTAACTTGCGCCATCCGAAGTCGGTCGAGCTGGCCCTCCGGCTCGTTGCCAAAGCTGATGTGCTCGTTGAGAGCTTTCCTGCGGGGACGCTCGCGCGGCGCGGGCTCAGTGTCGATGCGTTGCGCAAGGCGAAGGCTGACCTTGTCGTTCTCTCGAGCTGCAATCAGGGCCAGACCGGGCCGCACGCGCAGCACCCCGGATACGGCAGCCAGCTCACGGCTCTCGCTGGATTCAACGAACTCCTCGGCGAGCACGGGAGGACGCCGGTGATCCTGTACGGGCCGTACATCGACTACATCGCGGTCGGGTATGGCGTGATCGCGATCCTCGCCGCTCTCGAGCGCCGCCGCCGGACCGGCGAGGGTTGCGTGATCGACCTCTCGCAGTACGAAGCCGGCCTCCAGTTCATGGCGCCGGCGCTGCTCGATCACTCCGCGAACGGGACGATCCCGACGCGCGACGGCAATCGCGACCTGATCGCTCGCCCGCATGGCGTGTACCGCTGCGCGGGTGAGGATCGCTGGGTCGCGCTCTCAATCTGGACCGAGGAAGAGTGGGCGCGTTTTCGTTCGCTCGTCGGGCACTTCGAGTGGTCGCGCGACGATCCGGAGCTCGACAGGTGCATCGAGGTGTGGACCTCCAGCCGCGGGCAGGACGAGGTCGTGGAAGCGCTGCGCGAAGAGCGGCTGCGGGCGGCTCCCGTGACGACGATCGCTGAGCTCGCGGAGGATCCGCAGCTTCGTCATCGCGCGTTCTGGCGTCGCTCTGCCCATCCCGTCTTCGGCGAGATCACCACGATGGCGCCGCCGTTCACCCTCTCTCTCACGCCGGCGGTCCTCGACCGTGCCGGCCCTACCCTCGGCGAGCACAACGACGAGGTGTGGCGCGGACTTGGTGGGCTCGATGAGTCCGAGTACCGTGCGCTCGCGGCGGAAGGGGTGTTCGACTGAGCGAGGCCGAGGACATCGCGCGGCGCAAAGGCGAGCATCTGAAGCTCGCCGCCGAAGCCGACGTCGAGACCCGCACGCCCGCCGGCTGGGACGACGTCCACATCGTCCATGACGCGCTACCGGAGATCGACGCGGCGGAGGTCGACCTTCACGCGACCTTCCTGGGCCGGAGGCTCGCCCTGCCGCTGGTCATCTCGGGGATGACCGGCGGCCACGGTCGCGCGCTCGCGGTGAACGAGCTCCTGGCACGCGTGGCCGAAAGGCGCGGGATCGCCATGGGGGTGGGAAGCCAACGCGCGGCGCTCCGCGACCCGATGCTCGTCCCGACGTACTCCGTCGTGCGGCAGAGCGCGCCGACCGCTTTCGTGATCGCGAACGTGGGTATCTCGCAGCTCGTGAAGCAGGATCGCGAGGGGGCGCTCGGCGCCCGCGATCTAAACGAGATCGTCTCGATGGTGAAGGCGGACGCGCTCGCGGTGCACCTCAACTATCTCGAGGAGTCGGTCCAACCGGAAGGACAGACCCGTGCGCGCGGCGCGCTCGCCGCGATCCGCGCGCTGACGCGACGGTCGCGAGTTCCCGTCATAGCGAAGGAGACGGGTGCGGGCATCACCAGAGAGGTCGCGCTGCGGCTGCGGCGCGCGGGCGTCAAAGGGATCGACGTGGGTGGCGTCGGCGGGACGTCGTTCGCCGCGGTCGAAGCGCTACGCGCGGCGGCGCAAGCCGACGCGGCACGCATGAGCCTTGGCAATCGCTTCCGTGACTGGGGCGTGCCTACGGCGGTCGCGGTCGCCGGCGTCGCCACCGTCGGCCTGCCGGTGATCGCGACGGGTGGGGTTCGTAGCGGTCTCGACGCGGCGAAGGCCATCGCGCTGGGAGCGACGGTGGTGGGGGTCGGCCGTCCGCTCTTGCAGGCCGCTCTTCGCGGCGAGCAAAGCGTCGAGGAATGGATCCGAAGCTTCGAGCTCGAGCTCCGGACCGCCATCTTCCTGGCGGGGGTGCGACGCGTAATCGATCTTCCTCGGGCCGGCATCGTCATCACCGGCACGTCCAAGCAGTGGATCGATCAGCTCGGCTATCGCCGGCCCGCTGTGCGTCGGCGGCGTCCGAGTCGCTAAGAGCTTCTTGAGGTTTTCGCCAGCTTCTCAATGAGCTGAGCACGAGTCCTCGGTCGTCCGTCCCTCATTCCGGCGACCGGTAAGTGAGGCTGTTTTGGCAACCTCACGAGGTTGTCTCGTCGAGGGCTCGTTACCACGACCTTCGCGATCGGACTCGGGGCGTGGCTCCTCGCTTCGCCGGCGAGCGCCGATGGGCCGAGCCCGCCGCCTTCGGGGTCGCCGACGCCAACGCCGCCGCCGGGTCTAACGACCTGGCAGACCGCGGCGCCGATACCCACGACTATGCCGAGATCGTCGGCCTCAGCGACGCCGATCCCGTCAGCCACCCCGAGCCCAACATCGACCATCGATCCGGCTGAGGCACGGGCCCGCGACGCCGCGCTCCTCGCGAACGCGCGGTCGCTCGCACAGATCATCGATGCGCAGGCGCGCGTCGCGCAGGACGAGCTCGCGGCGCTGAACGAGCAGGTCGATCGGATCGGCCTGGATCTGGATGGGGTCAACACGGAGATCGCCGCGCTACAGGCGAGATCGGCCGAGCGCGGAAGATTGCACGAGCGTCTTGCCCGCGATGCCTTCCGCCTCGCGGCGCTGTCGGCGACGCCGGCGCCGGCTGCGATCAGCCAGGCGCAGCGCGACGCGCTGGATGAGCTGCGTTCGCTCGAGGCAGGTCTTGCCGCAGCCCAGGTCACGCTCACCGACCGCGCCGCCGTTCTCGCACGGCTCACCGACTCGGTCGCCGCGAAGCAGGCGCAGCTCGCGCGGCTTCGCGATCGCGCGCGCTTGCTCGCGGCCGCGGCCGCGAAAAGCGACAGCGAGGCGCGCGCCGCGCAGGTCGAGGTCCTTCAAGCGCTCGCCCGGGACGCGGCCGCGGCGCAAACCTCGCTGGCGCAGCTCGTCGCATCGGCAATGGTCCAGGACGGAGCGGCCGCGAGCGCGTGGTCACTTCCCCTGCGCGGACCCATCACGCAGCCATTCGGCCCGAGCGCGCTCGCACTTGAGCCGGCGCGCGCTTATCGGGGCGCGTTCTACGAACACTTCCACGACGCGATCGACATCGCAGCGCCGCTCGGTGCGCCGGTCGTCGCCGCGGCGGACGGGCAGGTGACGTTCGTCGGCCACCTGCCGGACGGCGCGATGATCGTGCTGATCGCGCATCCGGGTGGATTCGTGTCGGAGTACGCGCACCTCGACGACACGTTCGTCCTTCCTCCGGTCAGGGCCGGTCAGCCGATCAAGAACGGACAGGTGGTCGGTTTCGTGGGCCTCACCGGGATCACCACCGGCCCGCATCTGCACTTCGCGCTCATCCACAACGGCGAGGCGGTCGACCCGCTGACCCTGCTCGGGTGGTAAGGGAGCGGCGCCCGGCCGGGCGCCGCTCACATACACGCCGCCTTCGAGGCCGCATGGCGCGATCTGGGCATCGGCCCCGCGCGCCGGATCGCCCTCCCGTCATGGGAAGCGGTGAAGCTCACCGTTGCCAGGGGCGGGGGAGTCACCGGGATCAGCCGCTATGCCGTTACGACCGAGCTCGCCGCCGGGTCGCTCGCCATCCTCAGGGTGTCCGGCTGGCGCGTGCGACGGCACTTCTCGATCGTGCACGCGCGCGACATTTCCCTCTCTCCGCCCGCGGAGCGGTTCACGTCGATCCTGCGCGAAGCGGTCGGCAAGCTCGTGGCTCGCTCTCGCCGCCGGCCCATCGCTCGCTCCGCAGGTCGCAGCGCAGGCTCACTCCCGAACTGAATCTGGCGCATCCGGTCACCCGCGGGCTCCGTATGGGAGGCGTTCGGGAGGTGTTCGAATGACTCGACGCGTCATGTCCCTATCCGCGGTCGTCGCTTTGGTCATCGCGATGATGCTGATATCCCCGCCGCGCGCTGCCTTTGCCGCCGGACCGACGATGCTTCATCCGCTGCTCGGTGTGCGACCTGTCGTAACGGGGCTCGTCGCGCCCACCAGCATGGTGTTCCTCGGTGCGAACGACCTGCTCGTTCTCGAGAAGAGCAGCGGTCGCGTCAAGCGGGTCACGGACGGCGCGGTCGCCGGCGTCGCTCTTGATCTTGCGGTGAACTCGGCCTCCGAGCGAGGCTTGCTCGGGGTAGCTCTGCATCCGCGCTTCCCCGTCGTTCCGTTCGTCTACCTCTACTGGACGGAGAGCTCCACCGGCGCGGACAGCAGCGTACTGAGCGAAGTCCCGATCCTCGGGAACCGGGTCGACCGGTTCGTCTGGAACGGATCGACGCTTATGTTGGATCGCAACCTGATCAGGCTCCGCGCGTTCCAGGCCGACGCCGGTCAGCCTTTGCGTGGGAATCACGATGGCGGCGTGATCCGCTTCGGTCCGGACGGAAAACTCTACATCATCATCGGTGACAACGGCCGGCGCGGGCAGATGCAGAACCTGCCGCAGGGTTGGTCGCCGGGTCAGCCCGACGATGAGTTCGGCGGGCCCGACCCCGACGACGCCCATCTCACCGGGGTCATCCTGCGCCTCAACGACGACGGCACCACACCCTCGGACAACCCGTTCCACGCTGCCGGGGCGGCGATCGGCGGCAACGCCGGCGCGAACGTGCAGAAGGTCTTTGCCTACGGCATCCGGAACAGCTTCGGCATGGCGTTCGATCCGATCTCCGGCGCTCTGTGGGAGCAGGAGAACGGCGACGACACCTTCGACGAGCTCAATCGGGTGGAGCCAGGCATGAACGGTGGCTGGGTTCAGATCATGGGACCCGTCGATCGAATCGCCCAGTTCAAGTCCATCGAGGGCAACGAGTTCGGGCGCAGCTTGCAGCAGATCCGCTGGCCGCCGTCGAACATCGCGGACACACCAGGGGAAGCGCGCTCGCGACTCTTCATGCTGCCGGGCGCGCACTACAGCGACCCGGAGTTCAGCTGGAAGTACGCGGTCCCGCCCGCCGGCATCGGGTTCATGTCAGGCCGGGCGCTCGGCCCGCAGTTCTTTGGCGACCTCTTCGTCGGCGCGGCCACTCCCCTGTCCGTCGGTGGCTATCTCTTCCGCTTCCAGCTCACCGGCAACCGAAACAAGATCGCGGTCGACGACCCGCGGCTCGAGGACCGAGTCGCGGACAACACGACAAAGCACGACCTCACGGAGAGCGAGAGCCTTCTTATCGGTCGGGACTTCGGCGTGGTCACGGACATCCAGACCGGACCGAACGGCAACCTTTTCGCGGTCTCGATCACTGCCGGCGCGATCTACGAGATCTTCCGGACGAAATCGAACTAGGGACAGGGAGGGCGGACGCGTGTCCGCCCTCCTCGATCACCGGCTTCGCTCGTCGAACTCCGCGACGGCGAGAGCGAGCGCGGCCGCCGACGAAAGCTGCACGATCTCGCCGCGCCGAACGCGCGGGATGGCCTCCGCAACTGGCACAAGAACGAGCTCCATCTCCTCGAGGTCGCCGGAGTCGGGATCGGTCACTTTGGCCGCCCCGCGAGCGAGGAATACGTGCTCAGCGCATACGCCATAGTTGCCGTCCACCACGAAGCGGCCGAGCGACATCCACTCGCTCGCCTCGTATCCGGTCTCCTCGCGAAGCTCGCGTTTCGCGGAGGTCAGCGGGTCCTCGCCGTCCTCCATGTAGCCGGCCGGGACCGCGAGCGCTATCGATCTCGCTCCGTGCTTGTACGAGCGGATCATCACGACCTCGTCGCCCTCTGAGACCGCGACGATCGCGACGAAGTCGCGGGTGCGGATCGAGAGGAAGCCCTCGATCTCTCGACCATCGGGAAGCGCGATGTTCTCCTCGGCGACCTCCATCCAGGGCGGGCGGGAGAGCAACACGCGCCGGGCAAGCGTCCGCCAGGGACGCATCAAGCCAGCTTGTACTTGTCGAGCTTCTTGCGGTCCAGTGACAGGCCCAGGCCCGGCCGTTCGGGAACGGCGAGCTCTCCGTTAACTGGCTGAGGAAGGGGTTCCGTGAAGATCTCTGCCAGCGGATTGCTGATCCACATCCATTCGAGACGCGAGAGATTCGCGATCGCGGCGGATAGGTGCAGCGAGGCCAGCTGCGCCACGCCGCACGAGAAGCCGGTGTGCGGCGCCACCTTCACGTTGTGCGTTTGAGCGAGAGCGCCGAGGCGCATCGCCGCCGTGAAGCCGCCGATGCGCGCGATCTCGGGCTGCACGACGTCGAGCGCGCGCCGCTTGAGCAGCTCCTTGAATCCGAAGAGCCCGAACTCGGACTCGCCCGCCGCGACGGGGATGGGCTGCGATCGGCGGATGAGCTCGTAGCCGTCGATGTCGTCGGGAAAGACCGGCTCTTCGATGAACCAGAGGTCGTACCGGGCGACCTTGTGGCAGACGCGGATCGCGGTCGCGGCGTCGTAAGCGCTGTTCACGTCGGCGCCCATCTCGATACCTGGACCGATCGCCTCACGAATGACGCGGCACACGTCGACGTCGGCATTCGGTCCGCCCCACTCCGCCGATCGCCCGAGCTGGATCTTGATCGCCTTGTGCCCGCGCTGGACGGCGCTCTGCGCTTCCTTCGACATGTGGTCGAGGTCCGCGGTGTACACCTTCGATCCGTAGACGGGGACCTTCGTCCGCGCGGCGCCGCCGAGCGCCTTGTAGAGCGGCACGCCCTTGTCCTGCGCGACGATGTCCCAAAGCGCCTGGTCGATCCCGCTCATCCCTTCCTGGACGAAGCCGCGGTAGTGGCCCCACGGTCGAAGCGTGGCGAACATCGCGTCGTGGAGGCCGGAAGCGTCGCGGGGATCCTTGCCTTCGACGACCGGCCACAGCAGATCGCGAACGACCGTCTCGACGACCCGCGGCGCGCGGCGCGCGATGCACTCGCCCACCCCGGTGATCCCGTCATCCGTGGTGATCTCGACGATCGTCGCGGTGAACGTGTCGTACGCGCCCGCGCCGAAGGTGATCGTCTTCTCCGCTTTGGCCGAGAGCGTCCAGGTGGCGAGCTTCGCGATCTTCAGTGCCGATTTACCTCGGGGGATCTGAAGGGGGCGAAGCCCCCTTCAAGCGCAGGCTAGCCGAGTTGGCCCACCGTGTCGGCGAAATGGCGGCGGGTGACCCGCGGGCGCGGGCCTCGTACGAGCGCCGCGTGCGCATCGCGTCCGAGGTCGCCTCCTGGGGCATCGGCGCGGCGCTTTTGGGCACCGCGGCGCTCCCCACGACCGACCAGCCATCGCGCATCGGCCTCGTCGCGAGCTCGCTCCTGCTCTTTCTCTTCGCGACGCTCTGGTTCCACGTCTTTCCGGACTCCTGGCTCGGTCGTAGCCGGTTCGCGGTCGGGACGGCGATCACCCAGATCATCGCCGCGATCCTGCTCGTGCTCACGGGTGGCGTCGCCTCGCGGTACTTCCCCTACTACTTCCTCCCGATCCTCGCGACCGTCTTTGGCATGCGCATCTCCGGGACGCTCTTCACCGGCACCATCGCGACGGTGGCCTATGTCGCGACGCTCCTCGCCGAGGTGTTCGTCGTGGACGACCGCACCGACCTCGACGTTGGCGTGATCCGCTTCTTCTCACTGCTGTCGGTCATCGCGATGACGGCGCTCATCTCGCGCACCATCCAGGAGACCCGTTTCACGCTGCGGCAGCGGACCGATGAGCTCGCCACGCAGAACGCCGAGCTCTCCGTCGCGCGCAACACGGCCGTCGGGCTCGCGCGCGTTCGCGAGCTGCACGAGCTCGTCCGTGTCGTTTACGAGTCGGCCAAGAACTCGCTCGCGATCGAGCGGCTCTATCTCTTCGCGTCGAAACCGGACTTCACCGATGGGTACACCGTGGGCCCGGACGGAGCCATCGAGGAGTTCCACACGGATCCGACCCTGCCCGAGGACACGCCCCGTCGTCGGGCTGTCCGCGAGAAGCGCACGGTCGCGGTGAATGACTCCAAGGAAGAGAAAGCGTCTGACGCGGTCCGAGATCATCAACATTTCGCCGCCGGTCTTTTCGTCCCGCTCGTCCATCGCAGCGAAGTGATCGGACTGATGGCGGTCTCGAGCCACGACGCGCGGGAATGGTCGGCGCACGAGATCCGGATCGCGGAGGTGATCGCGGATGCGTCGGCTTCGGCCGTGGCCTCGTTCCTCACGCTCGAGGAGATCCGCGCGCAGAGCGACCGGCTTGAGTCCCGGATGAAGGTCCTCGAGAGCATGGACGACCTCGTGGACGCGCTGGCCCTCACGACCGACGAGGCGAGCCTCGCACAGACCGCTGCCCGCAGCGTGTCGCGTGGCTTCCACCTGTCCGCGGCGACTGTCCTCTTCACCGACCCGTCGGTCGCGATCCTCGAGCCGATCGGCGTCGCGGGTCGCGCGACGTCGCACCCCGTCGTGAACGGACCGACGAGCTGTCCGGCGATCAGAAGCGGACGCTTCTTCGAAGTGAAGTCCGCGGCAGACCCGGTGGTATGCCCGTATATGCCGTTCCGCTCCCACTACTCATGCCTGCCTCTCGTCGCCGGCGGCGATACGGTCGGCGCGCTCTTTCTCGAGCCGGATGCGGACTCGATCATCGATTCACCGTGATGCGCGCCGCGGCCGACCGCGTCGCGCTCAGCCTGGCCACGCGCCGCGTGCTCGAGACCGCTCAGCGCCAGGCGACCACGGATGGCCTCACCGGCCTTCACAACCGCCACTTCCTCGTCGAGCAGCTTCGGGTCATGCATTCGCTCGCCGCGCGCCACGGTCAGCCCTACAGCGTGATCGCGCTCGACGTCGACGGTCTCAAGAACGTGAACGACACGTTTGGGCACGAGCAGGGCGACCTGGCCCTCCGCGGACTCGCCAACACGGTCCGCAAGACCGTACGGGCGTCCGACGTCAGTGTCCGGACGGGCGGCGACGAGTTCCTCATCCTCATGCCCCAGTCGGGTCTCGAGGAGGCCAGGATCGCCGCCGAACGGGTGCGAGAAGCGATCGAGCTCCAAGGCCGCGCCGACCCGCGGATCGCCGTCACGGTCAGCGCCGGTGTCGCGACCTGGCGGGCGGCCCGGAGCGCCGAACAGGTGCTCGAGGCTGCCGATTTGATGCTTTACGCGGCCAAGCGGGCCGGCAAGGACCGCGTCGTTGCGGAGACGCCGCTGCCCGAAGCGGCGGGGGCCGGGGGGCACAGCCCCCCGACAACTTGACAGTTTCCAGCGCTCTAATAGAGTCTTAGCAGTCAAGCCTGGCGAGTGCTAATCCAAGCTTCCGACGGTCTGCGGCGGTCCTGCCGCGCCCGAATCAACAAAATGGAGGGGAGAACCAGTGGCAGTCGCAACGGCACCCAAGCCCCAGCCCAAGCCCAAGCTCAAGCTCAAGCCGCTCGGCTCCCGCGTCGTGGTCAAGGCCCTCGAGCGTGAGGAGATCACGAAGAGCGGGATCGTCCTGCCGGACACCGCGAAAGAGAAGCCCCAGGAGGGCAAGGTCCTCGCGGTCGGTCCCGGCGACCGGCACCCCGACACGGGCCAGCGCATCCCGGTGGAGCTCAAGGAAGGCGATCGCGTCCTCTTCCAGAAGTACGCCGGGACCGAATTCAAGCTCGACGACGAGGAGCTTCTCATCTTGAGTGAGAAAGACGTCCTCGGTCTCGTCACCGACTAAGGGGAGGTAACTATGGCAAAGCAGCTGGCCTTTACTGACGAAGCACGCAAGAAGCTCAAGAACGGCATCGACACGATGGCGAATGCCGTGAAGACGACGCTCGGGCCCAAGGGCCGGAACGTCGCACTCGACAAGAAGTTCGGCTCACCGACCGTCACCCACGACGGTGTCACGGTCGCCCGCGAGGTCGAACTCGAGGATCCCTTCGAGAACATGGGCGCCCAGCTTCTCAAGGAAGCGGCCACCAAGACCAATGACATCGCCGGCGACGGCACCACGACTTCCGTGGTTCTCGCGCAGGCCATCGTTCACGAGGGCATGCGGAA
>DASYSC010000095.1:0-4559 GCA_036003765.1 Candidatus Limnocylindria bacterium
GTCCGGTGCGCGACGCCCTGAAGCGTCGTCGTCAGCGTCAGCCCGCATGCGGTGCGGTTCCCGAAGAGTCCCGGACCGAAGTAGGACGCGGTCACGGTGGTGACGAGCGGTGCGGGCGCCGGCGTCGGATCGGGAGGTGGCGGCGGCGGCGGCGTGCCGTCGGCGTTGAGCACGGTGACGACCCAGAAGACGCCGTAGTCCTCCATCCACTGCGCGCCCTCGATGAGCGGCCGAAGCGCGATGCGATACGTCCCGGGCGCGGGTGGCGCGACGACGGCGAACTGGAACCACGCGACTTGATTCGGACCGACGTACGCTGACGGTTGCGACGCGAGCCGGTTGAAGCGCGGCCATCCGGTCGCAGGCGAACCGTTCGTGCCGTCACCACCCAGGTAACTCGCGTGATCTTGTCCCGGGTCGGGATTCCACGTGCCGAGGTACGCGACCTCAGCCAAACGTCCGGCGACCCATCCGCGCGACCCGCTGTTGTAAAAAGCGACGGTCGCCGTCGCCATCGTCCCCGCACAGAGCGACATGTATCCGCTCTGTCCGTACCAGGCGGCATGGAATCCATCGAGTCCGCTCCGCAGCTGAGCGGGCGGCGGAATGCCCGGTCCGACGCTGCTCGTACAGGTTGCCGCACGCGCGGGCGCGAGCTGCGTGAGCGCACCGACGAGCGCCGCCGTCGCTAGGACTTTCGCAAAGCCACCCATTACGTGTCTAACGAGGCAACACCGTGGGTGGTATGTCGGCCCAGTGTCTGGCGCAAGTCGCTGCCGCTACTTCGTGTGTGATACTACCAGTGACACTAGTCGATGGCGCGACGGCCCCGCTGAGCTCAGTCGCGCCCGACCCATGTCACGGCCGAGGAACTCCTCGCCGTTTTTGGGGGCGTACGGATGGCGACTGCGAGCAGGCGCAAGACACGGGACGATCGCCCAACTAGCAGACCGCACGGTGCTCGTTCCGCGACCGCCCGCAAGATTTCTGCTGCCCGTGTACGTCAAACGCGTCGTCAAGGTGCTCGAGGAGCCGCGTTGACAAAGCGCGATAGTGTCGAGGAGATCCTCGCGCGTCCTTACGGGGTGTTCTTCGAGTACGGCGAGTCGCCGAGCGAAGGCGTTCTCGCGTACCTCGCAGAGTGGCCGGACTGCTTCGCGGCCGGCAGGACGCGGCGCGCAGCGTTGACCGAGCTCGAGGCCACCCTTCGCGAGCTGGCGGCATACCGGCTTCGGCGTGGCTTGGAGATCCCCAAGCCGGCAGAAGACTTCAGTGGCCGGTTCGTGTTGCGACTTCCGAAGCAGCTCCATCGCGACGTTGAGCGCCGAGCCAAATCAGATGGGGTCAGCTTGAACACATGGGTCACGCAAGCGATTGCGCGAGAGGTTGGTCCTGGCAAGAAAAATTAGGACCCGCTGAACCTTTCGCTGATAGGCGAATGACTCCTCGTCATAATCGGCCGGGCGTAGGCTCGGCGACCACGCAGGAAGGGCAAGGATGAGGCGGATCCCGGCTCGCGCGTACGTGTTCGTCGCGGTCACCTGCCTGGTCGCCGCGCCGTTCATCGCGTTGGGTATCCAGGACGTCCTCGGCGATGAGCCTCCGACCATCGTCGCCCTCTACATCTGGGCGCTCTGCGTGCTCCTCTCCATGCGGCCCATCCGCATCGCGCCGAACATCGAGCTCTCCGCGTCCGAGGTCGCGGTCCTCGCCGGCGTCGTCCTGCTCCCGCCGGGAGAGCTCGCGCTCGTCGCCGCGTTCGCGCGCATCGTCGTCGATCTCGCCACCCGTAAGTCGTCCGTGCGGCTCATCCGCAACAGCGCGGCGCAGGCGATCAGCGCCGGGACCGCGGCGATGGTGTTCCAGCTCGTGCTCCAGTCGACGGCCGATCGGATCATCGGTCCGGTCGCCGAGGTCATCGCCGCGGGCGCGCTCGCCGCGTTCGCGCTCGTCGTCCTCGATTTGGGTCAGATCCTCGCGCTGCAATTCATGCTCGGCACCGAGCGCCTCAGCGGGCAAACGCTGGGATGGATCAATCGCACGGGGCGCGCGCAGCTCCTCTGGGGTCTCGCTGCGGTCATCGCGGTGGAGATCGTCCTTGTTCAGCCCTGGTTCCTTCTCCCCGGCATCCCGCTCTTCCTGCTGGGCTATCTCGACATCCGCGCGCGCTTCATCGCCGAGCGTCGCGCTCGCCTTCTGGCGACACTCGTCGAAGTGGGTCACGCGGTGGGCAGCTCGCTCGACCCGAACGAGGTCTTCCGGAACGTGTACCGGCAGGTCGCGGTGGTCATGGACGCCGACAACTTCTTCGTCGCAACGCTCGGACCCGATGGCTCGACCGTGCGTTACCGCTTCCTCGTGGACGGCGGGAAGGAGCTCGCGCCGATCGAGCGGCCCAGAGAGGGGACTTTGGTCGGCGCGAGCATCGAGCGCGGCCCGCTGCTCCTTCGCGACGTCGAGCACGACCGCCGGCGGATCGGCCTCCCCGAGCTCACGTCGTGGGGCGCCGTCGAGGAGCACTCGATCATCGTCGCGCCTCTGCGGCAGCGCGACCTCGTGGTCGGCGCGATCTCCGCGCAGAGCCGCCGGTCCAGCGCGTATGACGAGGGCGACCTGCAGCTCCTCGCCGCGATCGCAAACGAGGCATCGATCGCGCTCGAGCGGGCGAACCTCTACGACCGCGCCGCGACGCTGTCACGACGCCTCTTCGAGCTGCACCGGGTCGGTCTTGCGATCGCCGAGAAGACCGAGCTCGTAGATGTCACGAGGCTCCTCTCGGAGTCGGTCATGGATCTCTTGAAGCCCGCGGTCTGCGCCATCTACCTCGACAAAGGTGGAGACACGCTCGAGTTCGCGTTCTCCACCGGCAAGCCCACGAGCGACGTCCTCGCGCTTCCCAAGAACTGGCCGCTCATCGCGCGGGTGCTCGAGTCCGGGCAGCCCATCGCGCTGCTGCAGCGGGCCGATGAGCCCGAGAACGCGCGCAAGCTCCTCGAACGATTCGGCCACGAAGCGCTCCTGGTGCATCCGCTGCGCTCGGCGGATCAGAACGTTGGCATCCTGTTCGTCACCTGGCGCGAGCCACATCTGATGACCGACGAAGAGCGCGAGCTCATCGGCATCCTCGCAGGCGTCGGCGCGTCGACGATCCGCTCGATCCGCCTCTATCGCGAGCTGGACGACGCCTACCTCTCGACGGTCTCCACGCTCATGTCGACGATCGTCGCCCGCGACCACTACCGTGAGGACCACCAGCGCAAGATCGCCGCGGACTCGGTGGCGATCGGCGAGCGGCTGGACCTCTCCGAGAACGAGCTCCGTGATCTGCGGTACGCGTCTCTCTTCCACTCGCTCGGGAAGATCGGGGTGCCCGCGGCCATCCTCTCGAAAGCGGGACCGCTCACGCCCGAAGAGAGGAAGATCATGCAGGAGCATCCGATCCTCGGTGCGCGCATCCTCGAGTCGATCCGCTTCCTACGCGGCGTCGTGCCCATCGTTCGTCACGCGAACGAACGCTGGGACGGTGCGGGCTACCCCGACGGGCTCGCCGGGGAGCAGATCCCGCTCACCGCGAGGATCCTCGCCGTTGCGATCGCGTACGAATCGATGCTCGCCGACCGCCCCTACCGGCCCGCGCGGCGCGAGGACCAGGCCCTCGCCGAGATCAAGGGCATGTCGGGCAAGTGGTACGACCCCACCGTCGTGAACGCGTTCGTCGCGATGATCGAAGCGCGCGGCGTCATCCACGCCGCGGAGGAGGAGGTGCAGACGACGAGCCGCGAGCTCGCGATCCTCTCCGAGCTCACCCCCGAGTTCCACACCATCCTCGACCTGCAGCAGCTACTCGACCGCACGCTCGTCGTTCTGGAGCGCGCCGTGCCGGGCGCGAGCCTCACGATCCTTCTGCACGACGAGCAGACCGACGAGCTTGTGTCGCGCGCGGTCGCAGGCGCCTGGACCACGATCGACTCGCCGTCGCGGATGGCGAGCGACCGCGGCATCTCGGGTTGGGTGTTCACGCACCGCGAGGGGCAGATCGTCGACGACGTGCGCGCGGACCCGCGCTACATCGGCGATCCGCGAGTCCGGAGCGAGCTCGCCGTGCCGCTCGTCTCGCGCGGCCGGACCGTGGGCGTGCTGGTGCTGAGCCACCAGGCGGTGGCCGCGTTCAGCAAGCGCGACCTGACGCTGATGGAGACGGTCGGCGCGCAGATCGCGGCGCAGATCGAGGTCGCCGAGCTCCACGAGCGATTGAAGCGCGCCGCGAACACCGACGCGCTCACCGGCATCCACAACTACCGCTATTTCTACGACCGCCTCGAGGAGGAGGTCGCCCGGGCCGAGCGCCACCAATCCCCGCTGGCGGTGGCGTTCTTCGACATCGACGAGCTCAAGAAGGTCAACGACACGTACGGTCACCTCGCCGGGAACGAGGTCCTCCGGATGCTCGGGCAGTCGATCAGCGAGCGGGTGCGGACGGAGGACGTGCCGGCGCGGTACGGCGGCGACGAGTTCGCGATCGTCATGCCTGACACGCCGCGCGAGGAAGCCGAGAAGGT
>DASYSC010000096.1:0-13563 GCA_036003765.1 Candidatus Limnocylindria bacterium
TCCGTGACGATCACGGCGTCCCGCACATCTACGCGCAGTCGACGCACGACCTCTTCTATCTCCAGGGATACGTCACCGCGCAGGACCGGCTGTTCCAGATGGATCTCTACCGGCGGGCCGGGAGCGGTCGCCTCGCCGAAGTGCTCGGAGAACCGGCCCTCGACGCGGACCGCCAGATGCGAACGTTCGGCCTCGCGCGCGTCGCCGCGCAGGAGCCTCCGCTGCTCCGGGAGGACACACGCGCGGCGCTCCAGGCCTACGCCGATGGCGTGAACAAGTTCCTCGAGGGGCACGGTGAGTCGCTGCCGATCGAGTTCATCATCCTCGGCTACCGCCCGTACCTCTGGACGCCCGTCGACTCGATCGTCGTCGCGAAGCTGCAGGCTTATGACGCCGCGAACAACTACACCCAGGAGCTCCTTCGCGCGAGCCTCGCGAACCGGTTCGGCACAGGGGTGCTGGGGACACTCATGCCCGATCCGTCGGGGCGCGCGCCGGCGATCGACGAGGGCGCCTGGACGGCCGTCGCCGGTCTGCTCTCCCCGGGCGCGTCGAGCCCTGGCACGCTCGCCCTCGACGCGATCTTGCCGGGATCGGGCGAAGGGATCGGGTCGAACTGCTGGGCCCTCGCCGGCTCGCGGACGGCGAGCGGGAGGCCGATCCTCGCCGGCGATCCGCACCTCGCCGTGCGGAATCCATCGATCTGGTACGAGATCGGCCTCGAAGGCCCAGGCTACAAGCTCGTCGGCTTTTCCTTCGCGGGGATCCCAGGAATCGTCATCGGTCACAACGACCGCATCGCGTGGAGCTTCACGTACGCCTACACCGACACGCAGGACCTCTTCGTCGAACGCCAGGATCCGGTCGACCCGCGGCGCTACGAGTACCGGGGCTCATTCGAGGCCGCGACCGTGGTGCGCGAGACGATCACGGTGAAGGGCCGCGCGGATCCGGTGGTCGAGAACGTCACGATCACGCGGCACGGGCCGGTCATCACGCCGATCCTCAAGGATCAGACCGCTCAGCTCGCGCTGCGCTGGACGGCGCTCGACCCGGGGCGTCTCCTGGACTTCATCTTCGGGCTCGCTCGCGCGCGGAGCTGGGGCGAGTTCCGCGCCGCGGCCGCGGACTTCAACGGCGCGGCGGTCTCCGCGTGCTACGCGGACGTGGACGGGCACATCGGGTATCAGCTCGTCGGCCGGCTACCCGCACGGAAGGGGGATGGCCAGATGCCGGTCCCCGGATGGTCGGGCGACTATGACTGGACCGGAGTGCTGCCGGCAGATGCGAACCCGAGCATCGCGGACCCGCCTTCCGGCGTGATCTTCAACGCGAATAACCGCCCGACGGAGGACCCCCAGGGCGTCGGCTACATGGGCGAGTGGGATCCGGGCTTCCGCGCGACCTACATCGCGCAGCGGCTCGCGGGTAGGCAGAAGGCGGATCTCGCCGCGATGCGTTCGCTGCAGACCGATTTCACCTCGCTCCCCGTCGCGCGCTTTCGCGAGGCGATCCTCTCCGCGACGCCGAGCGCGCCGCTCGCCCGCGACGCGCAGGCGACCGTCCGCGCCTGGGACGGTGCGCTTGACGCGGATTCGCCCGCCGCCGCGATCTACGGATCGTGGCTGGTGCGGATGTGCGAGCGCGTCTTCAGGGACAAGCTGGGTGCGGCCCTCTACCGCGACTACGCGGCCGGCGGCCGCATCACGTTCGCTCTTTATCAGCTCATTGGACGGCCGAACGACGCGTGGTTCGGCGACGTCGGCGATCCCGCGGTGCGCGGTCGCGACGCGATCGCCGGACGGGCGCTGGACGATGCGGCCAGGGATCTGACGAGGCGTTTCGGGAGCGATCCCAAGAGTTGGCGCTGGGGCGATCTCCACACGATCACGTTCGCGCACCCGCTCGCGATCGGCCCGCTCGCGTTCCTGCTCAACATCGGACCGCTGAAGCGTCCGGGCGACGGCTATTCCGTGAACAACGAGGCCTACACGATCAACGCGCCCTTCGCCGTCTCGACTCATCCATCGGAACGGATGATCGCGGACCTCGTCGATCTCGACGCGTCGCTGTCGGTCACGCCGCAGGGCGAGTCCGGTCAGCCCGGATCGAGGTACTGGGGCGACCAGGTGAAGCTGTGGGCCGCGAGCGACTACAAGCCGATGCGCTTCTCAAAAGATCGGCTCGGTCATCTCGAAGGGACGCTCGTCTTCCGTCCGCGGTAAGCCCGGTGGCTCAGTGCGCCAAGCGCGCGGCGATCCGATCGGCGGCCTGCAGACCGGTCTGGAGCGCCGACTCGCAGGCGACGCCGTCGAGCCAGTCGCCGGCCAGGTCAAGCGGCGCATCCCAGGCCGCGAGGCGGGCGCGGAGGCCGGTGAGCTCCGCGAGCCTGCCCTTCGGAAACATGGCGATCCCTGTTGGCCAGCGGATGAGGTGCGTGAACTCGGCCGTCTCTGCCGACCCGGGGAAGGCCTGCTCGACGACGCTGAGCGCACGCGCGCGCAGCGTGGCGTCGTCCGTCTCGAGGCAGCGGAACGTCGGCGTGTCCACGAAGTACACGGAGACCATTCCCTTTCCCGGTGGGCAGCGGCCCTCCGCGCGAAGGTGCTCGAGCTCCAGCACGCCGATCCCATCTGCGTCGCCCGTGGCGAACGCGTACCCGGCGTGTGGACAATCGGGTGGACGACTCAGGGCGACATGCGCGCTCGCGACCCTCGAGTAGCGCGCCTGGCCGGCCGCGCGGGAGATCCACTCCGGCGCGTCGGGGTACAGCGAGGGGATCCGATCAGCGGGTACCGCGAGGATCGCCGCGCGCGCGTGGAGCGTCCGCCGCGATCCGGCTGAAGAGACATCGACCTCGACGCCTGAGGCGGCGACACGGACGAGGTCGACGCGCGCGTCGAGCTCGACCGGTACACGAAGAGCGAGCGCCTCCGGAATGCGATCGACGCCGCCGGCGACGTTCCAGAAGCCTGCGCCGAGTGTGTTCCAGAGGACCTGGAGGAACGCGAAGCGCGAGGATGATCGCGGGGCGCCGCCAAGGGCCGCGCGCAGTCCCGGCTCGAAGACACGTGCGAGCAGCTCTTCGCCCCCCGCACCGAGACGTGACATGTACGCGCCAAGCGATTCGTCCTCGCGCGCGCCGGCACGGTCGCTTCTCCCGTGGAGCATCGCGGAACCGCCGCGCAAGATGTCGACGAGCACTCTGACGCTCGCCCATCGTGCGGCGAGCGAGAGGTGCGGGTCTCCAAGGAGATCGAACGGTCGCTGCGCGCGGTAGCGGCGCTCCCCGCGCTCGTCGCGAATGCCGAGCGAGAAGGGAGCGGGAGCGGTGGGCAGGGAAAGCCGTCGCGCGAGCGCGCGCATCCCGTGGAACCGGTTGCCGAGCAGAGTCACGCCGGTGTCGATCGCGAAGCCGTTCACGCGATCGGTCGTCATTCGTCCGCCGACACGCGCGTTTTCCTCGAGCACCAGCGGTCGAAGCCCGCCGTCCGCGAGTCGCAGCGCAGCCGCGAGGCCCGCGATGCCGGCGCCGACGATCAGGACGTCGGGTGCGCCGTCGCTACGCACGGCGCCCGGCGATCAGATCCACCGCCGCCGAGGAGCGCGCGTACGTGACGTCCGTGAAATGCTCGCGCATGGTGTCGAGCCACTCCTGCCTGCGGGTCACGTGGTCGATGACCGGTCCGAAGATGACAAAGTTGTGGACGTCGGCGCCGTGTTCGAAGAGGAGCGCCCGGCCGTCCGGCCGCAGGATCCGCTTCGCCTCGGCGAAGAGCTTCTCGCGCGGTCCGCCGTGCGGGATCTCGTGGGTGCCGAAGCCGAAGACGACGGCGTCGCAGCTCGCGGTCGGGATCGGGAGCGAGAAAGCGTTCGCGCGAGCGGGGTGGATCCGCGGATTGGTCGTCGGGGCCGGCTCGAGGTCGCGGACGTCAGAGACGGCGGCCTCGGCCGAAGGACCCTCGAGGTCCCAGCAGTCGATCGTGTGGATCGTGGATGTTGGGAGCAGGTCCGCGAGGGCGAACGTGGTGCGATAGGTCCCGATGTGCAGATCGGCCACGACCATTCCGTCGCGCACTCCGCCCTGCTCAAGCAGGCGCCGGTAGTACGTCATCGACGGGTGTCCGTACATCCGGTACAGCCCGAGGATCGAGTAGACGAGCAGGACAACTCCGGCGCCCGCCAGGACGAACGCCGAGCTCAGCAGGATCGGAATGCCGAGGAGCACACCCGCCGCGCCGATCGGCAGACCGACGAGGAAGAACTTGAGGAAGATTCGCCAGTAGTCCCGCCGGCTCACGTAGAGCGCGCGGCCCCAGTACCACCAGTGAGACGGTCGCCGATCGGCTGACGCGCGGGGATACCAGTGGCGTGCGGTTGGGGTCATGAGGTCACCTTCCCTTTCATGGCGGAGATGAGGCCGGCTTCGCGCAGGGCGTCGAGGGCGGGCGTGATGACGCGTCCGACGCCCGGCAGAGTGACGAGGCGAAGCGCCGCGCAGAACACGTCGGCTGTCCGGCGCGCAAGTCGCTTCGTCCGGAACTGCTCGTCGGAGTCGTCGTGGATGAAGTAGAGGATCAACCCGAGGTGCGCGAGCCAGAGGGCGCGTGCCGCCGCCTCGTGGAGCGCTTTCGGGAGGCGTGATCCCTCGAGCGCGAGCGAGAAGACCGCCACCGCCTGCTCCCGTTGCGCGCGCGTCGCCGCGCTAAAGACGGACAGCGGGTGGTCGCGCTCGCCGACATATCGGAAGAGCGCACCGAGCAGCGCTCGATCCTCGCGAAGAACGTCGAGCTTTGAGACCAGCGCCGCGCGAACCCGTACGACGAGGTCCGCCGAGGACGCGCACGTCGCCCGGAGCAGCGTCGCATGCTCGTCCTGCACGCGGTCGTAGAAGGCGTGGACGAGCGCCTCCTTCGAGGGGAAGTAGTAGTACGCGGCGCCGAGCGAGAGCTTGGACGCGCGCGCGATGTCTCTCATCGTGGTGGGCTCGAAGCCACGCTTCCTGAAGAGCCCGAGCGCCGTGTCCAGGATCCGGTCCCTCGTGGTGTCGCCACGCTCGGTCGGACGGTGCTCCTGACGCGCGGTTTCGAACATGTTCAAATAATAACTCCACGCTCAGCTCTGTCCATGGGTGGTCTCCGCACTGAGACCGATTCGCTCCGAGCGATGACCCGCGGGTGGGGTCAGCTCGGTGGGACGGCCCTCGTCCGCGCGCGATACGCCGCGCCGATGGCTGCCGTGGCCGCGGTCGCGAAGGTGGCGAGGATGACGGCGATGAGCGCGGTCGACGGCGGATCCTCGCGCGGCGCGCGCCCCGCGGGAAGACCGACCGACGCCGGATCGCGGCCGCCTTGGAGCGTCCCGGAGCAGAGGTCCGTTTCGACGCGGTCTCGGGAGACGCGCGCGAAGACCATGTAGCGCTTCCCGACCAAGAACTCGAAGCCGCAGCTCGCGCCCGATCGCGCGCTCGAAACCCAGAAGGTTCGTGTCGCGTCGCCCTTGTACACCGCGTCTACCGAGAATCGGATGCTCATCGGATCCATGCTCGAGAAGGTCAGGCCGGTGATCGGCGGCTCGATGACCGTCACGGTCCCTCCGAACACGACGTCCGCTCGCGCGGCCTGCTGGGCTCCGGTCTGCGGAACGCAGGAACAGGCGCTTGCGCGAAGGCCCAGACCGAGCGACAGGGCCCCGGCGAACACCGTCACCGCGAGAAACCGCGCCACGGTGGTGACGATAGCCCCGCGTACCATCGCCAACGTGCGAAAGAAGAGCCGCGACCGCGCCGAGTGGGAGCGCACCGCCTACGCGGAGGCGACCAAACGCATCCCGGAGCGCGCGAAATTCGAGACGACGTACGGCGCGCCGCTACCGCCGCTCTTCGACGGCGACGGTGCCGATCCGGGGCTACCCGGCGAGCCACCGTACACGCGAGGGATCCAGCCGACGATGTACCGCGGCCGGCTCTGGACGATGCGCCAGTACGCCGGCTTCGGAACCGCCGAGGAGTCGAACGCGCGCTACCGCTATCTGCTCGAGCACGGCCAGACGGGCCTGTCGGTGGCGTTCGACCTGCCGACCCAGATGGGGTATGACGCCGACGACCCGCGCGTTGCGGGCGAGGTCGGCAAGGTCGGCGTTTCGATCAGCTCGCTCGAGGACTTCGCACGCCTCTTCGAGGGCATACCGCTCGGCGGGGTCACGACCTCGATGACGATCAACGCGACTGCGGCGATCCTCCTCGCCATGTACGTCGCGGTCGGCAAGCGGCAGGGGATCGCCTCGGACCGCATCGGCGGAACGACGCAAAACGACATCCTCAAGGAGTACATCGCGCGCGGGACGTACATCTTCCCGCCGCGTCCCTCGATGCGCCTGGCGACGGATCTCATCGCGTACTGCGCCGATGAGCTTCCGCGGTGGAACCCGATCTCGATCAGCGGCTATCACATCCGCGAGGCAGGCGCCGATGCGGTCCAGGAGCTCGCGTTCACCTTCGCCGACGCGATCGCGTACGTCGACGCGGCGGTCGAGCGCGGTCTCGACGTCGAGCGCTTCGCGCCGCAGCTCTCCTTCTTCTTCGCGGCGCACTCGACGCTCCTCGAGGAGGTCGCGAAGTTCAGGGCGGCGCGCCGGGTCTGGGCAGGCATCATGCGCGACCGCTACGGCGCGAAGTCGCCGGCGGCGCTCGCGCTGCGCTTCCACACCCAGACGATGGGCTCGACGCTCACCGCGCAGCAGCCCCAGAACAACATCGTCCGCACCGCGATCGAGGCGCTGGCCGCGGTCCTCGGCGGGACGCAGTCGCTGCACACGAACGCCTACGACGAGGCGCTGGGACTTCCGACCGAGGAGTCCGTGCGCATCGCGCTCCGGACGCAGCAGATCCTCGCCGAAGAGTCCGGGGTCGCGGAGACCATCGACCCTTTGGGCGGCGCATACGCGATCGAGGCGTTGACCGCCGATATCGAGCACCGAACGCAGGCCGAGATCGAGAAGATCGACCGGATCGGCGGCGCGCTCGCCGGGATCGAGCGGGGCTACCAGCAGCGCGCGATCGAGGACTCCGCGTACAAGCAGCAGCGAGCGGTCGAGAGCGGAGAGAAGGTGATCGTCGGCGTCAACGCGTATCGTGCCGAAGGCGAGCAACCAGAGGTGCCCATCCTCCGCGTCGACGAAAAAGTGGTGGAGCGCCAGAAGGCCCGCCTCGCCGAGCTGCGCGCGAAGCGCGATGCCGCGCGAGCGACGAGGGCCCGGGCCGATCTCGTCAACGCGGCACGAGGCTCCGCGAACCTCGTCCCCCTGATCCTCGCCGCCGTCGAAGCGGACGTCACGCTCGGCGAGATCTGCGCCGATCTGCGCGAGGTCTTCGGCATGTACGTCCCGCCTCGCACATGAAGCTGGGACCGCTGCATCACGTCGCGATCGCGGTCCCGCGGATCGAGGACGTGCTCCCGTTCTATCGCGACACGCTGGGCCTGCGCGCGGAGCCCGTGCGCGAGCTTCCGGACCAGCGCGTGCGCGTGACGTTCCTCGGCGGCGATCGACAGCGCATCGAATTGATCGAGCCGATCGATCGGGAGTCGGGCGTCGCGAAGTTCCTCGCAGAGCGGCGAGGACCTACGCTCCATCACGTGTGCTATGTGGTCGACGACCTCGCGGCGACGCTCTCGGCACTCGGTCGCGACGGCATCGAGCTGATCGATCGGACGCCACGTCGCGGCGCGGAGGGGATGGTCGCATTCATCCACCCGCGGGCTTCGGGTGGGGTATTGATCGAGCTCATAGACCGCGCTAGCCTCGGCGGTTCCGTACCATGACGGCGGTGCGTCGACGTCCGCGGATAGTCCTCACGATCGGCAAGGCGAACACCGCGCGCGCGGTGGCTGCTCGCGCGAACTATGTCGAGGCACTCGAGAGAGCCCAAGCCGAGGTGGTCATCCTGGAGCCCGGCATGACGATGCCCGAGGATATCGAGGGTCTTTGTTTGGCGGGAGGTCCCGACATCGCCCCCGCCCGGTTTGGAGAGTCGGACCTCCGGCATCTCGCGAAGGAGCCCGACCTCGAGCGCGACGATCTTGAGTTTGATGCGATGCAGAGGGCGCTCCAGCTGGATATCCCGGTGCTCGGCATCTGCCGCGGCTTCCAGCTTGTGAATGTCGCCATGGGCGGCAAGCTCGTGCTCCACGTTGAGGGCCACGAACCACCGGAAGGTCCCGACTCGGTACGCCTCCACACTGATGTGCTCATCGACCCGCTTTCGAAGGTCGCGGCTGCGTGCGGAGGAAGGGCACTCGTCGTCAATTCGCGGCACCATCAAGCGGTAACGTCGAAGGAGCTCAGCCCGGCTCTCCGTGCGACGGCCCTGGTCGGGGATCTCGTCGAAGCGTTCGAGTCGGACAAATACCGGTGGGTGGTGGGCGTGCAGTGGCACCCTGAGCGGATAGGGAAAGACAAGGGGATGTCCTCGGAAGTGGAAGGCATCTTCGGCGCCTTCGTCCAGGAGGCGGCGCGCACCACGACCCCGGCCCGGTGATCGTCTCGACCGGAGACGAGGCTCCGGTCGAGGAAGTCCGTGTCGGGCTCGGGAGGCCCTTGCGCGTCGCGCTTCTCTACGGCCGCGACGACGCCACGCGCCACGATGTCGCGCGCATCGCACTCGCCGCGGCAGCCCGGACGTGCGCGGTCGTACCGACTGACGATCCACGCTCGTTCGGCGAGCTCGCGCAGGCCTTCCGCGATGCCGCGCCCGACGTGGTGCTCGTCGGCCCCGACCCGAAACGTGGCGCGGCCATGGCCGTCCTGCTCGAGGCGCTCCGGCTGGGATGCGGCACGCAGTTGCCGGCGCCGCGGATCTTCGTGATCGCCGATCCGCGCGTGGCCGATCAGCTGCGGCCCGCCGCCGTGGGACTCCCGTTCGAGATATCGAGTGAGGTGGGGGAAGTCGTGACCGCGCTCCGGGCATTCCGCCGCGGCGCCCACAAGGATCTGACGCTGCGTGACGAGCTCATCGACCGCGCGGCGCGCTCGCTCGCGTCGTCGAGCGGCGGCGACGCTTTGGTCATCGATGTCTCCGAAGCATCGACCTCGTGCGTGCTCGCACGGGCTGATGGGCTTGAGGCCGCGCATCTCGCGCCTCTGGGCCTCGGCGCGGCAGCGGATCATGTCGTGGCGCGCGCGGGCCTCGATCGCGTCCGGCGATGGCTACCTCGCGCTATCGACGCGCCCGCGCTCCTCGAGCGCGTGTTCAACCGCGCCCTATGGCCCGGCGCGCTTCCCGCGACAGAGGCTGCGCTCGCGCTGGAGATGGCGCTCGCGCGCGAGGCGATCGCGCACGCACTTCGCGACGCCGAGGACGCGGGACTCGACGTGGCCGCGATGCGCGCGGCGCCTGCGGTGCTCGTGACCGGCCGGGCCGCTTCGTTTCCGCGCGCCGCGCAGACGCTCCTCGTCGCCGTCGACGGTCTCGAGCCTTCTGGAGTGACGACCGTCTTCCGCGAGCCCGACGAAGGCCGCGCGGAGCGGGTCGCTCTGGTCGTCTCGATACGGCCTCGCCGCTACGCGACGGTACTCCTCACGCATGCCGGTGGCCGCATGGAGCATCGCGTGGCGCGTGGATCATTCACCCTCGTGCCGATCTCGGGCGATGTGGAGGTCTCCGCCAAGGGTGCGCGGGTCAAGGGGATCGGTCACGGCGGTGCGCTCGGCGTCCTCATCGATGCCCGGGGCCGTCCCCTTCTTCTTCCGAAGCGCGATGCCGAGCGCATTCCGACGGTGTTGCGGTGGCACGCCACGCTGCGCGCGCTGCCCTCGCAGGGCGCCGCGTGACCTGGCGGCACGCGCGCTGGACCGCGCAGCATCCGCTGCCGATCGGCGTCGTCGAGCGGGCGGCTGTCGGCCGGAACGTGAATGCCGGCGACGTGATCGCCGCGGGCGTCGCTCTCGGCACCGCGATCCGAATGAAAGGCGCGAGGCGCATCGGCCTGCCGGCGGCCGAGATGGAACGCGAGCTGCGCGTGGCGATCGGGGCCGAAGTGACGGCAGGGACGCTCCTCGCACGGACCGGTCGGCGCTTTCTCCGTGCGCTCACTGCGCCGATCGACGGGCGGCTGCTGCATCTGACCGCCGACGGCGATGTCTACATCGCACCGATCGTCGGTCGCTGGGTCGTGCGTTCCACCCTCGACGGCGCCGTGACGCGCTCGGACGACGCGCGCGTGAGCGTCGAGGGCGTGGCGTGGTGCATCGAGGGCGCCGCCGCATACGGACCGGATGCGATCGGGGAGCTGACGCTCGGGGTGAGCTCACCGACTGAGGATCTCGCGCCGTCGCGCGTCGATGTTCGTCTCGGCGGGCGGATCATGGTCGGCGGGGCTCGCGTGTCGGCGGAAGTGCTCACGCGCGCGCATGCGTGCGGAGTGTCTGGACTCGTCGCCGGGGGCGCGCCGGCCTCGGGACTCAGGGTCGTCTACGGGGAGACGGTGACCGCGTCGGGAGCTCCCGGCCGAGACGATCGCCCGACGGTCATCTGCCTCATCGCGTTCGGCGGTGCGGCCCTCCCCGATCCGATCTACCGGCCGCTCGTCGCGCTCGCGGGCTCGCGTGCGGCGATCCACACGGCGTCGGCGCGGCTCTTCGTCTTCGCTCCGGCGGACGCCGGCGAGTTCGCGGCGGGCGAGCTTGATCTCGCGCTCGCCCCGGACTACGCGAGCGTCCGCGCGCTCGGAGAGCGGACCGTCAACGGTGAGATCACGTTCCCGAGCGAGGTGCGCACGGGCGCGATCCGCCATGGGGGCGAGGTCGTGCCGTCGGCGAACGTCCGCTCGTTCGACACGAAGCGGTAGCCTCCGCGAGTGGGAAGGCGGCGACGCCGGCGCGCGCGGCGCGACGCGAACGAGCAGCGCGGCACGAAGGTCGACAAGCGAACGTCACGCTCGGAGGGGAAGCGGCGCGAAGCATTCACGGCGCAGCAGAGATCGCTCGCGCGACGGCGCACGTTCGTCGGCGCGCTGGGCTTCATCCCACTCGTCGGCGCGCTCGGCTGCGGCAGCGGCGTGCAGTTCCTCTGTACGGTCCCGCAAGAGTGGTGGCTCGCCATCTGGGCGGCCCTCTTCGGATCATTCCTCGGTCTTACCATTCGCCTGATCCTTGAGCGTCGCAAATTCGCGCGCGGAGCGGCGAGTGGGTGACCCCCGCGACGCCGCGACGATCGACCTGGTGAGCCACTCATCACTCCACACCGAACGCCTCGGCGAACGCCTGGGGCGGTCGGCGCGACCGGACGACGTGTTCGCGCTCTGGGGAGAGCTCGGCGTGGGAAAGACGGTCCTCGCCCGCGGGGTGGCCTCGGGACTCGGCGTCGATCCTTCCGACGTATCGAGCCCGACATTCATCATCTTTCGCGAGCATGGCGGTGGGCGGCTGCCGCTCTTCCATGTCGACCTCTATCGCCTCGAAGGCGCGAACCTCTCCAACACCGGCTGGGAGGAGTGCCTCGAGGCGGGTGGCGTGACGGTGATCGAGTGGCCAGATCGAGCCGGCGACTCGTTGCCCGACGACCGGCTCGACGTGCACCTCGAGCACATCGCCGATACGAAGCGTCGCGTCGTCATCTCCGCGACCGGGCCGCGCTCGGCTCGGCTCGTCGAGGAGCTGCAGAGCAGTGTTGCTGGCGCTTGACACCTCGACCGACTGGGCGTCGGTCGCGCTCTTCGACGGCCGCGACGTCCTCGGTGAGGAGACCTGGCGCGCGCAACGGCGGCAGGGCGACGAGCTCTTCCCGGCGATCGAGCGAATCCTGCTCTCCACGCGCACGGCGCTCTCCGCGGTGACGCGCGTCGCCGTCGCCACGGGCCCAGGATCGTTCACCGGCCTGCGCGTGGCCATCGCCGCCGGGCAGGGGATCGCCCGCGGGAGCGGATCGGATTTAGTCGGCATCTCGACGCTCGACGTGCTCGCCTACCCGCACGCTCCGTCGAAGATGCGCACATGCCCGCTGCTGCCCGCCGGACGCGACCAGTACTACGCGGCCTTCTACCAGGAGCGGAATCGCAAGTGGATGCGGCGCTCGCCATTCATGGTCGCGACCCTCGCCGAGATCTGTCGCCAGATCGGCACCCACACCCTGTTCGTCGGCGAGATCGACGCGGACGCCGAGCTGATGCTCCGGGACCTCCTCGGCCCCAAGGCGCTTTTCGCGTCACCGGCCTCGCGCATGCGGCGCGCCGGCTATCTCGCGGAGCTCGGTTGGAAGGAGCTCGAATCGAGCCCGCAGGTCAAGATGAGCGAGATCGAGCCGCTCTACGTCCGGCAGCCATCCATCCGCGTGTCCTTCGACCAGCCCTTCGCTCCGCCGCCTGCCGATGCGCGCGCTCTGGGCCTCCCTAAGCGCGATTAAGAGGTACCGTCAGAAGGTGGTCGCCACATTTCCCGTCGTCATCGAGAACATGACCCTCGACGACGTCGACGGCGTGCAGGAGGTCGAGAGGGCTTCCTTCCCGGTGCCGTGGCCCGCGAACGCGTTCCGCCACGAGCTCACACAGAACAAGAACGCGCGCTACATCGTCGCTCGCGAGGGCGACCGGATCGTCGGCTACGCGGGCCTCTGGCTCATGGTCGACGAAGCCCACATCACCACCTTCGCCGTCCATCCGGATCAGCGCCGGCGGCGAATCGGCGAGCGGATGCTCGTTCGCATCTTCGAGATGGCGGCCGCGCTGAATGCCGAATGGCTGACCCTCGAGGTGCGGGCATCCAACCTTGCCGCGCAGAAGCTCTACGAGAAATACGGATTCCGCCGCGCGGGCGTGCGCCGCCGGTACTACTCGGACAACAACGAGGACGCGCTCATCATGTGGACCGAGCGCCTCCGTGACCGCGCGGTGCGCGATCGTGTCCAAAAGCTCAAGGCCCAGCTCGAGGAGAACGATTGAGGATCCTCGCGATCGAGACGTCGTGCGACGAGACCGGCGTCGCGATCGTCGAAGACGGCCGGCGCATCCGCTCGAACATCGTCGCGTCGCAGCTCGTTCACCAGGACACCGGCGGCATCGTCCCGGAGGTAGCCGCGCGCGAGCACCTGCGCGCGCTCGATGCGCTGACCGAGAAGGCGCTCCGCGACGCGGGACGGCAGCTCTCGGAGATCGATGCGATCGCCGCAACTGTCGGCCCAGGGCTCATCGGCTGCCTCCTCGTGGGCGCGAACTACGCGCGCGGCCTGGCGCTGGCGGCTGGCCTCCCATTCGTCGGCGTGAATCATCTCGAAGGCCACGTATACGCGAACTGGCTCTACGAACTCGAGGGGGGCGAGCCCCCCTCGAACCCCCCACCCGAGCCGGAATTACCCGCGATCGTGCTCGTCGTGAGCGGCGCGCACAGCGACCTCGTGCTCATGGAGGCGCACCGCCGGTTCAGGCCGCTGGGCCGGACGATCGACGACGCCGCCGGTGAGGCGTTCGACAAGGTCGCGCGGCTCCTCCATCTTGGTTTTCCCGGCGGGCCGATCATCGAGCGGATCGCGAAGGAGGGCGACCCGAACGCGTTCCCGTTGCCGCGCGCGGCGCT